>NZ_CP137549.1:2750000-3100000 GCF_033335955.1 Streptomyces sp. N50
GTCGACCGTGTCGGCGTGCAACTCGTCGCGGATCGCGCGGAGATCGGCGCGCATGCGGTGCGGGTTCCAGGCCGTGGCGGGGGTCTCGCCCTCGCCGACGGTGTAGACGACGCCGTGCCGGCGCAGGCCGGGACACCGGGCATGTGCCGCCCGTGCAGGTGTGCGCGGCCGCGCCGACGCCTGTCCCGACGGCAGCAGCGCACCCGCCGCTCCGAGGGCCAGCGACCCCGCCAGGAACTGCCCCCGAGTGATCCCCTGTGTGTTCACCATGCGCCCACTGTGCCGATCCGGCACCCGTCCGGGGATCGCCCGATGGTCTACGGCGACGCAACCAAGGGATGAGCTGTCGCGTCGGTCACTGGAGAGATCGTCGACGGAAACCGACCGATCGTCGACGCGGACCGAACAGCCGCAGACCGAACAGACGCAGCCCGAACAAAGGAGAGCGTGATCTCAGGCTCCGAACAGTCCCCTACGGCCCCTACGACCCCTACGACCCCCTCGACCCGCAACGCCACCGCCACCGCCACCGCCACCGCCACCGCCACCCGCCGCACCCTGCTCGCCGCCGGTGCCGCCATCGCCGCGACCCTCGTCGCCGGCGCCTCCCCGGCCCAGGCATCGGCCGGGACCGGCACCGACGTCACGGCGGGCCTGCGCGCCCTTGAGGAGCAACACAGCGCCCGCGTAGGCGTGTTCGCGCATCACCTCGGTACGAGGAAGACCGTCGTGCACCGTGCCGACGAACTCTTCCCGATGTGCTCGGTGTTCAAGACGCTCGCCGCCGCGGCCGTCCTGCGGGACCTGGACCGGCACGGCGAGGTGCTCTACAAGGTCGTGCACTACACGGAGGCCGACCTGGTCGACGGTTCCGACCAGACCCGGGCGCACCTGGCCGAGGGCATGACGGTCGAGCAGCTCGCGGACGTGGCGATCCGCTACAGCGACAACGGCGCCGGAAACCTGATCCTGCGCGAACTCGGCGGCCCCACCGCCGTCACCCGCTTCGCCCGTTCCCTCGGCGACCGGGTCACCCGGCTCGACCGCTGGGAGACCGAGCTGAACTCGGCCGAGCCGGACCGGATCACGGACACCACCAGCCCGCGCGCGATCGCCGGACTGTACGGCAAGCTCGTCCTCGGCGACGCCCTGCGCCGCCCCGACCGCGACCGGCTCACCGCCTGGCTGCTCAACAACACGACGAGCGCCGCCCGTTTCCGCGCCGGGCTCCCCGCGACCTGGACCATCGCCGACAAGACGGGCAGCGGCGACTACGGCACCGCCAACGACGTCGGCATCGCCTGGACGGAGTCCGGTGACCCGGTCGTCCTCGCGGTCCTGACGACGAAGCCGACGCTGCCCGACGGGCCGTACGACAACCAACTGGTCGCGGACACGGCCGAGTTGGTGGCGGAAGCGCTCGGTTAACGGGGGAAGTACTGCCTCGGCGTCACCCCGACCACCCGGTGGAACGCCGCCGTGAAGGAACTCGCCGAGGCGTACCCCACCCGTCGCGCGACGGACTCCACCGGCAACCCCTCGGCGAGGAACGGCAACGCGGCCTGCATCCGCAGCCGTTCCCGCCACTGGCCGAACCCGAGCCCCGTCTCCGCGACGAAGAGGCGGGCCAACGTCCGTGTGCTGGCGCCGACTTGACCGCCGTACTCCGCGAGCGTCCGCCCGTCCGCCGGGTCGGCCCGCAGCACCTCGGCCACCGACCGCGCCCGGGGATCGCGCGGTTCGGGTACGGACACGCTGGTCACCGGCACCGGGCGCAGCTCGTCGAGGAGCACCGGCTCGGCTCGCGCGCGGGCGTCCGGTGTCAGGTCCGTGCGGTCCAAGTGCACGACGAGCGCGTGGAGAAGGGGGGTGACCGCGACGACCGTGGGGTCCCGCCAGTCGATGTGCGGGCAGCTCACCGGGGCGACGAACACACCGCGCATGACGGCATCACCCTCGGACTCCGTCGCGTGCGGAACGTGCGCGGGGATCCACAGGGCCAGCGACGGCGGCAGCAGCCACGTCCCGTGCTCGCTGCGGATCCGGAGCAACCCCCGTTCGGAACAGAGGAGTTGGTGATCGGGGTGCCGGTGCGTGGCGAAGGCGGTGCCGCGCGGCATGACGAACTGACCGACGAGGATGGCCGTGCCGAACCGGCTGCCCCGCTCCTGTCCGTCTCGCGACATGACACGGCAGCCTAGCCCGTGGCGGACAACCGCCCGCCCCGCCTAGCGTCGACGTATGCCGATGAACCGAGCCCACCGCAAGCTGTGCAGCTCCGAGGGATGGGCGCAGACGACGAAGGACCGCATCCTGCCCTGGGCCCTCGATCACGTCGAACTCGGCGCGGACGTACTGGAGATCGGCCCCGGCTACGGCGCCAACCTCCGTGTCCTCGTCGAGCGGGTCGACCACCTCACCGCCGCCGAGATCGACGCCGACAGCGCCCGCGCGCTCCAGTCCCGGTGGGGCGACCGAGCCACCGTGCTCCACGCGGACGGGGCCGAACTGCCGCTCCCCGACGCCTCGTTCGACTCCGTCGTCTGCTTCACGATGCTGCACCACGTGCCCACCGCCGCCCACCAGGACCGCATCTTCGCCGAGGCGTTCCGCGTGCTGCGCCCCGGCGGCACGTTCGCGGGCAGCGACAGCCGATCCAGCTTCCGTTTCCGGGTGTTGCACTTCCGGGACACGATGAACACCCTCGATCCGGCGACGCTGCCGGCCCGGCTGGAGCGGGCCGGTTTCACGGACGTGGTGGTCGACCCGGACCAGGAGAGCCGCCGCCTACGCTTCCGGGGCCGCCGGGCCTGAGGGCGCCCCGAACCGCCGTACGTACCGCCGCTGCCACGGCGTCTCCACCGCGTGCCGGTCGTAGTGGGCGCGGACGTAGGCGACCGCCTCCTCCGGCGGCACCCCGTCGAGGACCGCGAGGCAGGCGAGCGCCGTGCCGGTGCGGCCCCGGCCGCCGAGGCAGGCGAGCTCGACGCGCTCGGCGCGGGCCCGCTGCCAGGCCTCGGCGAGGACCGTCCGGGCCTCGGCGCGGTCGGCGGGCAGCCGGAAGTCGGGCCAGCGCAACCACCGCGCCGGCCAAGGGACTTGGGGCGGCGGGCTGCCCAGCAGATACACGCCGTACGTCGGGACCGGGCCGTCGGCCGGAAGTGGCCGGCGCAGGGCGCGGCCCCGGATCAGGCGGCCGGAGGGCAGCCGTAGGACACCCGCGTCCCGCTCGTCCCACGGTTCCCGTGTCTCACTCATCCGGTGCCTCGCGCATCGCCTTCTCCAGGAGTGCGCCCGCCGCCCATCGCATCACGTCCCGCGCCTCCTCGGGGTCGAGTCCGCAGGCGTCGCGGGTCGCGATCAGCGCCTCCACGCCGTAGACGAGGGTGACGGCCATGGTCAGGCGGCGGTGGAGTTCGGGCGGGAGGGTGTCGGCGAGGGGTTCGAGCGCGGTACGGGTGAAGCCGAGGCGGGTCTGGTTGCGGGTGGGAATCTCCGGCTCGCCGCCCTCGTGCCCGTGCTCGTGCTGGGTGAACCAGCGTTCGAGGCTGGCCCGCACCAGCGTCCGCCACATGGCCTCGTCGCCGAGCTGGAGCTCGGCGACACGCGAGATGAGCGTGTCGAGGCGCTCGGCCGGGTCGGCGGGCAGATCGGCGGTGACATCGGGGGTACGGATAAGGAGTCGCGTCTCCTGGAGCAGCTCCTGCGGGCTGGAGAAATAACGATACGCCGTGGCCAGGGACACCTCGGCCGCCTCCGCCGCCTCCGCGATCGTGACCGTCCGGCCCTCGCGGATCAGGGCGCCCGCAGCCTCGATCAGGGCGCGGCGCGTGCGCAACTTCTGTCTGCTGCGGCCCTCGGGCATGCGAATTCCTTCTTGTCGTGAGAAAATTTTCTTATTACAGTATATCCGTCTCACCAAACGGGGGTCGCGGGCCCGACCGGCGCGCGGCGCGACGAGAGGAGGAGCTCGATGGGCTCCATCACACCGGCGGACATGGAAGTACTGATCGGCACACACATGCTCGCCGAGGAACACGGGGACCCGGCGGCGGCGGTGTCCGTCTACACCGACGACATCGAGCACGACGCCGTGGGCTGGCCCGGCGGCCCGGCGGTCGGCATCCCGGCCGCGCAGGCGCGCTACGAGCAGTTGGTGAAGGACCTGCGCACCGAGAAGTCCGAGCGCGTCCACACCTACTACTCGGAGAACGCGGCGACCGTCGAGGACCTGATCACCTGCACGGTCCCCGGCTCACTGCTGGGCGTCCCCGGGAACAACCGCCGGATCACCTTCCGGATGCTGCACGTCTTCGAGTTCAAGGACGGCAAGATCTCCCGCGAGAACGTCTGGCTGGACGGGGCGGCGATCGTGGGTCAACTCACCGCTCCCTGAGCTCGGTTCAGGGTCCACCTGAACGTCAGCCCACTCCTCGCGACTCCTGCGCCGCGCGCGCCTCGATGCCGCGGAAGTGGTCGGCCATCGCGCGCTGCGCGCCCTCGACATCGCGGGCGCGCAGCGCGGTGACGATGTCGCGGTGGCGGCGGACGGTGAGTTCGGGGGCCGGGTCGTCGGTCCAGCCCCGGGCTCCGGCGACGCGGCGGAACACCGTCCAGAAGGCGCCGAGGAGTTGGGGGACGAGTTCGTTGCCGAGCGAGGCGTAGAGCAACTCGTGGAATTCCCGGTCCAGTTCGGGGAAGGGCCGACCGGCGCGGCCCGCGTCCTCCATCCGGGTCACCACCGCTTCGAGTCTGTCCAGTTCCGGTTCGGTGACGGTGGCAACGACCCGATGAATCAGGCCTTCCTCCAGCACCTCGCGCACCTGGAGGACCTCGGCCAGCGCGTCCGCGTCGTCCTCGTGCCGGGTGAGCGTACGGAAGGTGAGGCCATCGACGAGCGGGGTCAGCGAGGCGCGGCCGACGTAGGTGCCGTAGCCGTGTCTGATCTCGACGATGTCGAGGGCCTGGAGGGCTTTGAGGGCCTCGCGGACGGAGTTTCTGCTGATGCCGAGGCCGTCCATCAGCTCGGCCTCGGTGGGCAGGGGCGCACCGGGCTGGAGCTTGCGGTCGAGGATCAGCTGGACGATCTCGCGCTGTATCCGACTGTTCCTTGGCTCCCCGGACATGCGCCGCATCGTAGCCGCATCAGACGTCCCACGTCCCACGTCCGACCCCGGCCGGACCTGATGAGACGTCAATTGTCGCCATTCCCAGGCCTTTTCAAACCGCCATTGGTCCGACCTCTGACGGCTACGCCATTCGTGTGCGATGCCTTGACCGCCCCCACGGCCGCTCTTATGGTCGCGCTGACCGCAGGACGTAGGACGTCGTACCTCCTGGAGTAACCATGCGCGAAGACGTGACCCAGAACGTGCCCGCGCTGCACCGCCGGGCGTTCCTGAAGTACTCCGGCGCGCTGGGCGCGGCGGCGGCGATCTCCTCGTCCCTGACGGCCTGTTCGTCGGGGCCGCAGTCGACGAACGACACCGGCGGCGGGGGCACCGGCAAGAACCGGACGCTGACCGCGGTGATCGGCTACGGCAACGACGGCAGCTGGGATCCGACGCAGACGGCGTCGGCGTTCGCCATGGCCGGCAACAACCACATCTACGAGGGCCTGGTCGACACGGACCCGATCACCCGCGCGCCCTACCCGGCGCTGGCGACCGCCGTGCCGAAGGACACGAGCGGCACCTCGTGGAAGTTCACGCTGCGCGCGGGCGCCAAGTTCCACGACGGACAGCCGGTCACCGCCGACGACGTCGTGTTCGTCTTCGACCGCATCCTCGACCCGAAGACGGCGACCCTCGCGCAGGGCTTCTTCGCCAGCTGGCTGAAGGAGGTCCGGAAGATCGACGCGCAGAACGTCGAGCTGGTCCTCAAGTTCCCCTTCCCGGAAGGGGTTTCACGCCTCACGCTCGCGAAGATCATGCCGAAGCACATCTTCTCGAAGCCCGGCGCCTGGGACGACGCGATCAAGGGGAAGGCGGTCGGCTCGGGGCCGTACAAGCAGACCGCGCACCACCCCAAGTCCAACACGACCTTCGCCGCGTTCGCCGACTACAACGGCCCGCGCCCGCCCGCCTTCAAGACGATGAACTGGCTGACGATCGTGGACGCGGCGCCGCGCGTCGCCAAGATCTCCGGGTCGAGCGCGGGCGCGCAGATCGCCGACAACATCCCCTACGCCAACATCCAGCGGCTGCGCGGCGGCGGGATGACGGTCGCGGGCGGGGCCGGGATGAACAACCTGTTCCTGATGTTCAACACCCAGCACAAGCCCTTCGACGACGTACGGGTGCGCCAGGCGCTGCACTACGCGGTCGACACCGACAAGATGGTCCAAGTCGCCCTGCGGGGGCACGGAAAGCCGTCCTCGTCGTTCCTCGACACCGGCAACCCCACCTACCGGCGGGCGAAGACGGTCTACGACTACGACCCCGACAAGGCGAAGGCGCTGCTGAAGGCGGCCGGGGTCAGCGGGCTGAAGGTCAACATCATCTCGGTGAACGTGAGTTGGATCGTCGACTGTCTGCCGACCATCAAGGCGTCCTGGGACGCGATCGGCGTGCAGACGACGCTCTCCCCGCAGGAGACCACGGCGGTCTTCACCAAGATGGACCAGAAGCAGGACTACCAAGTGGTCGCCGCCGCCTCCAACCCCAACCAGTTCGGCCTCGACGCGGACCTGATCATGCACTACAACTACGGCCCGCGGAACCTCTGGATGGGGTACGCCCGTTGGGCCGGGAACTCCGTCGCCAAGCAGCTCTTCAGGGACATGGACCAGGCCACCCAGGAACCGGACGCGGCGAAGAAGAAGACGATGATCCAGGACTACATCGACACCGTCGCCGAACAGGCCGTGCTCTACCCGGTCGTCCACAACGAGCTGATGACCGCCTGGGACCCGAAGAAGCTGACGGGGATAAGGGCGCAGCCCTACCCCGGCATCAACGTCCTCCAGGCCAAGTGGGTCTAGCCGTACAGGAGTTGGCCCATGGTCACCGTCGTCAGGATTCTGGCCCGCCGTATCGTCCTGCTCGTTCCGCTGATGCTCGGCATCGTGCTGTTCGTGTTCGTGGTGATGCGCTTCTCGGACGTCGACCCGGCGTCCGCGTTCTTCCAGGGCGCCAACCCGACCCCGCGGCAACTGCACGACTTCCGCGAGCGGAACGGCCTGCTCGATCCGCTGCCGCTGCGCTACGTCCACTTCGTGGGCGCACTCCTGCACGGCGACATGGGCACCAGCGCGCTGACCCGGGCACCGGTCCTCCAGCAGGTCACCACCGCACTGCCGCTCACCCTCCAACTCACCTTCCTGGGACTGGTGATCGCGGTGGTGCTGTCGCTGCTCGGCGGGGTGACGGCGGCGATCTACCGTGACCGGCTGCCCGACCAGATCATCCGGGTCGTGTCGCTGACCGGGGTCGCGGCGCCCGGCTTCTGGCTGGCGCTGCTGATGATCCAGTACCTGGCCGTGGACCAGGGCTGGTTCCCGACCGGCGGCTACATCAACCCGGCGGACTCCCTCACCGGCTGGCTCAAGACGATGGCCCTCCCGGCGCTGGCCCTCTCCCTCCCGGTGGCGGCCCAACTCACGCGCGTCGTAAGGACGTCGGTGGTCGAGGAGCTGGACAAGGACTACGTCCGGACGGCGATCGGCAGCGGTCTGCCACCGCGGGTCGTGGTCGGCCGGAACGTGCTGCGCAACGCCCTCATGAACCCGCTGACCGTGCTGGGCCTGCGCGTCGGATACCTGCTCGGCGGTGCGGTCGTCATCGAGACCATCTTCTCCCTCCCCGGGATGGGCAAGCTGATGATCGACGCCGTGCAGAACGGCGACCCGGCCGTCGTCCAGGGCGTGGTGCTCACGACGGCGACCGGGTTCGTCGTGGTGAACCTCGTCATCGACATCCTCTATCTGCTGGTCAACCCCCGCCTGAGGGATGCCTCCTGATGCCCACTCAGTTCCCCCGGTTCTCCCGCAAGGGCCTCGCCGAGACCCTGTCCCGGCCCGGCATCCGGCTGCGCGGCTGGCGCCGACTGCCGCTCGCGTCGAAGGTCGCGGTGTGCTTCCTGGCGGTCGTGGTGCTGGTGGCGCTGTTCGCGCCGCTCATCGCCCCGCACGACCCGCTCGACCAGCAACTCCCCGTCGACGGCACCGGGCACCCCTCGGCCGACCACTGGATGGGCCAGGACAGCCTGGGCCGGGACATCCTCAGCAGGCTGATGTACGGCGCCCGTTGGTCCCTCGCGATCGGGCTCGGGGCGACCGCGCTGGCCCTGGTCGCCGGCGCGCTGATCGGCGCGGTCGCCGCCACCTCCCGCAAGGGCGTCGACGAGACGCTGATGCGCTGCCTGGACGTGGTGATGGCGTTCCCCGGCATCGCGCTGGCGGCCGTGCTGGTCGCGGTGTTCGGCGGCGGGATCACCGTACTGATCTGCGCGATCGCGTTCCTGTTCACCCCGCCGGTCGCAAGGGTCGTACGGGCCAACGTACTTGACCAGTACGGCGAGGACTATGTGACGGCCGAGCGGGTGATCGGCGCCCGCACCCCGCACATCGTCATCAAGCACGTGGCCGTCAACTGCGCCGCCCCGATCCTGGTGTTCTGCACGGTGCAGGTCGCCGAGGCGATCGTCTTCGAGGCGTCGCTGTCCTTCATCGGCGCGGGCGTACGGCCCCCGGACCCGTCCTGGGGCAGTGTCATCGCGGACGGCAAGAACATGGTGCTGACCGGGGGTTGGTGGGCGACGGTCTTCCCCGGCCTGCTGATGCTGGTCACGGTCCTGTCGCTGAACATACTGTCCGAGGGAGTCTCGGACGCGTGGGCGGCCCCGGCGCCGCGCGAGGTGGACGTACGGCAGGCCATCGACGACGACCCGCTCGACGCGCCGGAGCCGGGCAGCGGCGAGGTGCTCCCGCTCCCCGGCCTGACGGAGGCGGCACTCCGACTCCGGTCCCGGGCACGGCCGTTGCCCGACCCGGACGGCCAACCCGTCCTGGCGGTCGAGAACTTGGCGATCGGCTTCGAGGGCCGCCACCACGGCGTGGACATCGTCGACGGCATCAGCTTCGAGGTGCGGCCGGGTGAAGTCCTGGGCCTGGTGGGCGAGTCGGGCTGCGGGAAGTCGCTGACGGCGCTCGCGGTGATGGGCCTGGAACCGAAGGGCGCGCGGGTGCGGGGCCATGTCCGTTTCAACCAGCGGCAGTTGGTGGGCGAGCCGATGCGGGTGCGCCGCAGACTGCTGGGCCACGAGATGGCGATGGTGCACCAGGACGCGCTGTCGTCGCTGAACCCGGCGATGACGATCCGCGCGCAGCTCAAGCAGGTCATACGGCGCGGAGGGCGCCGTGGGGCGGGCGAGTTGCTGACGATGGTCGGCCTCGACCCGGAGCGCACCCTGCGCAGCTACCCGCACGAACTCTCCGGCGGCCAGCGCCAACGCGTCCTGATCGCCATGGCGTTGTCCCGCGACCCGAAGCTGATCGTCGCCGACGAACCGACCACCGCGCTCGATGTCACCGTGCAGGCGCAGGTCATAGAGCTGCTGCTGCGCCTGCGCGAGGAGTTGGGCTTCGCGCTGATCCTCGTCTCGCACGACCTGGCGCTCATCGCCGACGTCACCGACCGGGTGGTGGTGATGTACGGCGGCCAGATCGTCGAGACGGGCGTGACCGCCGACCTGGTGGAGTCACCGGCCCACCACTACACGCGCGGCCTGCTCGGCAGCGTGCTGTCCCTGGAGTCGGCGGCCGAGCGGATGACCCAGATCAAGGGGGTCGTGCCCTCCCCCGCCGACTTTCCGGCGGGCTGTCGGTTCGCGGACCGGTGCCCGCTGGCGAGTGACCTCTGCCGGGCGACGGCGCCGGATCTGGTGGGGCCGCGTACGCATACGGCGGCGTGTCACCATCCGGCGGTTGACCTGGTGACGACGGATCGTGAGGCGGTGACGTGAGGGGGCGGGTGGGTTGTGGGGCGGGGTGGGGGTGGGTGGTTCGGGTTGTGTGCGGGGTGCTGGTCAGTGGGGGCTGGGCGCGCCCACGCGGCGGAGCCGCAAATCGATACAGCCCCGCGCCCCTTAGGGCATGGGGGTGGGCGGTGTGAGTCGTACGGGTGTTGAGGGTGGTCAAGTGGCTGGTGCGTTGGTTGAGTTGGCCGGTGCTCATGTCGTGCACAAGGCGCGCAGTGGGGGGTTGTTCAGCCGGGATCGGGTTTATGCGCTGACCGGGGCCGATCTCGTCATCGCGCCCGGTGAGACGGTCGGGGTGGTCGGTGAGTCCGGGTGTGGGAAGTCCACGCTGGCCAAGGTGTTGGTGGGCGTGCAGCGGCCGACGTCCGGGACGGTGTCCTTCCGGGGCCGGGACCTGTGGTCGATGCCGGACGGCGAACGCCGGGCCGCGGTGGGCACCGGCATCGGCATGATCTTCCAGGACCCGTCGACCGCGCTGAACCGGCGGTTGACGATCCGCCAGATACTGCGGGATCCGCTGGACGTGCACGCTCGCGGGACGAAGGCCGAACGCGAGGAACGGGTACGGGAGTTGATGTCGCTGGTAGGCCTCCCGCGCGCCCTGGCCGACGGCCTCCCGGGACAGCTCTCCGGCGGCCAGCGCCAACGCGTCGCGATCGCACGGGCGTTGGCGCTGAGCCCCGACCTGGTGGTGGCCGACGAACCGACCAGCGCGCTGGACGTGTCGGTGCGGGCCCAGATCCTCAACCTGCTCCTGGACCTGAAGGAACGCCTCGGCCTGGCCCTGGTGTTCGTGTCCCACGACATCCAGACGGTACGGCGGATGAGCGACCGGGTGATCACCATGTACCTGGGCCGGATCGTCGAGGAGACCCCGGCCGACCAGGTCACCGACCGGGCGAGGCATCCGTATACGAGGGCCCTCTTCTCGGCGACCCCCGGCCTCCTCCACCCCATCGACCCGATCCCGCTGATCGGGCCGGTGCCGTCGGCGACGCGACCGCCGAGCGGCTGCCCGTTCCGCACCCGCTGCTGGAAGGCGGACGACGTGTGCGCGTCCGCCATGCCGGACTTTTCGCCCGCGTCGACACCGGGACATTTCTACCGTTGCCACCATCCTGTAGAGGAGGATCTGTCCACCCGCGACCTCGTTCGCCAAAGCCGCCCCATGGAGCCTTCATGACCTTCCCCGCCCCGCTGACCGGTGTCGTACCGCCCGTCTGCACGCCCCTGACACCGGACCGCGAGGTGGACGTCCGTTCACTGCTCAGGCTTGTCGACCATCTCGTCGAGGCGGGGGTGCACGGGCTGTTCCTGCTCGGGTCGACGTCGGAGGCGGCGTATCTGACGGACCGGCAGCGGAGGTACGTGGTCGAGGCGGTGGTGGCTCATGTCGGCGGCCAACTCCCTGTGCTGGCAGGGGCGATCGACATGACGACGCCTCGGGTTCTGGACCATGTGGCCGCCGTGACGGACGCGGGGGCGGACGCGGTGGTGGTGACCGCGCCCTTCTACACGCGCACCCACCCGGCGGAGATCGCCCGCCACTACCGCCTGATCGCCGCCGCGTCGCCGGTCCCCGTGGTCGCCTACGACCTCCCCGCCTCCGTCCATACGAAGCTGCCGTCCGACCTCGTCCTCGAACTCGCCGCCGAGGGGGTGCTGGCCGGGCTCAAGGACTCCAGCGGGGACCTCGCCGGCTTCCGTACGGTCGTCACCGGCGCGCGGGTCCATCCGGACATCACCGGGTTCAGTGTCCTCACCGGGTCCGAACTCTTCGTCGACTCGGCGCTGGCCCTGGGCGCGGACGGGGCGGTGCCCGGTCTCGCCAACGTCGATCCGCACGGGTACGTCCGTCTCGACGCGCTGTGCCGGGGTGGGGACTGGGAGCGGGCCCGTGCCGAACAGGAGCGGCTGTGCGCCTTGTTCGGGTTGGTGGGGGTGGGGGACCCGGCGCGGATGGGGGGTAGTTCGTCGGCGCTGGGGGCGTTCAAGGCGGCGCTGTATCTGCGGGGGGTGATCGAGTGTCCGGCGACTGCGGAGCCTCAGGTGGGGTTGTCCGCGGGTGAGGTGGAGCGGGTGGGGAAGTTTCTGGCGGGGGCGGGGTTGCTGTAACGGGTTTCCCACCCACCCACCCGTTTACGGTGGGTGGGTGGGCACAGGCCGGGGGTCTGGGCGGAGCCCCCAGGGTCGTCAGCTGCCGCTCAGGGTGGTCCTCAGCAATCGCCGAAACTCGATCGTGTCGTACGCACTGGTCGCCCCAGTCTCATAAAGCACCCCGACGGTGTCCCCACCCACAGCCACCAGATCCGAATACCCCGCCCACTCCCCCGACAACGTGACCGCCTTCACGAAACTCCCCCCGCCATCCGAACTCCGCCAAACCGCCATCCCCTGCCGTGCGTTGGGAACAGACGGCGCCGAGAACAACAACGGAGCCCCCTCGCCCGGCAGTTGGAGAACACTCCCCTCCACCACAGGCACGTCGTCCAGCGTGGGCTGGACCGCGTAGGGCCGGTCGAGACTCACGCCCCCGTCGCTGGAGTACGTGTCGAGCCGATTCCCCGCGCTCGTCCCCAGCTGGTCCCGCGAGCTGAAGTACAGCCGCCCGTCGGGGAGTTCGGCCGCGGACGACTCGTTCGCGTTGTCGACCCCGTCGTACGTGGCGTCCACGAACCCCACCCGCCACGTCTCACCCCCGTCGTCGCTGTACAGGTCGTGCCCGCCGTAGTACTTCGCCTCCTGGCCGGTGTCGGTGGACCCGGCGGCCGGCGCGGCGGAGTGGTTGGCCGGGATGACCAGGCGCCCCGCATGCGCGCCCCGCGTCAGCGCGACCGCGTGACCGGGCCCCGTCGCGTACCACCGCCAACTCGGCGGCTTCACCTCCCCGGTGATGTCCCGAGGAGCGGTGAAGGTACGGCCGTCGTCCCAGCTGCGCTGCACGAACACCCGGCGACTCTGTTCCGCCGTGACCTCGCCCCGCATGATCTGGCCCTCGGTGACGGCGCCGCTGTTGTAGGAGGTGACGAGCACGATCGCGCCGGTGCGCGGGTCGACTACGGGGGCAGGGTTGCCCCGGGTGTCCCCGTCCCCCGCGGCCACCACCGCCAACGGGCCCCACGTGCAGCCGCCGTCGGTGGAGCGCCGGAGGACGACGTCGATGTGGCCGGTGTCGCCCGCGCTGTTGTGGCGTCCCTCGGCGAAGGCGAGGACGGTGCCCTGGCCGGTGACGACGGTTGCCGGGATGCGGTAGGTGTCGTAGCCGCCGTCCCCGGAGACGTACGGCACGGACGACGTGCAGCCGGAGCGCGCGGAGGCGTTCGCGGCGAAGGTGATCGGGGCAACCAGTACTGCTGCTACGAGAAGCGTGCGGCTCAGGATGGTCATCGCTCTCCCTTACGGAGGTCGCCCTCGCGGGACGACGCCGACCTGTCCGTCACAGCCTCCCCGGAGTCACCGGCCCGGACGCGCGCCCCACGACGCGCACGCCACTGGCACCACCTGTCCCGGCCACCACGCCCCAACTCGCCCATGACACGCCTGACGTGCGTCTTTCACAGCGATCACCCGACGTTCCCGTGCGGCGAGCCACGCGGCAGGGCACGCGGCGGACCGCATCGGGGAGTTCGGCCGGACGAGTGCCGGAGGAGTGCCGGACGAGTGTCCGTGCCGAGGGAGGAAGGCCGGGGAGCGGGTCCGCCTACGACGGCGTACGCGCCGCCGCCAGCAGCCGTGTCACGTCGTCCGAGCAGATGGTGAGCGCCGCGCCCACCGTCGCGAGGGCGTCGCGTTCCGCCGGGGTGTAGGGGCCATCCGCGAGGGCGATGCGGGCGCCCTGGAGGAGGATCGATTCGCGGCCGGCGGGGGCGAGGTGCGGGGCCAGGGGATCCAGCGCCTCGTGGAGTTCTATGGCGAGGCCCGCTCCGCTGGGTTCACCGAAGACGCGGCCCGTGTCGGCGGCCAGCGCCTCGACGAGGGCGCCGAGCTGTTCCTCCGTGCACTCCTGGAAGCCGGCGGCCCGCACGGTGCCCGCGGCGGCCTCCAGGGACGTACGGGCGCAGCTGCCGCCCGCCGCGAGGACCGCGAGGGCGACCGTGTGGACGGCGTCGCGGAGCATGGCGGAGAAGCGGCTCGTGGTGGGGTGGTCGAGGACGTCGGTGCCGTAGTGGCCTTGGCAGGCCGCGCACTCGACGACCGGACCGGTGTCGCCGCGCGGCAGCACCGGCATGCCGAGCAGGGTGAAGCGGCGGCGCCCGGTGAGCCGCTGGTAGTTGCGGTCGCCCCCGCATCCTGGGCAGAAGAACTCGCCGTCCCCGACGCTGGTCCACGCGGTACGGATGCCCAGCACGCGCGCCGCTCGGCCCTCATGGACCACTCGGCCGTCTCGTCCCCGTTCAGGCAGCACGTCGCACCTCCGTAACGCCGCGGCAACATCGCCGCGCTGGCGTGATGTTAGCCACATTGTCGAGCCGGAGTCAGTACCCCGGACGAGACCTCTCCGTGACCTGCACACGGATTGGCCGGGAAACGACGGGGCCCCGGCCGCCGGAGACCGGCGTACGGGGCCCTTGAGCGACGGGTAAACCGCCGGTCAGGATGGTTCAGCGGGTAGCGCGGTTGACGGCCGAGACGACCGCCTTCAGGGACGCACGTGTCGTATTCGCGTCAATGCCGATTCCCCACAGGATCTTGTCGTCGATCGCGCATTCGATGTACGAGGCGGCCTGCGCGGAGGCTCCCTCGCTCATCGTGTGCTCCTGGTAGTCCAGGAGCCGTACGTCGATGCCGACGGAGCCCAGGGCGTCGAAGAACGCGGAGATCGGGCCGTTGCCGGAACCGGTCAGGACGGTGTCGACGCCGTCGACGGTGGCCTCCACCTTGAGCGTGTCCACGCCGTCGGTGTCGGTGGTCGACTGGCCGTTCTTCACCTGGATACGGCCCCAGGCGTTGTCCGGGTTCGGCAGGTACTCGTCCTCGAAGGTCGCCCAGATCTGCTTCGGGGTGACCTCGCCGCCCTCGGCGTCCGTCTTGGCCTGAATGAGCTTGGAGAACTCGATCTGCATCCGGCGCGGCAGGTCCAGCTTGTGGTCGTTCTTCAGGACGTACGCGATACCGCCCTTGCCCGACTGCGAGTTGACCCGGATGACGGCCTCGTAGGAACGGCCGACGTCCTTCGGGTCGATCGGCAGGTACGGGACCGCCCACTCGATGTCGTCGACCGTGACACCCTTGGCGGCCGCGTCGGCCTCCATCGCGTCGAAGCCCTTCTTGATGGCGTCCTGGTGGGAGCCGGAGAAGGACGTGTAGACCAGGTCGCCCACGTACGGGTGGCGCGGGTGGACCTCCATCTGGTTGCAGTACTCCCACGTACGACGGATCTCGTCGATGTTCGAGAAGTCGATCTGCGGGTCGACGCCCTGGGAGAAGAGGTTCATGCCCAGGGTGACCAGGTCGACGTTGCCGGTGCGCTCGCCCTGTCCGAACAGGCAGCCCTCGACGCGGTCGGCACCGGCCATCAGCGCCAGCTCGGCGGCGGCGACGGCCGTACCGCGGTCGTTGTGCGGGTGGATCGACAGCACCACGTGCTCGCGGCGGGACAGGTGGCGGCCCATCCACTCGAAGCGGTCCGCGTGGGTCGAGGGGGTCGAACGCTCAACGGTGGCAGGCAGGTTGAGGATGATCTCGCGGTCCGGGCCGGGCTGCCAGACGTCCATGACCGCCTCGCAGACCTCCAGCGCGAAGTCCAGCTCGGTGTCCGTGAAGATCTCGGGGCTGTACTGGTAGCCGAACTCGGTCTCGGGGCCCAGCAGTACGTCGGCGTACTTCATCACCAGGCGGGTGCCGTCGACGGCGATCTGCTTGATGTCGTCCTTGGAACCGCGGAAGACCACGCGGCGGAAGACGGGCGCGGTCGCGTTGTAGAGGTGCAGGGTCGCGCGCCTGGCGCCCTTCAGGGACTCCACGGTGCGCTCGATCAGGTCCTCGCGGGCCTGCGTCAGCACGGAGATCGTGACGTCGTCCGGGATCGCGCCCTCTTCCTCGATGATCGAGCGCACGAAGTCGAAGTCGGTCTGGCCGGAGGCCGGGAAGCCGACCTCGATCTCCTTGTAGCCCATCTTGACCAGCAGGTCGA
Organism: Streptomyces sp. N50; assembly: GCF_033335955.1. Classification (GTDB taxonomy): domain Bacteria; phylum Actinomycetota; class Actinomycetes; order Streptomycetales; family Streptomycetaceae; genus Streptomyces. The sequence continues at coordinate 2,766,112 of NZ_CP137549.1, forward strand.
ACATCGCGCGCTTGCGCGCCGGTGACATGGGGTCGATCAGGGCCTGGTTGCCGTCGCGCAGGTCCGTGGAGAGCCAGCGGGGGGCTGTGGTGATCCGCTGCTGGGGCCAGGTGCGGTCGGGGATGTCGACCTGCTCGTACTGGCCGTACTTGTGGATCGGCATGGAACTGGGCTGCTGGCGATTGACGCGGCTGCTTGCCATGATGCGGGGGCTCCTCGTGGTGTCCTGAAGGACGGCCGACGGCGCAACGCCAGACTCCGCGGGGAGGGGGTCGGCCTACGACTACAGGCCCTCGCCGCGGCAGCTAAGGAGAAGCAGCCCGATACGCATGATGTTCAGCAGACTAGCCGAGACGTACGCCGTGCGGGGGGCCGTATCACTATGCGGGATATTCGCCGTCGTATACCACTCTCCGCTACGAGACTGTGATGAATGTCCGCGTTTTCCACCAATCATGGTTGCCGGTAGTGACATCCGCATCACTCAGTGCCAAGGTGCCGACCATGACGACTCACGGGGGCTTCGAGCCCGTCTTCTGCACGATCGTCCCACCGCATGTCCTCGACAAGCTCGCCCAGCACGAGGACCCCGCGCTCGCCGGTCCCGCCCGCGAGACCCTGGAGCGCGACGCCTATGAGCGCACCCACCGCCGGCTGACCACGGTCATCGGCGCCCCGTCGATCGCCGCGCCGGTCGCGTCCGACAAGCCGCAGCGCACGATCTACGACGCTAAGCACAAGCAGGACCTGCCGGGGAAGAAGGTGCGCGCCGAGGGCTCCGACCCCGGCAAGGACGCCACCGTCAACCGCGCCTTCGCCGGGCTCGGCGCCACCTTCGAGCTGTACCTCAACGCCTTCAACCGGCACTCCATCGACGGCCAGGGCCTGCCGCTCAACGCGTCCGTCCACTACGACGTGAAGTACGACAACGCGTTCTGGAACGGCGAGCAGATGGTGTTCGGCGACGGCGACGGCGAGCTGTTCCTCGACTTCACCATCCCGGTCGACGTCATCGGCCACGAACTCACCCACGGCGTCACGCAGTACACCGCGAACCTGACCTACTTCGGCCAGTCCGGCGCCCTGAACGAGTCGATCTCGGACGTCTTCGGCTCGCTCATCAAGCAGTACACGCTCGGCCAGACCGCCGCCGACGCCGACTGGCTGATCGGCGCGGGCCTGCTCGCCCCGCGCGTCTCGGGCGTCGCCCTGCGCTCCATGAAGGCCCCGGGCACGGCCTACGACGACGACGCCCTCGGCAAGGACCCGCAGCCCGCGACGATGGACGACTTCGTCAACACCGGCAGCGACAACGGCGGCGTGCACATCAACTCCGGCATCCCCAACCACGCCTTCTACCTGGTCGCCGACGCGATCGGCGGGCACGCCTGGGAGAAGGCGGGCCAGATCTGGTACGACGTCCTGACCGGCGGCGAGCTGAAGAAGGACGCCCTGTTCGCGGACTTCGCGAAGCTCACGGTGGCCGCCGCGAAGACCCGGTTCGGGGACGGCGGCGAGGAGTTGCAGGCCGTGACGAAGGCATGGGAGCAGGTCGGGGTGCCGACGTCGTAGTCGCGCCGGGCCCGTATCCGTACTAGACAGGGCACATGCGTATTCAGGTACGGCGCACGGGTGGTTTCGGCGGTATCCAGCGCCGCGGCGAGGTCGACACCTCGACGCGGCCCGACGCCCACGAGTGGCACGCGCTGGCCGAGCAGGCGGTAGCCGCCGGTCAGCGCACGCCTGAACCGGGGGTCCCGGACGGCTTCCACTACGAGATCACCGTGGACGGGAAGACCGTGTACACAGCCGACCCCCGGCTTACGGAAGAGCAACGGACCCTGATCTCAAGGGTGTTGAAAGAGGGGGCGTAACTGCTTGTTCACGCCCGCCCGTTGACACCCGTTACCGCCGGTACCGATGATCCGGCGCATGGCGATTGATGCAGGCAACCCGATACCTCGGTTCCCGGCCGGATTCCTCTGGGGCGTCTCGACTTCGGCCCATCAGATCGAGGGCGCTGCGGACGCACGCGAACCGTCCGTCTGGGACCGGTTCGAGGCCGAGCCGGGCCGGATCAAGGACGGCTCGACGGCGGCGGTGGCCTGCGACCACTACCACCGCCACCGCGAGGACGTGGCCCTCCTGGCCGACCTGGGCGTGGACGCGTACCGCTTCTCGATCTCCTGGCCGCGGGTGAACTCCCCCGGCGGCCTCGACTTCTACGACCGCCTCGTCGACGACCTGTGCGCGGCGGGCGTACGCCCGGTCCCGACCCTGTTCCACTGGGATCTCCCGGTGACGCGGGACTGGTTGGACCGGGACACGGCCGCCCACTTCGCGGAGTACGTGTCGGTGGTGGCGGAGAGGCTGGGCGACCGGGTGAAGAAGTGGATCACCCTCAACGAGCCTGCGGAACACACCCTGTTGGGCCACGCACTGGGCGCCCACGCCCCCGGCAAGACGCTCCTGTTCGACGCGCTCCCGGTCGCCCACCACCAACTCCTGGCCCACGGGCTGGCGGTACGGGCCCTGCGCGCGGCCGGAGCGACCGACATCGGGATCGCCAACTCCCACGGCCCGACCTGGCCGGCGTCCCAGGAACCGGAGGACGTCGAGGCGGCGAACTTCTACGACCTCCTCCTCAACCGCCTGTTCGCAGACCCCCTCCTGCTCGGTGAATACCCCTCCGGACTGGGCGAGTTGATGCCGGGCGACGTCGAGTCCGACCTGAAGGTGATCGCCGAGCCGATCGACTGGTACGGGATCAACTACTACGCGCCGAGCCGGGTCGGGGCACCCCAGGGCGCGGAGATCGAGTTCGGCGGCCTGACGCTCCCCGCCGAACTCCCCTTCTCGGTACGGGAGATCGAGGGTGTCCCGGTGACGGACTTCGGCTGGCCGGTGGTCCCCGAGGGCCTCACCGAACTCCTCACCACCTTCCGCGACCGCTACGGCGACCGCCTCCCGCCCGTCGTCATCACCGAGAACGGCTGCTCCTACGACGGCATCGACGACCAGGACCGGATCGCCTACCTCGACGGCCATGTCCGGGCGCTGCACGGGGCGTTGGAGGCGGGCGTGGACGTACGTGGCTACTTCGTGTGGTCGCTCCTCGACAACTTCGAGTGGGCGGAGGGCTACGAGCGCCGCTTCGGCCTCGTACACGTGGACTACGACACACTGGCGCGCACTCCGAAGGCGTCGTACGGCTGGTTCCAGGGCATGCTGCGGGCGCAGAGATGACGACGACGGGGAGTTCAGTGGACGACGGCAACCCGGCTCCCGCCACGGCCACTTCGGCGCTCGCCCTGGCCGAACCCGTCGAACGCGTGGGCCGGGGCTGGACGTCCGCGCTCTCGCTCGCCAACGGGGCGATCTGGGTGGGCTGGTACGGCCCCCTGCAGATCCTGCTGGCCTCGCAGGCCAAGGACTTCGCGCCGGGCACCGGCATGTCGAAGGAGTCGATGCTGGCGTGGGTGACGGGCGCGGGCGCGCTGGTGTCCCTGGTCGCCAATCCGCTCTTCGGCGCGCTGTCCGACCGTACGACGGCGCGGTGGGGCCGCCGTACGCCGTGGATCGTGGGCGGGGCGGCGGGCGGGGCGCTGTCGTTGCTGCTGCTCGCGGGTGCGGGCGGGGTCTGGATGATGGCGCTGGGCTGGTGTCTGGTCCAACTCACCCTGAACGCGGCCTTCGCGGCGGTCACGGCGGCCGTCCCCGACCGCGTCCCGCGCCTCCAACGGGGTTCTGTGGGCGGCTGGTTGGGTGCCGCGCAGATCCTGGGCGTGGTGGGCGGTACGGGGCTGGCGACGGCGGCCGGGGGCATCGGGGCGGGCTATGTCGCGTGTGCGGTGTTCACGGCGGTGGGCGTGCTGCCGTACGTGCTCCGCTACAAGGATCTCCAACTCCCGCCCACGGAACGCCCGGTGTGGTCCTGGCCGGGCTTCGTGCGGGGCTTCTGGCTGAGCCCGCGCCGCTATCCCGACCTGGGCTGGGCGTGGCTGACCCGCTTCCTGATCAACCTGAGCAACGCGCTGGTGCTGCTGTATCTGCTGTATTACCTGCGTGACCGCCTGCACTACCACGACCCCGACCAGGGCGTCCTGATCCTGACGGCGGTGAACGGCCTGACCCTCCTGGCCACGGTCGTGGTCGGCGGGGTCTGGTCGGACCGCGTCGGCCGCCGCAAGGCGTTCGTGATCTGGTCCGGCGTGCTGATGGCGGTGGCGACGGCGGTCCTCGCGGGCTGGCAGACCTGGCCGGGTGCGATCACCGCGGCGGCGGTCCTGGGCATCGGCTTCGGCGTCTTCACGTCGGTCGACTTCGCCCTGATGACGGACGTCCTCCCCAAGGCCCTGGACCGCGGCAAGGACCTCGGAGTCATCAACGTGGCGAACGCGTTGCCGCAGGTGGCGGCGCCTGCGCTGGCGGCGCCGATCGTCACGTATCTGGGCGGGTACCGGGTGCTGTATCTGGTGTCCGCGGTGATCGGGATGGCGGGGGCGTTGTTGGTGCGGCGGATTCGGGGGGTGGACTGAGGTGGGTCAGAGCACGCCCGCGTCCCGTGCCGACCAGGCCGTCGGGAACAGCGGGCGGTAGCCCAGCTCGCGGCGGATGCGCTCGGTGGACATGATGCCCAACCACGGGTCGGGGTCGGTGTGTTCGTGGAGTTCGGCGGGGATCTCGACGCCGTTGAGCAGGTGGAGTTCGACCGCGGTGACCGGGGCGTCGTCGGCGATGTTGTAGATCCGGCCGGCGATTCCGGGGGTGTGGAGGATGCGGAGGAGGCCCTGGGCGACGTCCGCGTGGTGGCCCATGTGGAGGCGTTGGTTCGAGGCCCAATGTGCCGCCCACTGGAGGGAGTTGGCGAGGTGGGGGTCGCCCTCGCCGTAGACGAAGGGGAGTCGGGCGACTCGTACGTCCATGTCGTCGAGCGCGAGGAGTTCCCGTTCCGCCGTCGCCTTCGCGTCGGGGTAGGCGCCCCACATACGGCCGCCGGGGCGGCTCTCGTCCTCCTCGGTCACGGGGCGGCCCCGCCCGGTGCCGTACACGAGCCCCGTGCTGACCTGGACGAAGCGCCGTACGCCGGAGGTCAGGGCGGCGTGGCCGAGGGCTACCGCCGCTTCGTGGTTGACGGCCCAGGCCTCCTCGTCCGGTACGCCGCGGAAGGACGCGGCGACGTTCACGACCGCGTCGACGCCGGAAACCGCCTTGCCGAGGGCGTCCTCGTCGCGCAGATCGCCGAGTACGACCTCCGCGCCCAGGTCGGCGAAGCGCTCGGCGCGGGCCGCGTCCCGTACCAGCACCCGCACCCGCTCGTCCGGCCTCGACTGCGCCAGCAGCCTCGGTACGAAGCGGCGTCCGACCTGGCCTGTCGAGCCTGTCACCAGTGTCAACATGTTGTGCTCCTCTCGTCTCCGACCAGCTTTGGGCAGGCGGGCCGGTACCGGGAGAGACCTTCCGATCAGGGGATCGGCACTCCCTGGATAAGCCGGGCGGACTGCCGCACCCTGGAAGCGTGAACCGAGCCGAACTCGCCGACTTCCTGCGCCGCGGCCGGGCCCGCCTGGACCCCGCCGACGTGGGCCTCACGTCCGGCCCCCGCCGCCGTACGCCCGGGCTGCGCCGCGAGGAGGTGGCCCAGCTGACCGGTATGTCCGTGGACTACTACACGCGCCTGGAACAGGCCCGCGGGCCGCACCCGTCCCGCCAGATGCTGACGGCGCTGGCGCGGGCGCTACGGCTCACGGAGGACGAGCGCGACCACCTGTTCCACCTGACGGGCGAGGAGCCGCCGCGCCGGGGCGCCTCCGGGCACCTTCAGCCGGGCCTCCTGCTGGTCCTGGACCGGCTGCACGACACCCCGGCGCACGTGTCGAGCGACTGCGGCGAGATGATCGCCCAGAACGCGATGTCGCGGGCGCTGACGGGCGACGTGTTCGCCCGCCCGCCCCAGGACCGCAACCTGCTCCGCCGTTTCTTCCTGAACCCGACGGCACGGGAGATGTTCCCCCCGGAGGACGTCCCGGACCACGCGCGCTCCCACGTGGCGAACCTGCGCGCGGTGGCCGCGGCCCGCCCCGACGACCCCGAGCCGGCCGCGCTGGTGGCCGAACTCCGGTCGTCCAGCGAGGAGTTCGCGAGGCTGTGGGAGGAACACGAGGTGGCGGTACGGCGCCAGTCCACGAAGCGGTTCCGCCACCCCCTGGTAGGCCTCATGGAGCTGGACTGCGAAATCCTCCTGAACCAGGACGCCCACCACCTCCTGATCATCCACACGGCCCGCCCCGGCACGGAGTCGTACGAACGCCTGCAACTACTGAGGGTGATCGGCCTCCAGGACATGACCCCAGTCCACCATCGGCCCTGAAGGGGCCTCGTCCTCAAACGCCGGACGAGCTGAAAGATCAAGCTCCGGCCGGCGACAATTCAGCCCCTCCGGCGTTTGAGGAGCGGGGCCTGGGGCGGAGCCCCAGAAGGATGGGACGGGTAGGGGCGGCGGGGGCGAGAAAAGGTCGCAGAACCCCCAACTACCCCCCTAGAACCCCAACTTCCGCAACTGCCGAGGATCCCGCTGCCAATCCTTCGCGACCTTCACATGCAGGTCGAGAAAGACCGGCGTACCGAGCAACGCCTCGATCTGCTTACGCGACTTGATACCGACCTGCTTCAGCCGCGCGCCCTTCGGCCCGATGATGATGCCCTTCTGGCTGGGCCGCTCGATGTAGACGAAGGCGTGGATGTCGAGGAGCGGCTTGTCGGCGGGCCGGTCCTCGCGAGGCAGCATCTCCTCGACCACGACGGCGATGGAGTGCGGCAGTTCGTCCCGAACCCCCTCCAGCGCGGCCTCCCGGATCAACTCCGCGATCATGACCTGCTCGGGCTCATCGGTGAGGTCACCCTCGGGGTAGAGGGCCGGCCCCTCCGGCAGCAGCGGAATCAGCAGATCGGCCAGCAGATCCACCTGCTGGTCCGCGACCGCCGACACCGGCACGATCTCCGCCCACTCGAACCCCAGCTCCTTGCCCAGCTGGTCGATGGCGATCAGCTGCTCGGCAAGCGTCTTGGAGTCGACCAGGTCGGTCTTCGTGACGATCGCGATCTTCGGCGTCTTCTTGATGGACGCGAGTTCCTTGGCGATGAAACGGTCACCCGGGCCGAGCTTCTCGTTCGCCGGGAGGCAGAAACCGATGACGTCGACCTCGGCCCACGTCGTACGGACGATGTCGTTCAGCCGCTGCCCGAGCAGCGTGCGCGGCTTGTGCAGCCCAGGCGTGTCCACCAGGATCAGCTGCGCGTCCGGCCGGTGGACGATGCCGCGCACCGTGTGCCGCGTGGTCTGCGGCTGGTTGGCGGTGATCGCCACCTTCTGGCCGACCAGAGCATTCGTAAGGGTGGACTTGCCCGCGTTGGGGCGGCCCACGAAGCAGGCGAAGCCGGCGCGGTGGGGAGCCTCCGACGACGCGGACGGCTTGGATGACGGGGTACGAACGCTCATGGCGCCCATTGTCCCTGATCCACAAGCTCCCGCCGCACAACAGTCCACCCGTGCCCACCACGGTGAGCTTTCGGAAACCCCGCCGCAATGAAACGTCATGGAAACACCCCTGTGCACAACCGGAAACCCGAGCCGGTGACCCTCTGACGAGCCCCCACACCGTTGGAGACGACCGTGCCCCTCTCCGTCAGCGAAGCCGCCGAAGCCGCAGCACACGTAGACACCGGCGACACCGCCTGGCTGCTCGCCGCCACCGCCCTCGTCCTGCTGATGACCCCTGGCCTGGCCCTCTTCTACGGCGGCATGGTCCGCACGAAGAGCGTCCTCAACATGCTGATGATGAGTTTCGTGTCGATCGCCCTGGTCACGGTGGTGTGGCTGGCCGCAGGTTATTCGCTCGCGTTCGGCGACGACATCGGCGGCGGACTCATCGGCGGCCTGAAGAACGCCGGCATGGCCAACCTGGGCCCCGACAGCGTCCACGGCACCGTCCCCACCCTCCTCTTCGCCACCTTCCAGCTCACCTTCGCGATCATCACGGCCGCGCTGATCAGCGGCGCGGTCGCGGACCGGGTCCGGTTCGGGGCGTGGCTGGTCTTCGTACCCGTCTGGGCGCTCCTCGTATACGTTCCCGTCGCGCACTGGGTCTGGGGCCCGGGCGGCTGGATCGCGGCGCACCTCGGCGCCCTCGACTTCGCCGGCGGCCTCCCCGTGGAGATCACGTCCGGCGCCTCGGGCCTGGCCCTGTGCCTGGTGGTCGGCCCGCGCCTCGGCTTCAAGAAAGACGCCATGCGCCCGCACAACCTCCCCATGGTGATGCTGGGCGCGGGCCTCCTCTGGTTCGGCTGGTTCGGCTTCAACGCCGGTTCCGCGCTCGGCGCCAACGGCCTCGCCGCCGCGGCCTTCCTCAACACCCTCACCGCCGGCTGCACCGGCCTCCTCGGCTGGCTCTTCGTGGAGCAGAAGCGCGACGGCCACCCCACCACCCTGGGCGCGGCCTCGGGCGCGGTCGCCGGCCTGGTCGCGATCACCCCGTCCTGCGGCTCGGTCTCCCTCCTCGGCGCGCTGGTCGTCGGCCTGGCCGCCGGTGCCGTCTGCTCGTACGCGGTCGGCTGGAAGTTCAGGCTGAACTACGACGACTCCCTCGACGTCGTCGGTGTCCACCTGGTCGGCGGCGTCATCGGCACCCTCCTGATCGGCGTCTTCGCGACCACCGAGCTGACCGGCGACACCGACGGCCTCCTCTACGGCGGGGGGCTCGCCCAGCTCGGCAAACAGCTGGTGGCCGTGGTCGCAGTAGGGGCGTACGCGTTCCTCGTGACGTACGGGATCGGCAAGCTGCTCGACCGGCTGATGGGCCTGCGCGCGAGTGAGGAGCAGGAGCAGACGGGTCTCGACCTTACGGTGCACGCCGAGACCGCATACGATCACGGCGTCCTGGGCCACGGAGCCCCGGTCGGCACATCCCTCACCTCCGCCTCCTCCGCTCAGAAGGTCAGCACCCAGGCATGAAGCTCATCACCGCGATCGTCAAGCCGTACCGCCTCGACGAGGTCAAGACGGCGCTCCAGGAGCTCGGCGTGCACGGCCTGACCGTCACCGAGGCCAGCGGCTACGGCCGGCAGCGCGGTCACACCGAGGTGTACCGCGGCGCCGAGTACCGCGTCGACCTCGTCCCGAAGGTACGGATCGAGGTCGTCGTCGACGACGCGGACTCGGACGCCGTGATCGACGCGGTCGTCAAGGCCGCGCAGACGGGGAAGATCGGGGACGGGAAGGTGTGGTCGATCCCGGTCGAGACGGTCGTACGGGTTCGGACGGGCGAACGCGGCCCCGACGCGCTCTGACCGCCAGCACTCCCCCGACGAACCCGACCGCGAGCAGCAGCGCCGCCGCGAGCCACGGCAGCGCGAAGAACGACGCGCTCGCCGACTGCTTCGTGCCCGGCGCGCTCGCGGTCAACGTGATGTCGCCCCAGTCGAGTTGGGGCGACCCCTTCCACGGCTCACTCAGCTTCACGCTCTGCCCCGGCAGCAACTCGGCCGGAATTCTGGTCAGTCCGCGTGTCAGCAACGTACGGCCGAACAACCCCTGCGCCTTGAGCGTCACCTTCGGATCGAGGGTGACGTTCCCGGTGTTGTGCAGCGTGTAGGAGATCGTCGCGTCGCTGTCCCCCAACCCCGGTACCAGTGGCTGGTGATGGGACACGTGGACGTGCTCGACGGCGAGTGCGGGCAGCGTCGGTCCGCTCACCCGGAGGTAGACGCGGGCGCCGACGGCCCGCTGCACGCCGAGCGCGAGGGAGCCGTCCCCCTTGTCGACGCGTTCGTCGAGGGCGACCAACGCGCCCGGGTGGTCGCCCGGTTCGGCGCCTTCGGGCACGTGGAGGGTGAACGGAACGGTAACTGTCTTGTGGGCGGGCACAGTTACCCGCGACTTGGCGGGCTTGGCCCAGGCCCCCACCCCGCGCATCGTCTCCGTCACGGTCCGCACGGCGAACCCGCCGTCACGCGCGGTGTTGTAGGCGTCGGCCGCGTACAGCCGGAAAGTCAGCGGCTTCGCCGTCTTGTTGGCGACGACCACCTTGTCCTGGATGGTCTGGCCGGGGTCGGCGGAGAGGTAGAAGTAGGGCCGCGCGGCGACCTGCGAGGCGGCCGGGTAGACGGACCAACTGCCGTTGTCCGCCGCGTAGGTGGAGGGTGCGGCGAGCATCCCGAAGCAGAGGCCGAGGCAGAGGCTCAGGAGGAGGACGTACAGCTTGCGCATGGGTGCGGACCCCCACGGACGTGGTGTGTGGCGGTCGGGCGGGTGCGGGCGCCCGGCCACCGGAGGTGAGGCGGACGGTCAGGTGAGCGTCAGCGTGAGCACGCCGGAGTACGAGCCCGGAGGCGTGAACGCCGGTACGTTCAGGGAGAGTCCGGCGTCGACGGTGAACTGGCCGCCGGTGACGGTGCCGTCGGGCGTGGACGCGAGCGTCGCTCCCGAACTGCCCACCGTGCCCGCCGAACCGGCCGCGCAGGTGCTCGGGCTGCCCGCCTTGGTGGCGCAGGCGGGTGTCCAACTCAGCGCCCCGGCATCGATCTTGGCGCCGGGACCGGTGAAGTCGGTGACCTTGCCGGTCAGGGACCAGCCCGCGGGTCCGCCGCGGAAGTCCTGGACCGTCACCGTGTTGAGGGCGCCCGTGGAGGCACCGCCCTTGCCGAAGTCGACGGCGGAGAGACCGACGGCGTCCCCGGCCTGCGCCATGGACAACGTGCCCGCCTTGACGGTGGTCGTCAGCTTCTGACTCCCCGGCGGAACGGGCGTGGTGTCGTTGACGACGTAGGCGGCGGGACCGGCACCGAGGTCAGCACTCCACGCGCTGCCCTCGTAGGCCACGACACCGGTGGTCGTCTTGTCGTTGACGACGAGCGAACCACTGATCGTGCCGCTGCTGCTGGCCGTGACGGTCGCCGTGTCCGCGGTCTGGGCGGTTCCGGACCGCCCGGCCAGGGTCACGGTGGCACCCGGGGTGAAGTTGCTGCCGGTCACGGTGACGCTGTCACCGGCGTTCCCGGACGCCGAACCCAGGCTGATCGCACGGGTGTTGACCGGCACGGTGGCGGTCGCGGTGACGGTCTCGGAGACCGGCGCCGGCGGGTTCGTCACCGTGCAGGGGGTGTCCAGCTCCAGGATGTAGCTGGTGTGGATGTTGTAGTCGCCGGGCGAGAGGGTGATCGCGCCCGGGGTGGTGACCGTGAAGGTGCCGGTCATGGAGAACGACGGGAAAGCGCCGTTGCCGGGCACCGGGTCGTTCTTCTTGGGCCCGGCCACCGTGACGCTGCCGGTCTGGGCACCGCCGAGGGTGACCTTCCCGGTGGGCGTCATGATGTCGGCCGGCAGCGCGATCGCGGTGGGGTTGCTGGCGGCCGGCTTGACCACCGTGTAGGTCACGGTGACGGTGTCGCCGACCTTCGGCGCGGTGTTGTCCACCGTGATCGCGGCGGTCGTGGTGCCGTCGATCGGCGGGATGCCCGCGACCGCCGGCGGGATGCAGTGCGTGGCGAAGTCCACGTTCGTGGACGCACCGGCCGGACAGGCCAGCGCACCGCCCGTGGCGACCGCGAGCGCGGTCACCCCGAGCAACGACGCCCAACGGCGTCTTCGGAATGTCGTAGCCATGGCTGTGCCCCCTCCTGAGGACGGTGGGCACAGCGGCTCGTCCGCGCCCACAGGGGGCATTGATGTGGGGATCGCGTGAGAAGTCAATGGACACACCCAAACAAACTGATGGGCCGTCAGCTCCCGCCAACAGCGGGAACCGACGGCCCGGTTGAGCCCGTGGGGGGAATTCTCAGGCGACTCGGCGGTCGGCTCCTCGCCGACTCCTCAGCCGATTCCTCGGCCGACTTCTCAGTCGAACACGAACGGACCCGGTGACTGCGGCCCGGTGGCCGTGCACGTGACGGCGATCCCGAAGATCGTCATCTGCAGCGAGCCGCCGTACGCCTCCAGGCTGTCGCCGGAGGCCACGGTCCCGTCGAGCGGACCGACGGTGACGGCGTCGCCGGTCGCCATGGCCGGGTTCTTCGTGCCGCTGAAGACGGTGGTGCCACCGCTCGCGTTCTCGAACGTGAAGGTGGAGGAGATGGAGTCCTGCGACAGGGCGAGCGGCGCCGTGATGGAGGAGGTGATGGTGACCGTGGCCGCGGTGCCGTCCTGCGTGGCGGTGAGCGTTGCCGCGCCTCCGCCGAAGATGCCGCAGTCCGCGGTGATCGTCGCCGTCTGGGGAGTGACGGCGAGCGCGCTGGGCGCGAACGCCAGCGAGGCGGCCGCGAGGACCCCCGTCACCAGTGCCGCACCGGTACCGATCCGCTTGCTTCTCAGCTTGCCTTTCATGGGTCTGGTTCCCTTCCCGTGTCTGGGAATGCCATGTGGGGACGGACGGACAACCACCTCGGAAACCCCTCACGAACGCGGTGCGGTGCGCCACGCGAGCGAGAATCTGACGGTCCGTCGGAACTTACGGTTCCATTGATGCGCGGGAGACGGGGGGAGAGCAAGGGCGAAATCCGGACGGGTTACTTCCGGACACGGGGACTGTTGAAGCACCGGTCGGCACAATCCAGCCCGTCCGGCGTTTGAGGACGAGGCCCCTTCAGGACCGATGGGGGTCTGGGGGCGCAGCCCCCAGCACCACCTCAGCCAGCAACGACCGTCAGCCGGACAACCCCGTCCGGCGCAGCCACGTGCACCGGCGTCCCCGCCCCACCCAGATCCCGTACGGCCGCCAGATCCTCCGCGGCCACGGACTCCGCCTCCGTGACGACCGCCGCCGCCTCCAGCGACTTCGCCCCCGAAGCCACCGCCATGGCCACCGCCGTCCGCAACGCGCTCAGCTTCAGCGAGGAAAGGTCGACCGTCCCGGCGACATACGTCCGCCCCGTCTCGTCCCGCACGGCCGCGCCCTCCGGCACACCGTTGCGGGCCCGGGCCGAACGGGCCAGGGTGACGATCTTGCGGTCCTCGGGGTCGAGCGCGCTGCTGTCGGTCATGACCAGAGCATACGAAGGACCAGGACGAGGACCGACAAGGGCCCTCATCCCGCCACGGGGTACATCGCCCCGCGCCGCCCCTCCGGAGAGGCCAGCCACTCCAGCTTCCCCACGGTGTTCGCCTCGTCCAGCGGCGTGTGCAGCACGATCGTGAGATCGGGCCGCGCCGGCACCCGCAACGCCGTCGACTCGACGCACAGCAGGCCGACCAGCGGATGGTCCAGCTCCTTGCGGACCACCCCCGCGTCCAGGATGTCCCGCCGCTCCCACAACTCCGTGAACTCCTGGCTCACGGCGGTCACTTCGGCCAGCACCGCCTGCAGCCCCTCGTCATCGGGCCGGTCCGCGCACATCGCCCGGAACTGCGCGACGACGGTCCGCGCGTTCCGCTCCCAGCTCTGCGAACGCGCCCGGTAGAGCGGGTCGGTGAAGAAGTCGACGAGACAGTTCTGGGTGTTCTCGGGCCGCAGGCCCAGCACCCAGCCCGCCGCCTCGTTGTACATCACGCAGTTGTAGTACCGGTCCATGATGTGCGCCGGGAACGGCATCCACGCGTCGATCAGCCGCCGTATGCCCTCACAGCCGTGATCGGCGGCGGGCTCCGGCGCGGGCGGGTTCAGCCCGGCCAGCGCGTACAGATGCCGGCGCTCGGCGTTGCTGAGCCGCAGCACCCGGGCGACGGAGTCGAGGACCTGCGGCGACACGGAGATGTCCCGCCCCTGCTCCAGCCACTGGTACCAGGACGCGCCCACCCCCGCGAGCACGGCGACCTCTTCGCGCCGCAGCCCGGGCGTACGGCGCCGCGCCCCGCCGTCGGGAAGCCCCGCCTCGGCCGGGGAGACCCGGGCCCGGCGGCTCATCAGGAACTCGCGCAGTTCGCTCAGCCGACGACTCTTCAGGGCATCCTCAGCCACGTACACATCCCCCTCGTGCTGCCTGGTGGTGCCACCACCAGCACAACTTGCGGCTCCCCACGGCTATTCCGACGGCCCGAAGCTCGACACATGGCGACCGACACCACCGCTCCCGTCCACGAACCCCTCGGCGAACCCCGCCTCTCGACCCGCGACAAGCTCACCCTCTTCGTCCTCTGCGCGGCCCAGTTCATGGTCGCCCTGGACTTCTCCGTCCTCAACGTGGCCCTGCCCACCCTCGGCGCCGACCTCGGCATGAGCCGGTCCGGACTCCAGTGGGCGGTCACCGCGTTCGCGCTCCCGTCCGGCGGCTTCCTGCTCCTGTTCGGCCGCATCGGCGACCTCTACGGCCGCCGCCGGCTGTTCCTCACCGGCCTGACCCTGTTCGGCGCGGCCTCACTCCTCGCGACCTTCGCCTGGGACCCGGCATCGTTCCTGACGGGCCGGGCGCTGCAAGGCCTGGGCGCGGCGGCGATCGTCCCCACCGGCATGAGCCTGCTCACCACCACGTTCCCCGAGGGCCCGGCCCGCGACCGCGCGCTCGGCATCTCCGGCACCCTGCTCTCGCTCGGCTTCACGGTCGGCATGGTGGCGGGAGGTGTCCTGACCGACGCGTTCGGCTGGCGCTCGACGATGGCCCTGCTGACCCTGTTCGCGGTCCTGGTCCTCCCGCTGGCCCCCGCCCTGCTCCCCGAGTCCCGCACCCCGGACCGCCCGCGCCTGGACGTCCCCGGCGCGATCACGGTCACCGCAGGACTCCTGTCCCTGATCTACGCCCTCTCGACAGCGGCGGACCACGGATTCGCACGCCCCGACGTGATCACGACCCTGATCGCGGGCGTCCTGCTCCTCACGGCCTTCACGTACATCGAGTCCCGCACGCCCCAGCCCCTGGTCTCCCTCCCGATGCTGCGCCGCCGCACGGTGGCGTGGGGCAACCTGGGCGGCCTGGTCACCTTCTCGATGATGTCGACGGTGGTCTTCGTCCTGACCCTGTACCTCCAGGAGATCCTGCACCTGTCGTCCTTCGAGACGGGCCTGGTCTTCGGCGTCCAGGGCATCCTCTCGGCGGTGGCCGGCGTCTACGCCCCGAAGGTCATCGGCCGCGTCGGCGCCCGCCGCACCCTGATCGCCTCCCTCACCGGCCAGGCGGCCCTGACCGCGGCCCTCCTGGCCCTGAACACCCACACCTGGTCGGTCTGGCCGGCCACGGCCGCCGTCTCCCTGGCCAGCATGTGCCACCTGGGCGCGATCATCTCCTACGGCCTCACGGTCACCTCGGGCGTCCCCGACGAGGAACAGGGCCTCGCCACCGGCCTGGTCACCTCCACCCAGCAGGTGGGCATCACCATCGGCATCCCCCTCCTGGGCGTCCTCGCCACCACCTCGGACGACCTCATGTCGGGGGTCCACACGGTCGTCGGCATCGACGCGGCGATCGCGCTGGGGGCGGCGGTGCTGGTGGCCGTAGGGCTCGGCAGGCACGGGCGTACCGCGACGCGGCCGTGACGGCTCCGCACGCCGAAGGCCCGCCCCTGACTCAGGGGCGGGCCTTCGGCTCGGACGGAGGTGAGGCCGGACGGGTCACGGAGTGGACGAACTCCACCCAGGCGTGCGGAGCGAAGGTCACCACCGCACCCTGGGGATCGCGGGAGTCGCGGACCAGGACCGTCTCACCGGTCCAGGCGACCTCCACGCATTCAGCGCCTCCGCCCCCACTCGCACGGCTCTTGCGCCACGACCATGAGCCACCCACGTCGCCCCTCCAACCTGGGTGTGGACACGCAGCACCTCTTCCAGAGTAGCCGTGCCCCGGTCGAATATGAATGCGACGTTTCTCGCCAACGTCCGTGCGGCCAAACGGAGTTATTCGTTCGAGGGCTCGTCGACGGGCCCCAGCAGCGCCTTCAGGTCGTCGCTCCCCGTCTCCACCCGCTGCGTCAGCCGGTGCAGCAGTTCGGGCACGTCGTCCTTGATGGCCAGGTCCTCCAACTCCCAGAACCGCTCCAGCATGCGTCCCGTCTCCTCGGGATCACTGCTGGTGGAGGAGTCGCCGCGGGGATTCTCCACATACATCGAGTCCGGCATCTCGTCGGTCTCGAACTCGAAGTGGGTGAAGGGTCCTTGCATACCGGCGTGCGCCCCGACGCTGAACGGAAGGATCATCACGGTGATCCGGGGCCGGGCCGCGAGCTCGGCCAGCCGGTCCAGTTGGTTGCGCATGACACCGCGCCCGCCGACCTGCCGGCGGATCACCGACTCGTCGAGGATGAAGAACCACTGCGCGCCCTCGTCGGCCACGAGCAGTTCCTGACGCATGAGCCGCGCCTCGACATACCGGTCGAGCGTGCTCTCCGAGACCGTCCGGTCGTAGGCACGCATGATGGTCCGCCCGTACTCCTCCGTCTGCAGAATGCCGGGAATCTGCAGGGAGTTGAACATCCGGACGATCGACGCGGACGACTCGAAGGCCAGGTACTGCTGGAACTCCTTGCCGAAGATGTCCCGGAACTCGGAGAACGGCATCTTCCGGCTGCCCCGGGCGAGATCGAGCAGCGTGTCGATACGGCGCCGGTCGGTGACGCCGTAGGCGGCGAGCAGGGGGCGCAGGTCGTTGACCGAGATGCCGACCTCGCCCGCCTCGATCCGGATCAGCTTGGAGGGACTCCACTCCATCTTCTCCGCGACCTGGCGCTGCGTCAGCCCGGCACTGGTCCGCGCTTTGCGGAGTTCCGTACGCAGCCGCAACCGCTGGAGTGCCGCGCTCGGCGCGCTCATGACCACCCCACCCCCATCCGGACCATACAAGTTGCAACATAGCAGATTAGATGGTTACGCATCGACACCTCTCCAACGGAAGATTCGCCCGGCGCACTCATGGATCATCCCAGGTGAGCGACCATTCGGCAGCGCGGGAACTTCCGAGATGCTATATAGCTCTTCGCAGGTGTCCAATCGGACCCACCGTGATGCAGTCAAGCAATTAGTACTGTTCACCCACCCGCGCGGGGGATACGCTGGCTTCGAGGCGCAATGTCGGTCTGAAGAACCGTCACACCTCGTCCCTCGCAAGGAGGTTCAGCCACACGCATCGCAAGTTGACACCGGCCCGGCCTGGCCCCGATCGCCCACCTCCCGGACGCACGCCATGTGGATCGCCGCGGTATCCACAACGCGTGTGGAACCACCGGGAAGGAGGAAGAGCCCCATGGCCACAGAGCCGGAGGGGCGCCGCAGCACGTGGCACGAGAGGGTGGCGACAGCTACCCCCTGGATCAGTCTCGCCGTCGTGATCTACAAGATCATCGAGGAACTGCTCCGCCACATGTGACGTCAAATGGCCCCGGTCAAAGGGACCCGGGACCAGGTGACGCGGACGCCGATGAAACGCAGGTTCCACTCCGAGTGCGCTTGCCGGCCTACGCGGAGTGGGGCCTGTCACGAAGCCGCTGAACTATCCATTCTGCCGCGACTTCGCAGCGATGGCGAGGTGTACGGCCCCGTGCATCGCCGCACAGCGTCACGTCCGGTCGAGCCGCAGCCGCTCCACCCTCGGCAGACCGGCCACGACCAGGTCGTACGAGTCCTCGATCAGTTCCTTGAGGAGCCGGTCGGGGAGTCCCCCGTCCACCGTCACCGTGTTCCAGTGCCGCTTGTTCATGTGGTACCCGGGGATGATCAGCCCCTCGTGCTCCTCCCGGAGCCGGATCGCGTCCTCCGGGTCGCACTTGAGGTTGACCGTGAGGGGACGGCCGTCCAGGCGGGTCAGGGCGAAGAGCTTGCCGAGGACCTTGAAGACGGACGTGTCCGGGTTGAACGGGAAGTCCTCCACCGTCGCGTTGAACGACAGGCAGAACGCGCGCAGTTCCTCGGGGCTCACTCCGGCTTCGTCTCCTCCTCGGCCGGGCCGTCCGGATCCACCGGCTCGACCAGTACCGTCACGATCTTGTTCCGGCGCCCGGCCGAGGCCTCCGCCGTCAGGCGCAGTTCGCGGCCGTCCGGCAGCTCTACGACCGAGGAGGCACCGGCGATCGGGACCCGGCCCAGGGCCTTCGCGAGCAGGCCCCCGACCGTCTCCACGTCCTCGTCGTCGTAGGCCTCGAAGCCGTACAGCTCGCCGAGGTCGCCGATGTCGAGGCGGGCGGTGACCCGGTAGCGGTCGTCGCCCAGCTCCTCCACCGGGGGGAGTTCGCGGTCGTACTCGTCGGTGATCTCGCCGACGATCTCCTCCAGGATGTCCTCGATGGTGACGATGCCGGCCGTGCCGCCGTACTCGTCGATGACGACGGCGACGTGGTTGCGCTCCTGCTGCATCTCGCGCAGGAGGTCACCGGCGTTCTTGGTGTCCGGCACGAAGGTGGCGGGCCGCATGGCCGTCGAGACCAGCTCCGACTCGGCGTCGCGGCTGATGTGCGTCTTGCGGACCAGGTCCTTCAGGTACACGATCCCGACGATGTCGTCCTCGCTCTCCCCCGTGACCGGGATCCGCGAGAAGCCGGAGCGGAGCGCGAGGGTGAGGGCCTGGCGGATCGTCTTGTAGCGCTCGATGACCACCAAGTCCGTGCGGGGGACCATGACTTCACGCACCAGGGTGTCGCCGAGCTCGAAGACCGAGTGCACCATGCGGCGCTCCTCGTCCTCGATCAGGGACTCCTTCTCGGCGAGGTCCACCAGCGCGCGCAGCTCGGCCTCGGACGCGAACGGGCCGCGCCGGAAGCCCTTTCCGGGGGTGAGCGCGTTGCCGATGAGGATCAGGAGGTACGGGATCGGGCCCATGATCCGCGCGAGCGGCAGCAGCACGTACGCCGCCGCCGTGGCCGTGTTCAGCGGGTGCTGGCGGCCGATCGTGCGCGGGGAGACCCCGACCGCGACGTACGACACGAGGACCATGACGCCGATCGCGGCGAGCAGCGCGGGCGCGGTGCCGTGGATCACGTGCAGGCACTCGTAGGTGACCAGCGCGGCGGCGGCCATCTCGCAGGCCACCCGCACCAGCAGGGCGACATTGAGGTAGCGGGTCGGGTCGGCGGCGACCTGCGCGAGCTTGGCACTCCCGCGCCGGCCGGACCGTACGGCCTCCTCGGCGCGGAAGCTGGAGACGCGCGCGAGGCCCGCCTCCGCGCAGGCGGCGAGCCAGGCGACAACGACAAGGGCGATGGCCCCGACGACGATCTGAGGACTCATGAGTTGGGGTGACCCGCTGCCCTAGGAGACCGTCGGAGCCGGGGACGGGCCGGTGTGGCCCTTCTCCGCGCGCCAGCCGTCCACGATGGCGGCCTGGAGACCGAACATCTCGGCCTTCTCGTCCGGCTCCTCGTGGTCGTAGCCGAGGAGGTGCAACACACCGTGGACGGTGAGGAGTTGGAGCTCCTCGTCCATGGTGTGCTGCGTCTCGGCCTCGGCGCCCTGCTTCTTGGCGACCTCCGGGCACAGCACGATGTCACCGAGCAGCCCCTGCGGAGTCTCCTCGTCGTCCTTGCTCGGCGGACGCAGCTCGTCCATCGGGAAGGACATGACATCGGTCGGCCCGGGCAGGTCCATCCACTGGATGTGGAGCTGCTCCATGGCGTCCTCGTCCACGACGATCACCGAGAGCTCGGAGAGCGGGTGGATGCGCATCCGCGCGAGGGCGTAGCGGGCGATGTCGAGGATCGCCTGCTCGTCGACCTCGGTTCCGGACTCGTTGTTGACGTCGATCGACATGGTCGTGCTGATCTACTTCCGCTTGTCACGGGCACCCTTGTGGGTGCCGTTCTCCGTACCGTTCTCGCTGTCGTACTTCTCGTACGCGTCGACGATACGGCCGACCAGCTTGTGCCGGACGACGTCCGCCGACGACAGGCGGGAGAAGTGCACGTCGTCGAGCCCCTCCAGGATGTCCTGCACCTGCCGCAGCCCCGACTTCGTCCCGCTCGGCAGGTCGACCTGCGTCACGTCACCGGTGATCACGATCTTCGACTCGAAACCGAGCCGGGTGAGGAACATCTTCATCTGCTCGGGGCTCGTGTTCTGGGCCTCGTCCAGGATGATGAAGGCGTCATTGAGCGTGCGGCCACGCATGTATGCCAGCGGTGCCACCTCGATCGTCCCCGCCGCCATCAGCTTCGGGATCGACTCCGGGTCGAGCATGTCGTGCAGCGCGTCGTACAGGGGGCGCAGGTACGGGTCGATCTTTTCGTAGAGGGTGCCCGGGAGGAAGCCCAGGCGCTCGCCCGCCTCGACCGCGGGGCGGGTGAGGATGATCCGGCTGACCTGCTTGGCCTGGAGGGCCTGGACGGCCTTGGCCATGGCGAGGTAGGTCTTGCCGGTGCCGGCGGGGCCGATGCCGAAGACGATCGTGTTCTTGTCGATCGCGTCGACGTACCGCTTCTGGTTGAGGGTCTTGGGGCGGATCGTGCGGCCTCGCGAGGACAGGATGTTCTGGGTGAGCACCTCGGCCGGTGTCTCCTCGGGACCATCCCCGTTCTCACTCGCCCGCAGCATGGCGATCGAGCGTTCCACCGCATCCTCCGTCATCGGCTGCCCGGTGCGCAGCACCAGCATCATCTCGTCGAACAGGCGCTGGACGAGGGCGACTTGGCGGGCGTCGCCGACCGCGCTGATCTCATTGCCCCGGACGTGGATGTCGGCCGCCGGGAAGGCCTTCTCGATCACGCGCAGGAGGGCGTCTCCGGACCCCAGGACGGTGACCATCGGATGCTGGGCGGGGACGGTGAACCGTGCCTTCGCCTGCTCCTGCGCGGGGGTGTGAGCTGTGGGTGTCTGAGTCATGGGCCGGCTCTGTAGGCCTTGCTCGTCCTCCTCGAAAAGACTCGCCCGCCACAAGGGCGGCCTGGTGATTCCAGGGTACGCCGGGCCACTGACAACGCCGTAGGGCTTTTCGGTGACCGTCGGGCCACGAAATCCGGGCCTGCCCGGCCTCCTGGGGAAGGGTGCCCTTCCGTTTCCGGGAGCGGGTCCGGCGCAGGGGAGGCGCGCGGGGTGCCGCCGTGAGCCCTGTTCGCGCCCCCACGCTTGTACGGACAATGTGCTGTGTCAGCCAAGTGTCAGCAGGAGGTCCGGCCGGTGGGCCGTGGCTCCCACCGCCGGGCCGTACAGGGAAAGCAGGTCGGCCGCTGTGTTCGTGCGTCTGCCCACGTCGGTGTCCGAAGCGCAGGAGTGCCTGGTCGAGGGGGCGGTGCCCGTCGGCGGGGCGACGCTCGTGTGGGCCTCGTGGCAACGGGACGGGTTCCCCGAGCAGGCGGTGTCCCTGCGGGAGCTGCCCGAGGCGAAGGTGATCGGGGACGGGACGCTGGGCGCGGCCGTACTGC
Source organism: Streptomyces sp. N50 (assembly GCF_033335955.1). Classification (GTDB taxonomy): domain Bacteria; phylum Actinomycetota; class Actinomycetes; order Streptomycetales; family Streptomycetaceae; genus Streptomyces. The sequence goes on from NZ_CP137549.1 coordinate 2,787,368, forward strand.
TGCACGAGATCGACGAGCGGGTGCCGGAGGTGCTGCGGCGGGCCGCGGCGGGCGTCGGGACCGGGGCCGTGCGCAGGACCGCCACCGTCGGCGGCAACATCGTCGGCAGCACGCTGCGCTGTCTGCTCCCCGCCGCGCTGGTGCTGGACGCGCGCGCGGTCGTCCTGGAACCGGACGGTCCGGTCGAGACCGACCTCGCCGAGCTGCTCGCGAAGCGGCCGGTGCTGCTCAGCCTGCGCTGGCCGGAGCCGGTCGCCAGCGGCTATCGCAAGCTGACCGGTGTGCTGCGGGGCGAGGTTCCGTTCGTGGTCGCGGTGGCGGTGGGAGCGGCGGAGGACACGGAGGCACGCATCCTGCGCGTCGCCGTGCGGGACGGCTACGACGTGCTCAGCGAGACCGTCCCCTACGACACGGACACCGGCCGGATACTCCGCGCCCTGGCCCTGACACCGCTCGGCACACTGCCCGAGGCGGTCTTCGAGGCCGTACGGGAAGAGGTCACCGGTGTGCTGGAGCGTGCGGGGGCCCGCTGAACGGAGCAGGAACGGTTCGCCTCCGGGACTCCGGGACTCCGGGACTCCGGGACTCCGGGACTCCGGGACTCCGGGACTCGGCGGCAGGCGCCGGGTGTCCGGCCGCTCATGCCCATCCCCGTTGTGCCGCTCCTAGGCGGACCGGCCGAACCCGATCGTCGGTACCGCCCGGCGCAGTGGCCAGGGACTGCCGCTGCCCTGCTCCTCCGGTACGAGTCCCGCCAGGAAGGCGTACCGGCGCAGGGCCGCCGGGTCCTGGCCCTCGACCGACTGCACCTTGCGCCACCAGGCGCCGAGTTCGGACCAGCCCGGCGCGGAGAGGGAGCCGCCGAACTCCTGGACGGAGAGGGCGGCGGTGAGTCCGGCGAAGGCGAGCCGGTCGGCGAGCGGCCAGCCGGCCAGGGTGCCGGTGACGAAACCGGCCACGAAGACATCGCCCGCACCGGTGGGGTCGAGCGCCTCGACGGCGATCGCCGGGACCTCGGCGGACTCTCCGGTACGCCGGTCCACGGCGTAGGCGCCGTCCGCGCCGAGGGTGACGACGGCGAGCGGTACGTGTTCGGTGAGCGCGTGGGCGGCGGCGCGGGGGCAGTCGGCGCCGGTGTAGCGCATGGCTTCCTCGGCGTTCGGCAGGAACGCCTCGCAGTGCGCGAGGTCGGCGAGCCCGGCGAGGTCCCAGGCGCCGGTGTCGTCCCAGCCGACGTCGGCGAAGATCCGGGTGCCCTCGCTCGCGGCCTGGGCGACCCAGGGGGCCTGCTTGCCGGGGGTGAGCGAGGCGACGGCGGCACGCGCGCGTGGCGGGCAGTCAGGTGCGCCGCCCTGCCCGAACACGACCTCCGGGGGCGGCTCGTGGCCGTGCGACACCATCGTGCGCTCGCCCTCGTACGCCATCGACACGGTGACCGGCGAGTGCCAGCCGGGCACCGTGCGGGAGGCGGAGAGGTCGATGCCCTCGCCCTGCGCGAGCGCGTCCCAGCAGTACTCGCCGTAGTGGTCGTCGCCGAAGGCCGCGGCGAGCGAGGTCCGCAGGCCGAGGCGGGCCAGCGCGGTCGCCATGTTGGCGACGCCGCCGGGGCTCGACCCCATCCCGCGCGCCCAGGACTCGGTGCCGCGCACGGGTGCGGATTCGAGGCCGGTGAAGATGATGTCGAGGAAGACGGTGCCGGTGAGGTACACGTCCCAGGGCGGATCGTCCGCCGCACGCAGCCCGGCCAGCGGGTCGACCCCGCAGGACGGCCCTTCGCTGCGGGACGACGGTCCCTTTCCGGTGGACGCGTTGGACGCGGTCACGGTGCGCTCCCTGACGTGATACGGATCAGGCCAGTGTGCACCACCACGCGCGCGTGAGGGCGGCTCCCGCTCCGGGACCACCCGCCACACCGGTACCGGGCAACCGCAGGTCCGGGCTCCACGGTGGCTGCCGCCCCCGGTGACGGCCCGGGCGCCGGTGCCGTACCGGGCGCGTCCGGATCCGGCCGCTACCAGCGCGGCATCGACGGCGTGACCCACTCCGGGTCCGTGATCCGCATCGCGGCCGCGTCGTCGCGCTCGCGCAGCGCGCCGTCGTCGTCGAGCCAGCGCCGGTGCAGGAACTCCAGCTTGGCGCGGTCGAGTTCGACGCCGAGGCCGGGGGCGTCGGAGACGGTGACCTTGGCGTCGGTGAAGGTGAGGCGTTCGGTGAGGACGTCCTCCGACTGCCAGGGGTAGTGGGAGTCGCAGGCGTGGTGGAGGTTGGGGACGGTCGACGCGACGTGGGTCATCGCGGCGAGGCTGATGCCGAGGTGGGTGTTGGAGTGCATGGAGATGCCGACGCCGAACGTGCGGCAGATGGCGGCCAGTTGCTGGGTGTTGCGCAGCCCGCCCCAGTAGTGGTGGTCGGAGAGCACCACCTGTACGGCGTCCTTCGTGAAAGCTTCCTCGATCTCGGCGAACGTCGTCACGCACATGTTGGTGGCGAGCGGCACGTCGGTCCCGGCGGACACCTCGGCCATCGCGGGGGTGCCCAGCGCCGGGTCCTCCAGGTATTCGAGGACGTCCCCCAGCTCCTTGGCCACCTTCAGCGAAGTCTCCACGGACCAGGCGCCGTTGGGGTCGAGGCGCAGGGGGTGGTCGGGGAAGGCCGCCGCCAACGCCCGTACGGCGGCGATCTCTTCGTCGGGCGGGAAGACCCCGCCCTTGAGCTTGAAGGAGGTGAAGCCGTACCGCTCCTTGAACTTCCGTGCCTGCTCGACGACTCCGGCCGGGTCGATCGCGGCACCCCAGTCGTCCTTCTCGCTCGCGACGCCCTCGGGGTGGTCGGCCCACTTGTAGAACAGGTACGCGCTGTACTCGACGGCGTCCCTCACCTTGCCCCCGAGCAGGGCGTGTATGGGCAGCCCGAGCGACTTGCCGAGGGCGTCGAGGCAGGCGACCTCGAAGGCGGAGACGACGGACAGGCGCAGCTTGTCGGCGGTCTGGACACCGCGCAGTCCGCCGACGTCGACCTGCCCGGAGACCCGCGAACTGTCGACGGCCAGCTCGTCGGCGACCGTGAACAGGCCGTTCAGGTCGCTGACTTGACGGCCGGTCAGCTTCTCGGCGAACGGGCGGGCCAGTTCCAGGTACTTGGTGTCGCCGTAGGTCTCGCCGAGGCCGGTGATCCCGTCGGCCGTCTCGATCTCGACGATCAGGCGCGGGGTGTAGGGCTGGTGGACGCCCTGAGTGTTCAGCAGCGGCGGATCCGCGACCAGGATCGGGGTCAGGCGGACGTCGGCGATGGTGAGGTTCACAGCGCGGCTCCTACGAGGTCGAGTCCGGTGGCGAGCAGGGTCGTGAGTTCGGCGAGGTCGGCGGCCGAGGGGTCGGTGAGCGGGGCGCGTACGGGTCCCACCGGCTGGCCGCGCAGCCGGGCCGCCGCCTTGATCAGCGACACGGCGTATCCCGGTACGCGGTCGCGGAGTTCGACGAGCGGGACGTAGAAGTCGCGCAGCAGTCGCTCGACGGTCTTGTCGTCGGCGTCCCGCAATGCCGCGAAGAAGGCGTTCGCGATCTCGGGGGCGAAGGCGTGGACGGCGGAGGAGTAGGCGGGGACGCCGACCGTGGCGTAGGCGCGGGCCTGGATCTCGGCGGTCGAGGCGCCGTTGAAGAAGAGGAAGCCCTCGGGGGCGGCGAGTGTGAGGCGCTGGAGGCGGTCGAGGTCGCTGTGGCCGTCCTTGAGGCCGATGACGCCGGGGATCGCCGCGATCCGCCTCAACGAGCTTGCTGTGAAGGTGACTTGGCCGCGCTGGTACGCGATGAGAGGGAGCCGGGTGCGGGCTGCGAGTTGCTCAAGCTGAGCCACCAGGCCGTCCTGCGGGGCGGCGACGAGGTAGTGCGGGAGGACGAGGAGCGCGTCGGCGCCGGCCTCCTCGGCGATACGGGCGAAGCGGGTGGCCTGTGCCCAGCCGTAGCCGACACCGGCGACGACGGGGACGCGGCCGGCCGCCTCCTCGACGGCGATGGTCACGACCGTGCGGTACTCGTCCTCGTCCAGCGAGAAGAACTCGCCGGTGCCGCAGGCCGGGAAGACGGCGCCGGGGGCGGTGGCGATCCTGGCCGCGACATGGGTGCGGAAGCCGTCCGGGTCGAGGGAGCCGTCGTCGTGGAAGGAGGTCAGCGGGAAGGAGAGCACGCCGCCCGCCATCCCGTCCCGGAGCCTGCGCACCACGGTCTCCGTGTCGCCGTTCACTGCCATCTCCCTATGTAGACGTCATCCATGTATGAAGACAGAGGTTAGGTACGCGAACCCCGACCGTCAATGGGGCAGCCGGTCCTCGGACCCCGCTCGCTACGATCGGTGCATGTCAGAGCCCGGTGGCGTCCGCGAGGTGAAGTCCGCCGCCCGTACGGTCGAGCTGCTCGAACTGCTCGCCGCGCGCGGTGACCGTCCCGCGCGCCTCCAGGAACTCGCCGACGAGCTGGGTGTGCCGCGCAGCTCCATGTACGCCCTCCTCCAGACCCTCATCGCGCACGGCTGGGTCCGCACCGACATCACCGGCTCGCTCTACGGCATCGGCATCCACGCCCTGCTCACCGGCACGACCTATCTGGACTCCGACCCGCGCGTCAGGGTCGTACGGCCGTATCTCGACGAGGCGTCCCAGGCGCTGGGCGAGACGATCCATATGGGGCGGTTGGACGGGCGGGACGTGGCGTATCTGGCTACGCGGGAGTCCCACGAGTACCTCCGGACGATCAGCAGGGTGGGGCGGCGGCTCCGGGCCCATGTCGGCGCCCTGGGCAAGGCGCTGCTCGCCGAACGGCCGGACGCGGAGTTGCCCTCCGGGCCGTACGAGGCGGCTACCCCCAACACCCACACCACCCGGGACGCGTTGGCTGCCGACCTCGCGGGGGTCCGCGCCCGGGGCTACTCGGTCGACCGCGAGGAGGGGGTCCTCGGGATCGTCGGGTTCGGGTTCGCGCTGCGGTACGACAACCCGCCCCTGGACGCGATCAGTTGCTCGGTGCCGGTGGCTCGGCTGACGCCGGAGCACGAAGGGCAGATCGTCGCCGTGATGCGGGAGATCCGGGCGAAGATCGAGAGTGCGTCGGGTGCGGCCGGTGGGGCTGTGCACTGGCGGTAGTGGGCGCGCCTCCTGGGGGCTGCGCCCCCAGACCCCCGCATCGGCCCTGAAGGGGCCTCGTCCTCAAACGCCGGACGGGCTGAGTAGTGCCGGCCTGCGTCGAGAGGTTGCCGGACGGGCTGGAAAGTGAACGCCGTTGAAAGATTGAGGCCCTCTACTGCCCCACGTTCGTCACCCCAAACTCAACGTGCCCCAGATCACACCCCCCGCCCTTCTTTCGCGAACCGGGTGCTTGATACAAATTGGCCGCGCGTTCCTGTCCGTCGACGGTCGTCGCCCAATCCCCTTTTTGAGCCGCTTCTTTCGCATGCCCTGGGAACGCCCGTGTTCGCCCGCAGCACCACCACGCCCTGGCCCCTCGTCGCCCTTTTCACGGCCGGGTATCTAGCCCCCTATCTCCTCCCCACCACCGTCGGCAGACTCGACGCGGGGCTGCCGCTCTCCGCCACGCAGGCCGGTGCCGTCGGCAGTGCGCTGCTGCTGAGTTCGGCCGCGGCGGGGTTCCTGCTCGCCTCGCGCGTCGAACGGGTCGGGCCGCGCACGCTCGCGCGGATCGGTCTTGCCCTCGCCGTTCTCGGATACGGCTCGGCCGCCCTCACCCACGCCGTCCCCGCGGTCATCGCGGGCGCGGTGGTCGGCGGGTTCGGATCGGGTACGGCCACCACGGTCGCCGCGTCCGGGATCGCCGCCGAACGGGACCCCCATCGCGCTTCCACGCTCGGCCTGTTGTGCGTGTCGGCGCTCGCGGGTGCCGTCTATCTGACGGTCCCGCACCTCGGCGCGGGCCACGGCCAGCCGCTCGCCGCGATCGCCCTCACCGCACTCGCCGTATGGCCACTGACCGGACGCCTCCCGGTCCGTACGACGACGGCGCACACGCGCGTGGAGACCGCCGGACTCCCCCACCGCCGCGCCGGACTCGTCCTCGCCGGCACCCTGCTGTGCTGGTCCCTCGCCCAGAACTCCCTCTGGGGCGTCAGCGGCCGCATCGGCATCGACCAGGCCCATCTCTCCGAGGTCACCGTCGGCGCGGTCTTCGCGATAGCGCTCGGTACCGGTCTGGTCGGCGTCATCGGCGCGGGCACACTCGGGTCCCGGCTGGGGCGCGCGGTGCCGATCGGCGCGGGCACTGCGCTCATAGCGGGCTGCATCGTCCTCAGCGCGTCCGCACACGACCTGAGGACGTTCGCGACCGGCGAGATCGCCTGGAACACCCTCTACCCGATCGTCCTCTCCTACGTCCTCGGTCTCGCCGCTTCCCTTGATCCGCGCGGCCGTTGGGCCGTCCTCGTCGGCTCGGCCTCGTCACTGGGTACGGCGGCGGGCCCCCTGGCGGGCAGCGTGCTGTCGGCGCGGGCCGGGTTCCCCGCGATGGGCGCGATCCTCGCGGTGGGGCTGGTCGTGATCGCTGTACCGATGACCGGGGTCGCCCTCCACACCGGCGGCCGACTCCTGGTCCCCGGCACCGTCCGACGGCGCGGCGGCACCCCGGCCACCGTGGTCGCCTCGTCGACCGGCTCCCCCGAGCAACCGGTCATCGAGATCCCGCTGGACACCCCGGCCGTCCCGGCGCAGGGCGCCTACGACACGGCGGGCCCTCGGCAGGCGGCCACGGCCACGGGCGGCTGAGCGCTCGCGCGGCCCCGTCAGGGGCGCGGGGCTGTATCGATGTGCGGCTCCGCCGCGGGGCGCGACCAGCCCCCACCGGCCCGCAGATCACCAACTACCTACGAGAACTCGTACGCCTCCACCTCGGCCAGATATCGAACCCGCCGCTCCTCGTCGTCCTCCAAGAAGGACGCGACGAAGGAGTTCCGGGCCAGCTCACGCAGCCTCTCCTCGGTCAGGCCCAGCGCCGAGCGCACCGCATCGAAGTTGTCGCCCGCGTACCCGCCGAAGTACGCCGGGTCATCGGAGTTCACCGTGCAGAGCAGCCCCGCGTCCAGCATCGCCGGCAGCGGGTGCTCGGCAAGGACGTCCACCGCTCGCAACCGGACGTTCGACAGAGGGCAGAGCGTCAGCGGAATCCGGTCCCGCACCAACCGCGCCACCAGCTCCTCGTCCTCCATGCACCGCAGGCCGTGGTCGATCCGCTCGACCCCCAGAACATCCAGCGCCTCGGTGATGTAGGCCGGCGGGCCCTCCTCACCGGCGTGTGCGACGCGTCGTAGACCCAGCGCGGCGGCGGCCTCGTAGACCTCGCGGAACTTCGCCGGCGGGTGGCCGACCTCGGCCGAGTCGAGGCCGATGCCGGTGATGCGGTCGAGGTACGGCTTCGCGGCCTCCAGGGTCCGCAGCGCCGAGTCGGCGGACTCGTCGCGCAGGAAGCACAGGATCAGCCGGGTCGAGATGCCGTGGTTCGTCTCGCTGCTGCCCAGCGCCCGCCACAGGCCCTCCACCACCGTGCCCATGTCCACGCCCCGCGCGATGTGCGCCTGCGGGTCGAAGAAGATCTCCGCGTGCCGGACACCCTGTGCGGCGGCGCGGGCGAGGTAGGCGTTGGCGAGGTCCTCGAAGTCCCGCTCGGTGCGCAGGACGGCCATCAGCTCGTAGTAGAGGTTCAGGAAGGTCTGGAGGTCCTCGAAGAGGTACGCCTTCCGGAGTTCCTCGGTGTCCGCGTACGGCAGCTCGACGCCGTTGCGGGCCGCGAGCGCGAAGGCCAGCTCGGGCTCCAGGGTGCCTTCGATGTGCAGGTGCAGTTCGGCTTTGGGAATGGGCATCGAAGTATCGTACGGGTGTTTTACCGCCGTTTCGGAACCGGCACCCTGAGTAGATCGTGCGCCACGGTCAGCTCCCCCTCGAACCCCGCCGCCCGCGCCTGCCGCTCGAACTCCTCCGGCTCGGAGTAGCGCTGGCTGAAGTGGGTCAGGACCAGGTGCCGCACGCCTGCCTCCTGCGCCACCCTCGCCGCCTGCCCCGCGGTCAAGTGGCCGTGGTCCACGGCCAGTTGCTCGTCCTCGTCCAGGAACGTCGACTCGATCGCCAGGAGGTCGCAGCCCTCCGCGAGCACCTCCACCCCCGCGCAGAGCCGGGTGTCCATGACGAACGCGAAACGCTGGCCGTGCCGTACCTCACTGACGTCGTCGAGAGTCACATCGCCGAGCGTCCCCTCGCGCTGGATGCGGCCCACGTCCGGGCCCTTGATGCCGTGCGCGGCGAGGCGGTCGGGGAGCATGCGGCGGCCGTCGGGTTCGGTGAGGCGGTAGCCGTAGGACTCGACGGGGTGGGAGAGCTTGTGGGTCTCCAGGGTGTAGGTGGGGGTGGTGGCGAGTACGCCGTCCTCCGACACCGGGGACTCCGTGATGCCCACCGTCTCGCGGTACGCCGTGGCGTAGCGCAGGCGGTCGAAGAAGTGCTGGCCCGAGCGCGGGTAGTGCGCCGTGATCTGGTGCGGGACGCGGTCCAGGTTGATGCGCTGGATGACGCCCGCGAGGCCCAGGGAGTGGTCGCCGTGGAAGTGGGTGACGCAGATCCGGTTGAGGTCGTGCGCGGCCACCCCGGCGCGCAGCATCTGGCGCTGGGTGCCCTCGCCGGGGTCGAAGAGGATGCCCTCGCCGTCCCAGCGGAGGAGGTAGCCGTTGTGGTTGCGGTGGCGGGTGGGGACCTGGCTCGCCGTGCCGAGGACCACCAATTCGCGTACGGACATGGCGAGTTATCCGGGCGGCCACTGCATGCCGCGGCCGCCCATGACGTGGGCGTGGGCGTGGAACACGGTCTGGCCGACGCCGCTGCCGGTGTTGAAGATGACGCGGTAGCTGTCGAGCTTCTCGTCTGTCGCGACCTCGCCGGCCTCGCGGAGTACGTCGGCGGCGATGGTCGGTTCGGCTGCGGCGAGGGAGGCGGCGTCGGGGTAGTGGACGCGGGGGATCACCAGGACGTGGGTGGGGGCCTGGGGGTTGATGTCCCGGAACGCGACGGTGGTGGGTGTCTCTCGGATGATCGTCGCGGGGATGTGGCCTGCGACGATCTTGCAGAACAGGCAGTCGTCCTGCGGGTCCCCTGACATGGGCGTTCCCTCCGAGGCTGGGGTGATTTACGCGGGCATCGTATCGTCGTTGGGTGCGGGTGCGTGGGGGCTGGTCGCGCCCACGCGGCGGAGCCGCAAATCGACACAGCCCCGCGCCCCTTAGGTGGGCAGGACTGGCGGGGTTTTTGCGGGAACGGTCTCCAGTGACTCCAATGCCAAGCGGATTGCCTCGTCCAGCTGAGCATCCCGTCCCGCCGCATAATCCTGAGGCCTCTGCACCACCTCCACGTCCGGATCGACGCCGTGGTTCTCGACCCCCCACCCGTAACCCTCAAGCCAGAACGCGTACTTGGGCTGGGTGATCAAGGTCCCGTCCACCAACCGGTACCTGCTGTCGATACCGATGACACCGCCCCAGGTGCGGGTGCCGACGACCGGGCCGATGCCCAGCGCCTTGATCGCCGCGTTGACGATGTCGCCGTCCGAGCCGGAGAACTCGTTCGCTACGGCGACCACCGGGCCGCGGGGTGCGTCCTCGGGGTAGCTGTAGGGGCGCATGCCTCGCGGGAGGTCCCAGCCGACGATGCGGCGGGCCAGTTTCTCTACGACGAGTTGGGACGTGTGGCCGCCGCGGTTCTCGCGGACGTCGACCACCAGGCCCTCGCGGGCCACCTCCACGCGCAGGTCGCGGTGGATCTGGGCCCAGCCGGGGGCCTGCATGTCGGGGACGTGGAGGTAGCCGAGGCGGCCGCCCGACTTCTCGTGGACGTAGGCGCGGCGGTCGGCGACCCATGCGTGGTAGTAGAGGGGCTCCTCGTCCGCCAACGGGACGACCACCGCGTGGCGTGGGTCTCCGCCGCCTGCCGGGGAGATCGTCAGCTCGATCGGTTTGCCCGCCGTGCCGACGAGCAAGGGGGCGGGGCCCGTCACCGGGTCCACCGGCTGGCCCGCCACCGCGAGGATCGCGTCGCCCGCGCGGACCGCTACGCCGGGGGCGGCCAGCGGGGCGCGGGCGTGGGGGTCGGAGGTCTCCGAGGGCAGGATGCGGTCGATGCGCCAACTGCCGTCCTCGTGACGGGAGATGTCGGCGCCGAGCAGACCCTGGCGCTCGCCGTGGCCGTAGCCGCCGCGCGGGGTGACGTAGGCGTGCGAGGTGCCGAGTTCGCCGTGCACCTCCCAGAGGAGGTCGACGAGGTCGTCGTGGGTGGCTACGCGGTCCAGGATCGGGCGGTAGCGGTCGAGGACCGCGGTCCAGTCGACGCCGCTCATGTCCGCGCGCCAGAAGTTGTCGCGCATGATGCGGCCGGTCTCGTCGAACATCTGGCGCCACTCGGCGGCCGGGTCGACGGTCTGGCGGATGCGGGACAGGTCGACGTTGATGTTGGTGTCGCTGTCGTCGTCCTCGGAGGAGGCGCGGCGGTCGCTCGGGACGACCCGCAGTTTGTGGTCGGTCCAGAGCAGGACGCGTTTGCCGTCGCCGCTCACCTCGAAGTGGTCGGCGTCCCCGGCGAGGTGCTCGATGCGCTGCTGGGCGAGGTCGTAGCGCTCCAACTCCGTTTTGGGGTCCGGGTCTTCGGGGGTCGCGCGGGTGGCGCCGAGGACTCCCTGGACCGGGTGGCGCAGCCACAGGACGCCGTCCTTGGCCGTGCGGAGGTTGGAGTAGCGGCCGGCCTCCACCGGGAAGGCGACGATGCGGTCGGCCAGGCCTTCGAGGTCGACCCGGGTGGTCGGGCGGCCCTCGCTGTCGGGGGTCTCCTCCTTGTCGGGGGCCTCGAAGGGGCGGCCGTGCCGCTGCGGGCCGAAGGGGGACGGGGTCGTCGCGGCGAGGGTGATCAGGTGCGGGCGGTCGCCTACCACGAAGGCCAGGTCGAAGACGTGCTCGTCGTAGACCGGGTCGAAGGAGCGGGTGGAGAGGAACACCAGGTGCTTGCCGTCGAGGGTGAAGGCGGGGGCGTAGTCCTGGAAGCGGAGGGGGGTGGCCTCCGTCACCGACAGGTCTGTGGTGTTGGCCAGCTTGAGCTGGCGGAGGGGGCGCGGGCCCGGGTGCGACCAGGCCAGCCAGGTCGAGTCCGGGGAGAAGGACAGGCCCGACGCGTCGCCGTCCTCGCTGCGGTCGACCTCGCGGACCTCGCCCGTTTCGCGCTCCACGAGGAGTACGCGGCCGTCGTGCGACGCCACGGCGACCCTGCTGCCGTCGGGGGCCACGGTGAGGGTGAGGACGCGGCCGAGCTGTCCGGCGGCGAGTCTGCGCGGGGTGGCGCCGGGGGCGAGGCCGGTGGCGGGGGCGAACTCCAGGGCGTCGTCGCCCTCGGCGTCCGTCACCCACACCACCCATTCCTCGCCGTCCGTGCGGAAGGTGCGGGGCAGTCGGGCGCGGACGCCGGGGGTGACGGCCAGCGCGCGGGCCGGGCCGGAGCGGTGGGTGACCCAGTGGACGGCGCCGCGCACCGCGACCGCGCTGCCGCGCGCGGTGTGGTCGGGGGACGCGGATCCGAACCAGCGGGCGGCGGCGACCGGGTAGGGCTGCTGGTCGGTGCGCTGGCCGCCGAGGCGGATGTCGAGGCGGCGCGGTTCGGCTCCGTCCAGGTCGTCGAGGAGCCAGAGTTCGCCCGCGGAGGAGTAGACGATCCGGGTGCCGTCGCCTGACGCGTGGCGGGCGTAGAAGCCGTCGAGGGGGGTGTGGCGGCGGAGGTCGGTGCCGTCGGCGAGGGAGGAGTAGAGCGCGCCGGTGCCCTCGTGGTCGGAGAGGAACGCGATCCGCTCCCCCGCCCACACCGGGTACTCGATGTTGCCGTCCAACTCCTCGTGCAGGCGCGTGAATTCGGCGTCGCCGTCGCGGTCGATCCACAACTTGCCCGCCGTGCCGCCCCGGTAGCGCTTCCACCAGGCGGCCTCACGGCCCATGGGGGCGGAGAGGAGGACCGTGGCCTGCTCGCCGTGGGCCACGTCGCCGACCCAGCCGTACGGGAGGGTCGTCGCCGGTCCGCCGTCCAGCGGGACCGAACGGGCCCAGCTGCGGCGGAGGTTGGCCTGGCCGTGGGTGGTGGTGACGAGGACCTCGCCGTCCTCCGTCCAGCCGCGCACCTGGGTGCGTGAACTGCCCCAGTACGTCAGGCGCTTGGCGGGTCCGCCGTCGACCGGGGCGATGTGCACCTCGGGGGCGCCGTCGCGGGCGGAGGTCCAGGCGACGGTGGTGCCGTCGGGCGAGATGCGGGGGTGGGTCACCGGCACGTTCTCCGCACTGACCCGCCAGGCCCGGCCGCCGCTGTCGAGGGACGCCAGCCACACGTCGTCCTCGGCGGTGAAGGCGACCAACTCGCCGTGCAGGTGCGGGAAGCGGAGATAGGCCTGGGCTGCGGACGCTGAGGGCTGAGTCACCTGATCAGGTTATGCACCGGCGCTATCCGCCGACAGCCCTTTGGATCACTTGCCCTCGACAGGCCAGCAGGTCGGGTCGCCCTTGCACCAGATCGTCTTGGTGACCGTGACGGTCGGTCCGGGGCCGTAGGTCAGCGTCGGATTGGGGTTGTTCACGGACGACGGTGTCGCCGCGTTGCAGTCGCCGAGCCCCGTCACGTGGAAGACCTGCTTGCCGGCGACCTTGCCGACCAGGTCGCCGCGCACACACGCGCCGTCGACGGCCCGCGTCACCTTGCCGGTGACGGTGATGTCCCGGTTGTCGCTGGTCTGCCCCTGGCAGTCGACGCTGACGACCGTGGTCTCGGTCGGCGAGGGTGTCTTCCCGGGCGTGTAGGCCTTGTTGTTGCTGCCGTAGTTGCCCGTGCAGGTCAGCCAGCGCACGCCCACATGGTCCCGCTTGAGCTCCGCGGTCGCCGTCTTGTCGGTGGTGTACGCGACGGTCGCCGAGCTGAGACCGCCCGGCTGGCACGCGACGGCCCCGCCCACGGCCACCACCGCGAGCCCCGCCACGGCGGCCACCCGCCGCCCGCGCGGCCGGAGCAGGTTCCGTCTCAACGCCCTCATGGGCGGCAGCCTGTCACCGTCCGGGCGCACACGGAAGAGCGCATACGGCCACCCGCGCGCCGGGGGCGCGGTCACCGGCGCACGACCGGTCAGCCGCGCAGCAGCAGCCACTCCTGAAGCTCCACCACATTGCCCTCGGGGTCCTTGAGATGGGCGACCCGCATCCGGTCCGTCATCGGCGCGGGCCCGTGCAGCAACTCCGCGCCCCGGGCGGTGATCTGCCCGCAGTACCCGTCCAGGTCGTCGACGCGCAGGACGACCAGCGAACGGTGCCCGGTCGCCAAGTCCCCCAGTTCGCCGAGGACTTGGGCCATCATCGCGCGGTCCTGAAGCGCGATCCCGGCGGACCCGATCGCGGGGCTGAACTTCTCGTACGGTCCCTCGGCCGCCCCCGACTGGGGCTTCAGGCCGAGGACGTCGGCGTAGAAGCGGTAGCAGGCGGTGAAGTCGGTGACGAGCAGCCGTACTTGGGCGAGTTCCACGGCGATCCCCCCTGGTTCAGGACCAGCGTCCGGTACGGCCAAGGAGCAGGGCGGTCGCCGCGGTCCCGGCCGTCGATGTACGCAGCACGCTACGCCCGAGGCGGTAGGCCTTCGCGCCCGCCTCCTCGAAGAGCGCCAACTCCTCGGGGGAGACGCCTCCTTCGGGGCCCACGACCAGCACGATCTCGCCCTCGGCGGGGAGTTCGGCGGTCGCGAGGGGTTCGCTGCCGTAATCGCGGTCCTCGTGCAGGACGGCGGCGAAGTCGGCTTTGGCCAGAAGTGCCGCAACCTGTCTGCCCGTTGCCGCGTCCGCGACCTCCGGGAAGCGCAGCCGGCGGGACTGCTTGCCGGCCTCGCGCGCGGTGGCGCGCCACTTGGCGAGGGCCTTGAGACCCCGCTCGCCCTTCCACTGCGTGATGCAACGGGCGGCCGCCCAGGGGACGATCGCGTCGACGCCGGTCTCGGTCATCGTCTCCACGGCCAGTTCGCCGCGGTCGCCCTTGGGGAGGGCCTGGACGACGGTGATACGGGGCGCGGGCTCCGACTCGGTTGGGAAAGCGTGGAGTTCGACGATCAGGCGGTCCTTGCCCTCGGCCCGGAGGACCACACCGGAGGCACCCCGGCCCTGTCCGTCCGTGAGGACGACGTCCTCGCCGGGCTGGAGCCGCCGTACGGAGACGGCGTGCCGTCCCTCGGGACCGGCCACCTCGGTGACGGAGCCCGGGGTCGCACCCTCCAGGGACTCGACGACGAACACCGGCGCCGTCATCGGAGGTCTCCCCCGGACGACAACGCTGTCCGGGCGGCGGCCAGTTCGGCGACCAGGACCTCGACCAGCTGGCCGGCGGGCAGCTCGCGGGCCATGCGGTGGCCCTGTCCCGCCCACAGCGCCATGCCCTGCGGATCGCCGGACGCGGCGGCCTGCTTGCGGAGCGGGGAGGTCAGGTGGTGGATCTCCGGGTACGCGGCGGGGGCGTAGGGGCCGTGCTCGCGCATGAAGCGGTTGACCAGGCCGCGGGCCGGGCGGCCGGAGAACGCGCGGGTCAACTCGGTGCGGGTGAACAGGGGGTTGGTGAGCGCCTGCTTGTGCAGGGCGTTCGCGCCGGACTCGGGGGCGGCGAGGAACGCCGTGCCGAGCTGGGCCGCGCTCGCGCCCGCCGCGAGGGCCGCGGCGATCTGGCTGCCGCGCATCAGGCCGCCGGCGGCGACGATCGGGAGGTTCACGGTCTCGCGGATCTGGGCGACGAGGGAGAGCAGGCCGAGGCTCGCGCCGTCGTTCTCCGGGAGGTCGCGGTGGGTGCCCTGGTGGCCGCCGGCCTCGACGCCCTGCGCGATCACCGCGTCGGCACCGGCCCGCTCCACGGCGAGGGCCTCCTCGACGGTGGTCGCGGTGACGAGGGTGAAGGTGCCGGCCCGGCGCAGCGAGTCGAGTATCTCCGGCGTCGGGACGCCGAAGTGGAAGGAGGCCACCGGCACCGGGTTGTCGAGCAGGACGGACAGCTTGGCGTCGTAGCCGTCCTCACGGCCGCTGTCCGGGTCGCCGAGCTCCGTGTCGTACCACGTGGCCTCGCCGGCCAGCTGGTGGGCGTAGACGTCGACGGCGGCCTTGTCCGCGTATTCCGGCTGCGGCATGAAGAGGTTCACGCCGAAGGGGCGGGACGTCAGGCTCCGCAGCTGCTTGATCTCCTGGTACATGCCGTCGGCCGTTTTGTACCCGGCGGCGAGGAATCCCAGCCCGCCGGCCTCGGCCACGGCGGCCGCGAGGCGCGGGACGGAGACACCGCCCGCCATCGGGGCCTGCACGATCGGATGAGGGAAGAGATCGGTCAGTGCGGAGGACATGACGGCATGTTGTCACGTCCTTTGAACAAGTCCGAATCCGGCCTTGGCGCTGGCACATGCCAGTACTTTCAGCCGGTCCGGCACGGAGGAGGGGGTCCGGGGGCGGCTGCCCCCGGACCCCCTCAGCGACCGTTGAAAGCGTCCTTGAGGCGCGAGAACAGCCCCTGCTGACCCGGCTGGAACGTCCCCATGGGGCGCTCCTCGCCGCGCAGCTTGGCCAGTTCGCGGAGCAGACGCTCCTGCTCGACGTCCAGCTTGGTCGGGGTGGTGACCTCGACGTGCACGATGAGGTCGCCCCGGCCGCCGCCGCGCAGATGCGTGATGCCCCGGGTGTGCAGCGGGATCGACTGGCCGGACTGGGTGCCCGGGCGGATGTCGACCTCCTCCATGCCGTCGAGCGTCTCCAGCGGCACCTTCGTGCCGAGGGCCGCCGCCGTCATCGGGAGGGTGACCGTGCAGTGCAGGTCGTCGCCGCGGCGCTGGAACATCGCGTGCGGCAGCTCGTGGATCTCGACGTACAGGTCACCGGCGGGGCCGCCGCCGGGGCCGACCTCGCCCTCGCCCGCGAGCTGGATCCGTGTGCCGTTGTCCACACCCGCCGGGATCTTGACCGTGAGCGTGCGCCGCGAGCGGACGCGGCCGTCACCGGCGCACTCCGGGCACGGCGTCGGCACGACCGTGCCGAAGCCCTGGCACTGGGGGCAGGGGCGGGACGTCATGACCTGGCCCAGGAAGGACCGGGTCACCTGCGAGACCTCACCGCGACCGCGACACATGTCACAGGTCTGCGCGGAGGTGCCGGGGGCCGCGCCCTCGCCGTTGCAGGTGTTGCAGACGACGGCCGTGTCGACCTGGATGTCCTTCGTGGTGCCGAAGGCCGCCTCGTCGAGCTCGATCTCCAGCCGGATCATGGCGTCCTGGCCGCGGCGGGTGCGCGAGCGCGGTCCGCGCTGCGACGCCGTGCCGAAGAACGCGTCCATGATGTCCGAGAAGTTCCCGAAGCCACCGGCTCCGAAGCCCGCGCCCGCGCCGCCCGCCTGCGAGAGGGGGTCGCCGCCGAGGTCGTAGACCTGCTTCTTCTGCGGGTCCGAGAGCACCTCGTAAGCGGCGTTGATCTCCTTGAACCGCTCCTGGGTCTTCGGATCCGGATTCACGTCCGGGTGCAGCTCGCGCGCGAGCCTACGGAAGGCCTTCTTGATCTCATCCTGCGACGCGTCGCGACGCACGCCGAGAACGGCGTAGTAGTCCGTGGCCACTTAGGACTCCGCCAGGATCTGTCCGACGTACCGTGCCACTGCGCGTACCGCTCCCATCGTTCCCGGGTAATCCATGCGGGTCGGTCCGACCACGCCTAGCTTGGCGACTGCCTCGCCGCCCGAACCGTAGCCGACCGACACCACCGACGTGGAGTTGAGTCCCTCGTAGGCGTTCTCATGACCGATCCGTACGGTCATGCCCGAATCCCCCGCCTCACCAAGCAACTTGAGGAGGACGACCTGCTCCTCCAGAGCTTCCAGGATGGGGCGGATGGTGAGGGGAAAGTCATGTCCGAAGCGGGTGAGATTGGCGGTGCCGCCGATCATCAATCGCTCCTCGGTCTCCTCGACGAGGGTCTCCAGGAGGGTGGAGAGCACCGTCGCGACCGTGCCGCGGTCCTCGGCCTCGAAGGCCTCCGGCAGGTCCTGCACGAGCAGCGGGACGTCCGCGAAGCGGCGGGCCGCGACCCGGCTGTTGAGCCGCGCGCGTAGATCCGCGAGCGAGCTCTCCCCGAAGGGCGCCGGGCAGTCGACCATGCGCTGCTCGACCCGCCCGGTGTCGGTGATCAGCACGAGCATCACGCGCGCGGGGGCCAGCGACAGCAGCTCCACGTGGCGGACGGTCGAGCGGGTCAGGGACGGGTACTGCACGACAGCGACCTGCCGGGTGAGCTGCGCGAGCAGCCGTACCGTACGGCCGACGACGTCGTCGAGATCGACCGCGCCGTCCAGGAAGTTCTGGATGGCCTTGCGCTCGGGGCCGGTCATCGGCTTGACGCCGGCGAGCTTGTCGACGAAGAGCCGGTAGCCCTTGTCCGTCGGGATCCGCCCGGCGCTGGTGTGCGGCTGGGCGATGTAGCCCTCGTCCTCCAGGGCCGCCATGTCGTTGCGCACGGTCGCCGGGGAGACGCCGAGGCTGTGCCGCTCGGTGAGCGCCTTGGACCCGACCGGCTCCTCGGTGCCGACATAGTCCTGGACGATGGCGCGCAGCACCTGAAGCCTGCGTTCGCTGAGCATCGCGCACACCTCCAGTTCTGGTCGCCGTTTTGTTGCCGGGCTGCCCTTTCCTGGCACTCTGTGCGCGTGAGTGCCAGCGTTCCCCGGCCCAGTGTACGGCCGTGAGGTACACCCCGGGCAAGGCCGGTCCTACCGATGTCAATCCCTGGTGCCCTCACCGTTAGCGTCGCCGTATGACGGTGACTTGGGAAGAGGCGGGGTGGGAGCGGCTCGCGGCCGGGGTGGGCCGGTGCCGCCTGCCTGGCTGGGACTGCACGGTCGGGCTGGTCGTGGGGGCGGGCTCGGCGCTGCTGATCGACGCGGGGTCGAGCCTGGCGGAGGGCGCGCGGTTGCGTACACAGGCGCGGGCGCTCGCCGGTCACGCTGTGACCCATCTCGCCCTCACCCACGCCCATTTCGACCATGTCTTCGGGGCGGCGGAGTTCGCGGACGCGGAGGTGTACGGCGCGGTGGGCGTGGAGCGCGTGCTCACGGACGAGCGGGAGGACCTGCGTGCGGACGCGGTCGAAAACGGGCTCCACGCACGCGTGGCCGACGAGGCCGTAGCCGCTCTGGCGTACCCGCGTCACCTGGTGTCGGCCGAGTCGACGCTCCCCCTGGGCGACGACCGGCAGGTCAGGCTCGCGAACGTCGGCCCCGGACACACGGCCCACGACCTGGCGGTCCTGGTCCCCGGCTCCCGCCCGATCGTCTTCTGCGGCGACCTGGTCGAGGAGTCAGGCGAACCGCAGGCGGGCCCGGATGCGGTTCCGGCGCTCTGGCCTGCGGCGCTCGACCGGCTCCTCTCCCTGGGCGGGGAGGACGCGCTGTACGTGCCCGGTCACGGAGCGGTGGTGGACGCGGGGTTCGTGCGGGCCCAACGGGACGCGTTGGCAACGCGTTTCGGCGTGTCGTGACGGCCGTCGCCCCGGTTCTCCTATCGTCATCCGAATGCGCCAGTACTCCGCCGACCTGACCCCACCGTGGAAGAAGCCCAAGCCGGCCCCCGAGGTCCCCGCGGAGGCGGGCCTGGTGGTCGAGGAGCCGGGCACCGGTTTCTGCGGCGCGGTGATCCGCTGCGAAGCCGGAACGGTCACCCTGGAGGACCGCTTCGGCAAACACCGGGTGTTCCCGATGGAACCGAGGGGCTTCCTGCTGGAGGGCCGCGTGGTGACCCTGGTCAGGCCCTCGTCGCCGAGTGCGCTACGGCCCACCCGTACGGCTTCCGGTTCGGTAGCCGTCCCGGGTGCACGCGCGCGTGTGGCTCGCGCCGGGCGGATCTACGTGGAGGGGCGGCACGACGCCGAGCTCGTCGAGCGGGTGTGGGGCGACGACCTGCGTATCGAGGGCGTGGTGGTCGAGTACCTGGAGGGCGTCGACGACCTCCCGTCGATCGTCGCGGAGTTCGATCCCGGCCCGGACGCGCGGCTGGGCATCCTGGTGGACCACTTGGTGCCGGGCACCAAGGAGTGGCGCATCGCCCAGTCGGTCACGAGTGAGCACGCGTTGGTCGTCGGCCATCCCTACATCGACATCTGGGAGGCCGTGAAACCGTCCTCCGTGGGCATCACCGCGTGGCCTCGCGTCCCGCACGGGCAGGACTGGAAGACAGGGGTGTGCCGGGCGCTGGGTTGGCCGGAAAACACCGGTGCGGTGTGGCAGGCGATTCTGGCCAAGGTCACGTCTTACAAGGATCTTGAGCCGGAACTGCTGGGACGGGTGGAGGAGTTGATCGACTTCGTCACGGGTAGCGGTGAGGCGTGACGTTCTCGTAGGTGGCGAATTCGCCGGTGTCCAGTTCGACACCAATGGGCTCCAACGGTGTGACGTCGCCGAACTTGGTGATCCGCCGGCACCGGTAGTCCGCGTCCTCACCCGTGCCCGTCGGCTCGGTGAACAGGACGCACTGGGCCATGACCGGGTCGATGATCAAGTACCCGGGCACGCTGGCCGCCGCGTAGATCGAGCGCTTGACGCTGTAGTCACGATGGACGCTATTGGTGGCGACGACCTCGACCAGCAGCATGGCGGCCTCGGCGGGCATCAGCCTTCCGCGATCGGGGCCGGTACCGCGCTCGATCACCACAAGGTCCGGCTGCGGCTCACTGGGCTCGTCGGGGATCGCCACGCGCTGCGCTTGAAGCCGTCTCCAGTCGCTCCTGGGGATCTGGTCCTGAACCGTCTCCACGATCGCGTTGTGCACCAGGTCAGGGCTGGTCGTCAGCACGATCTCCCCTCGGAGGAGTTCGGCCCTCGTGCTCTCAGGGGGCTCGAACTCCGCAAAGTACTTGGTGATTCGCCGGTCGCTCACAACGGCAGCCTAGGAAAGTGGATCAGTGACCGAATCCGCCTCCCGCCCCGGTTCACTCCCCCGAGTGATCAGTCCACCAGGTCCCGCACCACCGCATCCGCCAACAACCGCCCCCGCAGGGTGAGCACCGCACGCCCCTCGTTGTACGGCCCCGCCTCCAGCAGCCCCTCCCCCAGCGCCCGGCGCGACGCCGCGAGCCCCTCCGGCCGGAGCAGGTCCAGGGGGGCGCCCTCGCGGAGCCGCAGCTCCAGCAGGATCCGTTCCACCCGGCGGTCCTCAGCGGAGAGGATCTCCCGGCCCGCGCCCGGTGAGCGGCCCGCCGCCAGCGCGCCCGCGTACGCGCCCGGGTGCTTCACGTTCCACCACCGGACCCCGCCGACGTGCGAGTGCGCTCCGGGGCCCGCGCCCCACCAGTCGGCGCCGCGCCAGTAGAGCTCGTTGTGGAGACAACGGCCGGAATTCGACGTCGCCCAGTTGGACACCTCGTACCAGTCGAAGCCCGCCGCCGACATGACCTCGTCGGCGATGAGGTAGCGGTCGGCGTGGACGTCGTCGTCCGTCATGGGGACCTCGCCGCGGCGGATGCGGCGGGCGAGCTGGGTGCCCTCCTCGACGATCAGGGCGTAGGCGCTGATGTGGTCGGGGCCGGCGCCGAGGGCGGAGTCGAGGGACGCGCGCCAGTCGTCGTCCGTCTCTCCGGGGGTGCCGTAGATCAGGTCGAGGTTGACGTGGTCGAAGCCGGCCGCGCGGGCCTCCGCGACGCAGGCCTCGGGGCGGCCGGGGGTGTGGGTGCGGTCCAGCACCTTCAGTACGTGCTGTTTCGCGCTCTGCATGCCGAAGGAGACGCGGTTGAAGCCGCCGTCGCGGAGGGCCGCGAGGTAGGCGGGGTCCACCGACTCCGGGTTCGCCTCCGTCGTGATCTCCGCGTCCGGTGCCAGGCCGAACTCGTCCCGGATCGCGCCCAGCATCCGGACGAGATCGCCCGCCGCGAGCAGCGTGGGCGTGCCGCCGCCGACGAAGACCGTGCGGACCTGGCGGGGGTCGTCGCCGAGGACCTTGCGGGCCAGGCGGACCTCGTCGATCAGGGTGTCCGCGTAGTTGTCGCGGGAGGCCAGCACTCCGCCCGTGCCGCGCAGCTCGGTCGCCGTGTAGGTGTTGAAGTCGCAGTAGCCGCAGCGGGTCGCGCAGTACGGGACGTGCAGGTAGAACCCGAGGGGGCGGTCGGCGGCCCCGGCGAGCGCCTGTGCGGGCAGGGAGCCGTCTTCGGGGACGGGATCGCCGTCGGGGAGTGCGGAAGGCATGTCCTCCATTGTCCAGCACCGGCGAGGATCACTCGGCCTGGAGCACCAGCAGCGCCATGTCGTCCTCCGGCGGGCGGCCGCCGAACTCGTGCACCAGGCGTTTGATCCGCTCCGCGATCAGCTCGGCGCTCAGCCCCGCGCACCCGGCCAGCGCGGTCGCCAGCCCGTCGCCGTCGTCGAACTGGACCGAACCGGAGCGCCGCTCGGTCACCCCGTCCGTGACGCACAACAGGCTGTCGCCGGGCCGGAGTTCGAAGGTCTCGCTGGTGTACGTCACGTCCTCGATGACCCCGAGGAGGGTCTGCGGGCGGGCCGCCGTACCGACGCTGCCGTCCGGGCCGAGGAGCAGCGGCAGCGGGTGTCCGGCGGAGGCGAGGGTGCAGTGGACGCCGCCGTCGAAGGGGACCAGCTCGCCGTAGAGGAGGGAGAGGAAGCGGGGGCCGTCGCCGACCGGGCCCGGCATGCCGCCCGCGGCCACGAGCGCGTGGGCGGCCGCGTCGGCGGCCTCGGTGGCGTCGTCGAGGAGGAGCTGGTTGAGGCGGTCGAGGACGTCGGCCACGCCGTAGCCCTCGCGGGCGAGGAGGCGTAGCCAGGGGCGGGCGAGGCCGATCACTACGGCTGCCTCGGGGCCCTTGCCCTGGACGTCGCCGAGGGCGAAGCACCAGCGGCCGTCGCCGGCCGGGAACAGGTCGTAGAAGTCGCCGCTGGGGCCGCCCTTGTCGCAGGGTTCGTAGACGAGGGCGCTGTGTACCCCAGGGATCTCGGCTACGGCGCCGGGCAGCAGGCCGCGCTGGAGGACGCGGCTGATGGTGGCCTGGCGGGCGTACTGGCGGGCCGCGCCGATCGCGAGCGCGACGCGGCGGCTGAGGTCCTCGACCAGGCCGGTGACCTCGTCGGGGAAGCGCGGCAGTCCCGAGCGGCCGATGACGAGCGTGCCGAGCGGGCGGCCGCCCGCGATGAGGCGGTACGACAGTGCCGCGCCGTGGGTGCCGTGCGGGCCCAGCGCGTCGGCGGGCCAGGGGTAGGACACGGGCCGCAGGGTGTCCGGCGGGCGGGGCGGGTCCTTCTCCAGGGCGGCGCGCAGTTCCTCGATGCGGTTCTCGCTGCCGTGCCAGACGCGGGCGAGGCGCGGCCCGGCGCTGGTGCCCTCGCCCCAGCCGCCGCCGCGGCCCATCGCCTCGTCCTCCAGCCATACGGCGCACCAGTCGGCCAGCCGCGGCACGATCAGCTGTCCGGCGAGCGCGGCGACGAGGTCCTCGTCGAGCTGTCCGGCGAGGAGGTCGGAGGCCTCGGCGAGGAAGGAGAGGGCGCCGCGGCCCAGCCAGTCCCGGTCGCGTTCGGCGCGTTGGGGTTCGGGGGCGAGGATCTCGGCCACGCGCAGGCCGCGTTCACCGGCGTACGTCTCCAACTCCTCGGCCGCTGCGGTGCCTTCGGCGGGCAGCCGGGCCCAAACCGTCTTGACGCCGGTGCGGTAGGTGACGCCCCAGGCCTCGGCGAGGGTGGAGACGAGGCGCAGGCCGCGGCCGAACTCCGGTGTCTCGTAAGCCGGTTCGGCGCTGTTGTCGCGCGGGGCGCGGGAGGGGTGGTGGTCGGCGACCTCGACGACGATCGAGTCGGTCTCCTCAAGGCGGCACACCAGCTCGACGTCCGTGCCCGCGTGCACGACGGCGTTGGTGACGAGTTCGCTGACGACCACCATCGCGTCGTCGGCCAGCCGGTCGGTGAGCTTCTCGGTGCCGGGCAGGCCGAGTTCGGTCCACTCGCGGAGCGCCGCGCGCACCAGACCGCGGGCGGAACCGGGCGCGAGGGGGCTGCCGGAGAGCGTGGCGCGCACCGTCGTACGCCGGTCCGCGCCGTGGTGCGCGGGCGCATCGGGAGCACGCCAGGTGGTCTCCCGTTGCGTCGGTATGGCCCCCATGCGCAGCTCCCCGAGCAGTTCGGACGAATACGCCTCGATCGATGCGGACAGAGTGACAGACTGACCGCGGCCATAAGCGCCGAGTCACCGAAGTGGGCCACCATGAGTGAGAACAGTGCTACGCGTGTGCTCGAAGTCGGTCACAAAGACGACTGGATTCGAGCATCCGATCTCCGACCACTGCTGGCCGTGATGACGGCCGCCCGCGACGGCGACTTCACGAAGGCGCCGGAGACGGGCCACGGCATGGTGGCCGAACTCACCGCCGTCTTCAACCAGATCATGGACCGCAGCACCCACTTCAACTCCGAGACGCAGCGCGTCAAACGGGAGCTGATCCGCCACGGCCGTCTCGACGAACGCCTCTCGGCCAGCCCCGGCCAGGGCGGCTGGACCTCCCGCGTCAACGACGTCAACCAGCTCCTCGACGCCCTGGTCGCCCCGGCCGCCAACGCGACCCGGGTGCTGGACGCGGTGGCGGGCGGCGATCTGACCCAGCGGGTCGATCTGCACGACGGCAGCAGGCAGTTGCGCGGTGACCTACGGCATCTGGGCCGGGCCGTGAACAAGATGGTGGACCAACTCTCCCTGTTCACCGGCGAGGTGACCCGGGTGGCCCGCGAGGTCGGCACCGAGGGCAGACTCGGCGGCCGGGCCAAGGTGACGCGGCTGTCCGGGAGTTGGCGCGATGTGACCGAGGCGGTCAACACGATGGCCTCCCGGCTGACCGCGCAGGTGCGGGACATCGCCCTCGTCACCACGGCGGTGGCGCGCGGCGACCTCACGCGGACGGTCACCGTCGAGGCGACCGGTGAGCTGCTCGAACTCAAGCTCACCGTGAACACGATGGTCGACCAACTGTCGGCCTTCGCGGACGAGGTGACGCGCGTCGCCCGAGAGGTGGGCACCGAGGGGCAGTTGGGCGGACGCGCGCAGGTGCGGGGCGTGTCCGGCGTCTGGAAGGACCTCACCGACAACGTCAACTTCATGGCGTCGAACCTGACTTCACAGGTACGGAACATCGCCCAGGTGACCACCGCGGTGGCGAACGGCGACCTGTCACAGAAGATCACCGTCGACGCGCAGGGCGAGATCCTGGAACTGAAGTCGACCATCAACACGATGGTGGACCAGCTCTCCGCCTTCGCCGACGAGGTCACACGCGTGGCCCGCGAGGTCGGCACCGAGGGCAACTTGGGCGGACGCGCTCAAGTGCGGGGCGTGAGCGGCGTCTGGAAGGACCTCACCGACAACGTCAACTTCATGGCGGACAACCTGACTTCACAGGTCAGGAACATCGCCCTCGTGTCGACCGCCGTCGCGCAGGGCGACCTCGGCAAGAAGATCACGGTGGAGGCCAAGGGCGAGATCCTGGAGCTGAAGTCCACCATCAACACGATGGTCGACCAGCTCTCCGCCTTCGCCGACGAGGTCACACGCGTGGCCCGCGAGGTCGGCACGGAAGGGAACCTCGGCGGTCAGGCGCAGGTGCGGGGCGTGTCCGGGGTCTGGAAGGACCTCACGGACAACGTCAACTTCATGGCCCTGAACCTGACTTCACAGGTGCGGAACATCGCGCAGGTGACCACCGCCGTGGCCAACGGCGACCTGTCGAAGAAGATCACCGTCGACGCGCGCGGCGAGATCCTCGAACTCAAGGACACCGTCAACACGATGGTGGAGCAGCTGCGCGCCTTCGCCGACGAGGTGACCCGGGTGGCCCGCGAGGTCGGCACCGACGGCCGACTCGGCGGCCGCGCCCAGGTGTTGGGCGTCTCCGGGGTCTGGGCCGACCTGACCGACAACGTCAACTACATGGCCGACAACCTGACTTCGCAGGTGCGGAACATCGCGCAGGTCGCGACGGCGGTGGCGCAGGGCGACCTGTCGAAGAAGATCGACGTGGACGCGCGCGGCGAGATCCTGGAGCTGAAGACCACCATCAACACGATGGTCGACACGCTGTCGTCCTTCTCGTCCGAGGTCACCCGCGTGGCCCGCGAGGTCGGTTCCGAGGGCCAACTCGGCGGCCAGGCACGGGTGGAGGGCGTCTACGGCACCTGGAAGCGCCTGACGACCAACGTGAACGAACTCGCGCTGAACCTCACCACGCAGGTCCGTGCGATCGCCGAGGTGGCCTCGGCGGTGGCGCAGGGCGACATGTCCCGCTCGATCACGGTGGAGACCCAGGGCGAGGTCACCGAGCTGAAGGACAACATCAACCTGATGGTGGCCAACCTCCGCGAGACGACCCGCGCGAAGGACTGGCTGGAGTCCAACCTGGCCCGCCTCGCCGCGCTGATGCAGGGGCACCGGGACCTGATGGAGGTCGCCGACCTGATCCTGCGCGAGCTGACGCCGCTGGTGAACGCGCAGTACGGGGCGTTCTTCCTGGCCGATCCCGACGAGGACAGTCTGCGAACGGCCATCCCCGCCAAGGGACTTGCCTTCATCGCCGGGTACGGGTCGGCGCAGGCCGCGACCGTGGACACGGGCGCCATGCCGGTGCACGGTCTGGTGCGGCAGGCGGCGCGGGAGAAGAAGCGGATCCTGGTGGAGGAGGCGCCGCCGGACTACATCAAGATCAACAGCGGGCTCGGCGAAGCCGCCCCGGCGAGCGTGGTCATCATCCCGATCATCTTCGAGGACAAGCTCCTCGGCGTGATCGAACTGGCCTCGTTCTCCCGCTTCTCCGATGTCCACCTGGCCTTCTTCGACCAGTTCGTGAACACCATCGGCGTCGCGATCAACACCATCATCGCCAACTCCCGTACGGAGTCCCTGCTCGGCCAGTCCCAGCGGCTGGCCATGCAGTTGCAGGAACGTTCGGACGAACTCCAGAAGCAGCAGGCCGAGTTGCAGCGCTCGAACGCCGAACTGGAGGAGAAGGCAGCCCTGTTGGCCACCAGCTCCCAGTACAAGTCGGAGTTCCTGGCGAACATGAGCCATGAGCTGCGCACCCCGCTCAACTCCCTGCTGATCCTGGCCCGGCTGCTCTCCGACAACCCGGACGGCCGGCTCTCCGAGCAGGAGGTGCAGTTCGCGACCACGATCCACCGCTCCGGCTCGGACCTCCTCCAGCTCATCAACGACATCCTCGACCTGTCGAAGATCGAGGCCGGCCGGATGGACGTACGCCCGAAACGGCTCCCGCTCATCAAGCTCCTCGACTACGTCCACGCCACGTTCCGCCCGCTCACCCTGGACCGGGGGCTCTCCTTCGAGGTGTCGGTCGGCGAGGACGTACCGCGCGAGCTGTGGTCGGACGAGCAGCGGCTCCAGCAGATCCTGCGCAACCTGCTGTCCAACGCCATCAAGTTCACCGCGAAGGGCCGCGTCGAACTCCGCGTCAACCGGGTCAAGGACCCCGAGCACCGCTACTGCGACGACAGCGACGAGGTCATCGTGTTCGCCGTCTCCGACACCGGGATCGGGATCGCCGCCGAGAAACTCCCGGTGATCTTCGAGGCGTTCCAGCAGGCCGACGGCACGACCAACCGCAAGTACGGCGGTACGGGGCTGGGGTTGTCCATCAGCCGTGAGATCGCTGGCCTGTTGGGCGGCCGTATCGTCGCCGAGAGCGAGCCGGGACGGGGGTCCACCTTCACTCTCTACGTCCCCGTCGTCAGCCCCGGGCACGCGGCGGGCGGCGCGCCGCTCACCGAGGACCGCGAACTGCCGCTGCTGGCCGAGCAGTTGTCCAGCGAGACGTACACCTCGACCGAGGTGGACGACTCGTGGCCGACGCCCACCAAGCTGGAGGCGTGGAAGGCCGGGCGAGCAGGTCAAGTGCTGCCCGGGCGGCGGGTGTTGATCGTGGACGACGACATCCGCAACGTCTTCGCGCTCACCCACGTCCTGGGGCGGGTCGGGATGCCGGTGCTGTACGCGGAGAACGGCCGCGAGGGCATCGAGACGCTGGAGCGCAACCCGGACGTCGAACTCGTGCTGATGGACATCATGATGCCGGAGATGGACGGGTACGAGACCATCGCCGCCATCCGCCGCGCCCCGCGCTGGACCGGGCTGCCCATCGTCGCGCTCACCGCGAAGGCGATGCCGGGCGACCGGGAGAAGTCCATCGCCCGGGGCGCCAACGACTACGTACCGAAGCCGGTGGATGTCGATCAGTTGCTGACGGTCGTCTGCGCGCTGCTGGATCCCGAGGGCGAGGCCGGCGCCGCGTCCGAGGACATCACGGTGGCGGATCCGGGTACTTCAGGGGAGACGGCGGCACCGCCGACGACTGAGTGAGGCACAGTCATCATGAGCGCTGAGGCAACGACCGACGAAAGTGCCGGCATCCTCCTGGTCGACGACATGGAGGACAACCTGGTCGCGCTGGAGGCCGTCCTGGGGTCCCTCAACGAGCCGTTGGTACGGGCTCGTTCGGGCGAGGAGGCGATGAAGGCGCTGCTGCGGCAGCGGTTCGCGGTGGTTCTGCTGGACATTCGGATGCCGGGCATGGACGGGTTCGAGACCGCGGCGAACATCAAGCGGCTCGATCAGA
The DNA here is from genome assembly GCF_033335955.1 of Streptomyces sp. N50. GTDB lineage: Bacteria > Actinomycetota > Actinomycetes > Streptomycetales > Streptomycetaceae > Streptomyces. The sequence goes on from NZ_CP137549.1 coordinate 2,815,069, forward strand.
CCAAGGACGTGCCGATCATCTTTCTGACCGGGACGGACGCGGATGCGGGGTATGCGTTCCGGGGGTATGCCACTGGTGCCGCCGACTACTTGACCAAGCCGTTCGATCCCTGGGTGTTGCGGGCCAAGGTGAGCGTGTTTCTCGAACTGCACCGTAAGAACCAGTTGTTGGAGCGGATGCTGGCGCGGGAGCAGGGGCAGTTCGATGAACTGGCGTTGCGGCTCAAGGAGGTTGAGGCGCGGATGGCTGCGAGCACGGTTGACGAGGTGGGGGAACTTCGGGATCAGGTGCGGGAGATGGGGCAGCTGGTTCGGGATATGCGGCGGCGTTAGGCCCTGGGTCAGGTGAGTGGGTTCGTGCGCGTTCGGTGGGGGCTGGGCGCGCAGTTCCCCGCGCCCCTAGGGGGTTGGCCCTGCCCCCACCGAATGGCTAGGCCTCTCGCGAACCCGCGTACATCTCGTCGATCAGGTGCTTGTACTCGCGTTCCACCACCGGGCGCTTCAGCTTGAGGCTCGGGGTGATCTCGCCGTGTTCCACGTCGAGGTCGCGCGGGAGGAGGCGGAACTTCTTGATGGTCTGCCAGCGCTGGAGGCCCTCGTTGAGTTCCTTGACGTAGGCCTCGACCATGGCGACCGTCGCGGGGGCGGCCACGACCTCGGCGTAGGACTTGCCCGCGAGGTCGTTCTCCTTGGCCCATTCCAGGATGGAGGGTTCGTCGAGGGAGATGAGGGCGGTGCAGAAGTTCCGGTCGGCGCCGTGCACCAGGATGTTGGAGACGTAGGGGCAGACGGCCTTGAACTGGCCCTCGACCTCGGCGGGCGCGATGTACTTGCCGCCGGAGGTCTTGATCAGGTCCTTCTTGCGGTCCGTGATGCGGAGGTAGCCGTCGGGGGACAGTTCGCCGATGTCGCCGGTGTGGAACCAGCCGTCGGACTCCAGGACCTCGGCGGTCTTCTCGGGCAGGCCGTGGTAGCCCTCCATGATGCCGGGGCCGCGCAGCAGGATCTCGCCGTCGTCCGCGATGCGCACCTCCGTGCCGGGCAGCGGCTTGCCGACCGTGCCGGTGCGGTAGGCCTCGCCGGGGTTCACGAAGGAGGCCGCGGAGGACTCGGTCAGGCCGTAGCCCTCCAGGATGTGGATGCCGGCGCCCGCGAAGAAGTAGCCGATGTCGGGCGCGAGGGCGGCCGAGCCGGAGACGCAGGCGCGCAGCTTGCCGCCGAAGGCCTCGCGGATCTTCGCGTAGACCAGCGCGTCGGCGACCTTGTGCTTGGCGGCGAGGCCGAAGGGCGCGCTGGCCGTGCCGGTGCGGCGGAAGTTGTCCTGGGTGACCTTGGCGTACTCGCGCGCGACCTCGGCGGCCCACTGGAAGATCTTGTACTTGGAGGCGCCGCCCGCGCGTGCCTTGGCCGCGACCCCGTTGTAGACCTTCTCGAAGATGCGCGGGACGGCCGCCATGTACGTCGGCTGTACGACCGGCAGGTTCTCGATGATCTTGTCGACCCGGCCGTCCACGGCGGTGACGTGACCGATCTCGATGTGCCCGGAGGTGAGCACCTTGCCGAAGACGTGCGCGAGCGGCAGCCAGAGGTACTGCACGTCGTCCGGGCCGAGCAGGCCGGTCGCGGCGATGGCCTTGGCGAGGTAGGACCAGTTGTCGTGAGGGAGGCGAACTCCCTTGGGGCGGCCGGTCGTTCCCGAGGTGTAGATGATCGTCGCGAGCTGGTCCTTGGTGATGGCCGCGACCCGCTCCTTGATCAGGTCCGGGTTCTTCTCCAGGTACGCGGCGCCGCGCTGCTCCAGCTCGGCGAGGGTGAGCACCCAGTCGCCGGTCTCGTCGGTTTCCACACCCGTCGGGTCGATGACCACGACATGCGTCAGCTCGGGCAGGTCGGCGCGCTTCTCCCGCGCCTTGGCGAGCTGGGCCGCGTCCTCCGCGATGAGGACCCTGCTGCCGGAGTCGGCGAGGATGAAGGTCGACTCGTCGGCGTTGGTCTGCGGGTACACCGTGGTCGTGGCGGCGCCGGCGCACAGGATGCCCAGGTCGGCGAGGATCCACTCGACGCGGGTGGCGGAGGCGAGCGCGACGCGCTCCTCGGGCTGTACGCCCAGTTCGATCAGACCGGCCGCGATCGCGAAGACCTGCTCGGCGGCCTGCGCCCAGGTCAGCGACTTCCACTCGTCGGGGCCCGCACCGGAGGCCGCAGGCACCGGGTAGCGGTAGGCCTCGGCATCCGGCGTGGCCGCCACGCGCTCCAGGAAGAGGCCCGCCACGGACGGCGGACGGTTCTCGATCAGGGTCTGTGTGTCGCTCACGACATCCTCCGGGGCCCGCGACAGTGCGGTCACTGGCTCATTGCTGCGGCGGTTGACTCAATGCGGCTGGTGGCTCTTGTGGCTGTTGTTTAACTCGCGAGTAACTATCGAGCAGTGATCAGAGTAAGCCGCGACCGGCCGGTGCGTAAGGGGCGGTGGACGGTCACTTCGAACAGCGCCATGACCACTTCGTACAGAGCCAAGACATAGGGCCCGCGGCGCCGAAACGCAACGGGCCCTGTGAATCGTCTGGCTGTCGTCCGAAATTTCGGTGTACGGGGTCGCTACTTCCCGCACTCGGCGCCGCCTACTTCTTGCCCTTGGCTCCGCCGCCGCTGTCGTCGCTGGACAGCACCGCGATGAAGGCCTCCTGGGGAACCTCCACGGAACCCACCATCTTCATCCGCTTCTTGCCCTCCTTCTGCTTCTCCAGCAGCTTCCGCTTACGGGAGATGTCACCGCCGTAGCACTTGGCGAGGACGTCCTTGCGGATGGCGCGGATGGTCTCGCGGGCGATGACCCGGGAGCCGATGGCGGCCTGGATGGGCACCTCGAAGGCCTGCCGCGGGATGAGTTCCCGCAGCTTGGCGACCAGCCGCACGCCGTACGCGTACGCCGCGTCCTTGTGTGTGATCGCCGAGAAGGCGTCCACCTTGTCGCCGTGCAGCAGGATGTCGACCTTGACCAGGCTGGACGTCACCTCGCCGGTGGGCTCGTAGTCGAGCGAGGCATAGCCGCGGGTCTTGGACTTCAGCTGGTCGAAGAAGTCGAAGACGATCTCCGCGAGGGGGAGCGTGTAGCGGATCTCGACGCGGTCCTCGGAGAGGTAGTCCATGCCGAGCAGGGTGCCGCGCCGGGTCTGGCACAGCTCCATGATCGCGCCGATGAACTCCGACGGCGCGAGGATCGTCGCGCGCACGACGGGTTCGTAGACCTTGTCGATCTTCCCCTCGGGGAACTCGCTCGGGTTGGTGACGACGTGCTCGCTGCCGTCCTCCATCTCGACCCGGTACACCACGTTCGGCGCGGTGGCGATGAGGTCGAGCCCGAACTCGCGCTCCAGCCGCTCCCGGATCACGTCCAGGTGCAGCAGCCCGAGGAAGCCGACGCGGAAGCCGAAGCCGAGCGCCGCCGAGGTCTCCGGCTCGTAGACGAGCGCGGCGTCGTTGAGCTGGAGCTTGTCGAGGGCCTCGCGCAGCTCCGGGTAGTCGGAACCGTCCAGCGGATACAGGCCCGAGAAGACCATCGGCTTGGGGTCCTTGTACCCGCCGAGCGCCTCGGTCGCGCCCTTGTGCAGGGTGGTGATCGTGTCACCGACCTTGGACTGGCGGACGTCCTTCACCCCGGTGATCAGATAGCCGACCTCGCCGACCCCGAGGCCGTCGGCGCCGAGCATCTCCGGCGAGTTCGTCCCGATCTCCAGCAGCTCGTGCGTGGCGTTCGTGGACATCATCCGGATCTTCTCGCGCTTGGTGAGCTGTCCGTCGATGACCCTGATGTACGTCACGACACCGCGGTAGGAGTCGTAGACCGAGTCGAAGATCATGGCGCGGGCGGGCGCGTCCGCGTTCCCGACCGGCGCCGGGATCTCCTTGACGACCTTGTTCAGCAGCGCGTCGACACCGATACCGGTCTTCGCGGACACCCGCAGCACGTCGTCGGGGTCGCACCCGACGAGGTTGGCCAGCTCCTCGGCGAACTTCTCGGGCTGCGCGGCCGGCAGGTCGATCTTGTTCAGTACGGGGATGATCGTGAGGTCGTTCTCCATCGCCAGGTAGAGGTTGGCGAGGGTCTGGGCCTCGATGCCCTGGGCGGCGTCCACGAGCAGCACGGTGCCCTCGCAGGCGGCGAGCGACCGCGAGACCTCGTACGTGAAGTCGACGTGTCCCGGGGTGTCGATCATGTTGAGGATGTGGGTACTGCCGCTGTCGGCCCCTTCGGTGGGGGCCCAGGGCAGACGCACCGCCTGGGACTTGATCGTGATGCCGCGCTCGCGCTCGATGTCCATGCGGTCGAGGTACTGAGCACGCATCTGCCGCTGGTCGACCACTCCGGTCAGCTGGAGCATCCGGTCGGCGAGCGTGGACTTGCCATGGTCGATGTGCGCGATGATGCAGAAGTTGCGGATCAGCGCCGGGTCGGTACGGCTCGGCTCGGGCACATGGCTGGGGATCGCGGGCACGCAGGGTCCTGATTCTTGAGGCGTCCGCAGTGTCTGCGGTCTCGGGTCGGATCGATACGTAGCTTCCATCGTCCCACGCGCGGGAGGTGCGGTCCGGTTTGGGAGGGTGCGGGACGGTAACCGATGGGCCCCCGGCGACCGGTTTGGGTGGGCCGGTGGGCGGCTGGTAGCCTGGGTGGCTGTGCCTCATCCCTGACCGGTATCTCCGCTCGGTGCGAGGCGCACCCCAAGGAAAATCATCGGTCCGGGACCCTTGCGGCCCCGTGCCAGAACCTGCAAAGGCTCATTCGTGGCGAACATCAAGTCCCAGATCAAGCGGATCAAGACCAACGAGAAGGCTCGACTGCGCAACAAGGCCGTCAAGTCCTCCCTGAAGACCGCGATCCGCAAGGCCCGCGAAGCCGCTGCCGCGGGTGACGTCGAGAAGGCCACCGAGTACCAGCGCGCTGCCGCGCGTCAGCTCGACAAGGCCGTCGCGAAGGGCGTCATCCACAAGAACCAGGCCGCCAACAAGAAGTCGGCGCTTGCTTCCAAGGTCACCGCGCTCAAGGGCTGATCCTCCGCACTTGCCTCGGCCCGCGCTCGCGCGGACCGGACCAGTAGCAATCCACCGTGAGGACAACGTCGAGCCCTCTACCTCGATTCACGGACAGACATCGTGGTCGCCACGCCACGTACAGTGCCCCCGGACCCACTTCGGGGGCATTGCTGTTTCCCAGGGCGCTTACGCCGCCTGCGAGTTGAGGCAGAGCCGGGGTCAGGCCTGGCCCCGGGACCGAGCGGCCCGGGCGATCGCGACGACCGCCTTCTCCAACGCGTACTCCGGATCGTCCCCCCCGCCCTTCACTCCCGCGTCCGCCTCGGCCACCGCCCGCAGCGCGACGGAGACCGCGTCCGGTGTCCACCCCCGCATCTGCTGCCGTACCCGGTCGATCTTCCACGGCGGCATCCCCAGCTCACGCGCCAGATCCGCCGGCCGCCCCCCACGCGCGGACGACAGCTTCCCGATCGCCCGCACCCCCTGCGCCAGCGCGCTGGTGATCAGCACCGGCGCCACCCCGGTGGACAACGACCACCGCAACGCCTCCAGCGCCTCCGCCGCCCGCCCTTCCACGGCCCGGTCCGCGACCGTGAAGCTCGACGCCTCGGCCCGCCCCGTGTAGTACCGCCCGACGACCGCCTCGTCGATGGTCCCCTCGATATCGGCGACCAACTGGGAGACGGCGGACGCCAGTTCCCGCAGATCACTGCCGAGGGAGTCGACCAGCGCCTGGCAGGCCTCCGGCGTGGCGGATCTCCCGGTCGCCCGGAACTCACCCCGCACGAACGCCAGCCGGTCCGCCGGCTTCGTCATCTTCGGGCAGGCCACCTCCCGCGCCCCCGCCTTGCGCGCGGCATCGAGCAGCCCCTTGCCCTTGACCCCGCCGGCGTGCAACAGCACCAGCGTGATCTCCTCGGCGGGCGCACCGAGATACGCCTTCACGTCCTTGATCGTGTCCGCGGACAGATCCTGCGCATTGCGTACGACCACGACCTTGCGCTCCGCGAAGAGCGACGGGCTGGTCAACTCGGCGAGCGTGCCGGGCTGCAGCTGGTCCGAAGTCAGGTCACGTACGTCCGTGTCGGCGTCGGAGGCCCGAGCAGCGGCCACCACCTCCCGCACGGCACGGTCGAGCAGGAGGTCCTCCTGGCCCACGGCAAGCGTCACCGGGGCGAGAGGGTCGTCATTCGCAGTCTTCCTGGCCATCCCGTAAAGCATCGCACGCGCCACTGACAACGCGTCCCGCGTCCCGCGTGCCACGTGCCGGGGCGGGTGGGGGTGCCGGTGCCTTACGTCTGCACCGGTGCGGGTGCGGGTGCGGGTGCGGGTGGACGGCGTGCGCGGTGCAAGGCGTGCGCGGTGCAAGGCGTGCGCGGTGCAAGGCGTGCGCGGTGGGCAAGGCGCGGTAGGCAGCGTGCGCGGTGGGCAAGGCGCGGGTACGGGGGTGCGAGTCCGGCAGCGGATCGGCCACTGCTACGGCTCCTCGCGCCAGCCGTCCCACTCCCCCGCGAACGCGTCCAGCTCCGCGGGATCGAGCCGCCCGTCCTCGTCCCGCAGAACGAGCAGCCACTGCGCGTCCTCGGCATCGTCCTCACCGGCCAGCGCATCCCGCACCAGCCGGGGTTCCTCATCGAGCGCGAACCGCTCCCCGAGCACCTCCGCCGCCTCCTGAGCCGCGTCACGATCGGGCAGCACCAGCACATGTCTCACATCGCTCACGGGGACATTTTCCCCCCAGTCCCCCGTACCTCCGGAACCGACCCCAACTCGATCCCGAACCGCTCCCGGTACACCCCCAACACCTCCTCGTCCGTGGCCAGTTCACGTACGTCCCGCGTCCCCTCCCCACTGGTCGCCGTGAGGGTCCGGCCGGCGAGTGTGATCCTCCCGCCGTCCTCCAGGAGCCGTGAACAGACCAGGGACCGGGTGAAGTGCGAGGCCGGTGACGTGCTGTGCCACCACGCTCCGACCACGAAGTCACCGAGCACCCGGGGCCGCACCTCCAGGCGGTACTCGGGCCTTCCGTTCCGCACCACGTCCAGGTCGGTCGCCTCCCTCGAAACCGCTCCCGCTCCCGCTCCGGACACCCCGCCCCGAACCCCGGCCGCATCAGGCCCGGACGCGACGACCCTGAACGTGCCGCCGGGATCCTCCTGTTCACCCCGCTCCTCGAAGGCCAGCGGATAGTGACTGTGCGTCCCGAACCCCACGTCGGCCAGCCACGCATCCCCGTCCTCCGTCCGCACCCGCAGCGCGAGATGGTCGTAGGGAATCCCCGTCCGCCCCTCGTCCCCGTACACCCGTGCCGCGAGCAGCGTGACGTCGAAGCCCAGCGCGGTGAGCAACGCGCCGAACAGTCCGTTCAGTTCGTAGCAGAACCCGCCCCTGCCCGCGCCCACCACCTTGTCCAGCAGCCGGTCCTCCTCCAGCACGATCTCCTCTCCCAGATGGATCGACAGGTTCTCGAACGGCACGGTCCGCAGATGGCACAGATGCAGCTCGCGCAGGACATCGGCGGTGGGCGACGCCGGGTGCTGGACTCCCAGCCGGCGGAGATAGGCATCAACCTGTGCGGGATTCATGCCTTCAGTCTCGCGCCACCCGCAGCCCGTCTCCTTCCCCACTCACCGCCAACGCCCCGTCCACGTCCGTCCGGAGGACCACCGCACCTATGGCCCGCAGCGCCGCGACCGTGCTGGGGGCGGGGTGCCCATAGGTGTTGTTCTCTCCACAGGAGATCAACGCCAGCCGCGGGGCCACCCTGCGTATCAGCTCCGGATCTTGAAAAGCAGAGCCATGATGGGCGACTTTGAGAACGTCCACGCCTCCCAGCAACGCTGCCGCCGGTGACCTCAACAGCTCCTGCTGGGCCGGGGGTTCGAGGTCCCCGAGCAGCAGCATCCGCAGCCCGGCCGTCCGTACCAGCAGGGCGACGCTCGCGTCGTTCGGCCCGTCCGGGTCCGGTGCCGGGCGCGGTGGGGGCCACAGCACCTGCCAGGACAGCGGGCCGGTGCGGCGCTGTTCCCCGGCTACGGCCCGGGTGATCGGGATGTGCCGTTCCGCCGCCGCTCTCCGTACGGACTCGACCTGGTCCGCGGGCTCTTCGAAGGACGTCGTCTCGATCGCGCCCACCGAGCGGCCCCGCAGCACCCCGGGCAACCCCGCCACGTGGTCGGCGTGGAAGTGGGTGAGAACGACGAGCGGGATCCTCGTGATGCCGAGCGTGCGCAGGCACTGGTCGACCAGCTTCGGATCGGGTCCGGCGTCGACGACCACGCCGGTGCCCTTGCCCGCCGCGAGGACCGTCGCGTCACCTTGCCCGACATCACACATCGCGAATTTCCAACCCGGCGGCGGCCATCCCGTGATCACCCGGGTCAACGGCGCCGGCGCCATCACGATCAGCAGTAGCGACAACCCGCAGACACCGCACAACCACGGGTGCCTCAACAGCCGCCGCCCGACCAGCACCAGGGCCGCGACAGCAAGGGCGAGCAGCAGCGCCCCGGTCCAGCTGCCCGGCCAGTCCACTCCCCCACCGGGCAGCGCCGCGCCGGTCCGGGCGACGTCCGCGATCCACCCGGCGGGCCAACTCGCGCCCCAGGCAAGGACCTTGGCCACCGGCATCGCCACCGGTGCCGCCGCCAGCGCCGCGAAGCCCAGCACCGTGGCCGGTGCGACGGCGATCTCCGCGAGCAGATTGCACGGCACCGCCACCAGACTGACCCGCGCCGACAGCACGGCCACGACCGGCGCGCACAACGCCTGCGCGGCGGCAGCGGCGGCCAGCGCCTCGGCCAGCCGCGGCGGAACCCGGTGCCGGCGCAGCGTCTCGCACCAGCGCGGCGCGAGCGTGAGCAGGGCACCGGTGGCCAGCACGGAGAGCAGGAAGCCGTAACTGCGGGCCAGCCAGGGGTCGTAGAGCACTAGGAGCAGTACGGCCGTCGCCAGCGCCGGGATCAGTGATCTGCGGCGCCCGGTAGCCAGGGCGAGCAGCGCGACGGCGCCGCAGGCCGCGGCCCGCAGCACGCTCGGGTCGGGGCGGCACACAACGACGAACCCGAGCGTGAGCACCCCGCCGAGCAGTGCGGTCGCCCGGAGGGAGATGCCCAACCGCGGTGCCAGACCCCGGCGTTCGATGTGCTGGGCGAGGCCGGGTGGTCCGATGAGGAGGGCGAGCAGGATGGTGAGGTTGCTTCCGGAGACGGCGAGGGTGTGAGCGAGGTCCGTCTCCTTGAAGGCCTCGTCCAACTCGGGTGTGATCCGCGCGGTGTCCCCGACGACCAGCCCCGGCAGCAACGCCCGCGCGTCCGCCGGCAACCCGTCGGTCGCCGCACGCAACCCGGCCCGCAGCCGCCCAGCGAACCGCTGCGCTCCGGACGGCTCCCCCACCACCTCCGGCACCGGCTGGTTCCGTACCCGCAGCACGGCCGCGACCCGGTCCCCGCCCGTCAGCGAGGGCGCCAACCGCGCGGTCACCCTCACCCGCGTCGACGGAAGCAGCCCGAGCCAGGGCGAACGCTCCGGCCCACCACCGGAACCCCGTGCCCGGCCCCCTCCCTTGGAGGACGACCCCGGGTCGACGATCAACAGCACCGGCGCCCGTGTCTCCACGACCGTCCCGTCCAACTCCTCGACCCGCCGCACCTCGGCGTCGACCAGCACGGAGACCGGAGCCGCGTGATCCCCGCTGACCCGGGGCCGGGTCAGCCGCGGATCGGAACCGACCTCCACCTCCGCGGTCACGGTCGCGTACTCCCGCGCCAGCTCGGGCACCGGCCCACGCCGCAGATCCGCCCCGTGCAGCCCGGCGGAGGCCGCGGCCGCGGCGATGGAAAGGAGCAGGGCGGCGATGGAGACCCGGGGCCATGCGGCCCGCCGCCATGAGCGTGCGGGGCGAACGCCTTCCGGTGAAACGCCTTCCCGTAAGAGGTCGGCGTCCGGCTGTGACCGGGTGTGGCCGGCATCTGCCCCTGCCCTGTCCCGCCGCCGCGTCACCAGCAGCAGCACGAGCGCCACGGTCAGCGAGGCGACGGCGACTCCTGTGACCCAGGCCGGCGACGTGTCCAGCGCCAGTGCCGCCGTGGCCCAGGCCGCGAGCGCGGGCGGTACGAGTCGTAGGTCCGTCGGTCCTTCCTGTTGGGGGTGTGCGGCACCCCGCCGACTGCCGGAGTCGGCGTGCACGGTTCGGCGGGGCGGCGAGGGGACGTCGTCCTGTGCGGGACGGCGGGGCGGCGCGGGCTCGGGCTGATCGTCGTGGACGTGGGTCATGGCTGGACCAGGTCCCGCAGATCGGCGAAGCGGCGGTCGCCGATGCCGTTGACCTGGCGCAGCTCGTCCACCGAGCGGAAACCGCCGTGCTGGGTGCGGTAGTCGATGATGTGCTGTGCCAGCACCGGGCCCACGCCGGGCAGGGTGTTGAGCTGGTCCGCGGTGGCCGTGTTGAGGGAGACCGGAGCGGTCGGAGCGGCGGCGCCCGCAGCCGAGCCGACCGCCCCCGCCGTGTTCGCGCCGCCCGCACCGGGCACCGCCGCGGGCGCCGGACCGCCGACGACGATCTGCTCCCCGTCCACGAGGAAACGAGCCCGGTTGAGCCCGTCGGTGTTGGTGCCCGGACGTACCCCACCCGCCGCCCGCAACGCATCGGTCACCCGCGAACCGGCCGGAAGCCGATGGACCCCGGGCTCCCGGACCTTGCCGCTGACGTCCACGACGATCTCAGTACCGGCCGCACCCGAAGCACCCCGCGCTCCGACCGACGAGGCACGCGGCTCGGCACCCTTCCCCGCAGCCCCGCCCCTGCTTCCAACCCCATCCCCATCCCCATCTCCATAGGGAGCCGCCGCCCCCACCACCTCCGGAGCACGCACGGGCTGGGTCCGGCCCACCCAGAAGTGCTGCACGGCGAAGACCGCGGCCACGACGAGCAGGACACCGAGCGCGACCACGTTCCGCCGCTCCAGCCCACACCGCGTCTGCACCCACACCGGCATCCGCTCCCGCAGAGCCGCCCCGACCCGCTCCCGCCAGGCCCCCGCCGCGTGATCCCGCCTGCCGTCGACCTCGCCGGTGCCGCTGAACTCCCCAGCGGCACCGGCCACTTCGGCCCCTCCGGCGTACGAGAAACCATCCGGCTCCAGGGCAACACGCACCGGCGAACCCACCCGGACCACCCGCGGCTCCGGCTCCAGCTCCGGCTCCGGCTCCGGCTCCAGCTCCGGCTCCCGAGCAGTCCACGGACCAGCATCCGCAGGCGCAGGAGAACGAAGCCCCGCCGCCCTGACCACAGGCGGCACGGGCAGCACAGGCGAAGCAGCCTGCCCCCTCGCCTCAGCCACCGGCAGAACAGGAGGCTCTACAGCCTCACCCCTGCTCCCGCCTCCGCCCGGCGGCCCATGCCCCAATTCCTCCCGCTCCCCGGCACGTTCACCAGGTTCGCCGAAGAGCAGTTCCGCCCGTCGCCGAAGCTCCTCCGCCGAAGCCTGACGATGTGCCCGACCCCGTGCGGGCGCGCGGCGATGCCGGGTCCGGCCGTCGGAGGTCGGGGCGCGGCCGGGGCCGCTGGTCGCAGTCGCTGTGTGTGAGCGTGATCGAAGTGCCATGCGCCGAGGATCGGACATTCCGCGACTTCGCGATGATCTTGGTCAATTCCCGGGGACGACCGCCCAGTTGTGGATAACTCCGTCACCCGAACGAGCGGCACCCGCCCAAGGCACCGGCCAAGACACCGGCCCTCACGCGCCTCCACCGCGAAAGCCGGCCTGTCGAACCCCACCCCGGACAAGCCCCGACCCCGGCAGCACTCGCTCCGACAAAGCCCCTCACCGCGGCGAAACCACAGCCCCCAACAACCCAGGCCCGGTATGCGCCCCGATCACCGCCCCGACCTCACTCACATGCAGATCGGCCAGTCCGGGCACCCGCGCCCGCAACCGGTCCGCGAGAGCCGACGCCCGCTCGGGGGCGGAGAGATGGTGGACGGCGATGTCGACCTGCGCACTGCCCGCCCGGTCCGCCGCGAGCTCCTCAAGGCGGGCGATCGCCTTGGACGCCGTCCGGACCTTCTCCAGGAGTTCGATGCGCCCGCCCTCCAGCTGGAGCAGCGGCTTCACGGCGAGCGCGGAGCCCAACAGGGCCTGTGCGGCGCCGATACGGCCGCCCCGGCGCAGATAGTCGAGGGTGTCGACGTAGAAGTAGGCGGAGGTGCCGGCGGCCCGCTTCTCCGCGGCCGTGACCGCCTCGTCCATCGTGCCGCCCGCCTCCGCCGTCTCGGCCGCGGCGAGTGCGCAGAAGCCGAGCGCCATCGCGACCATGCCGGTGTCCACTACCCGCACCGGCACCGGTGCCTCACGCGCGGCGACGACCGCCGCGTCGTAGGTGCCCGAGAGTTCGGCGGAGAGGTGGAGGGAGACGATGCCGGTGGCGCCGGACTCGGCGACCTTGCGGTAGGTCTCCGCGAAGAGCTGAGGGCTGGGGCGCGAGGTGGTGACCGGGCGGCGCTTCTGCAGGGCCTGGGCCAGCGAGCGGGTGGAGATCTCGGTGCCCTCTTCGAGTGCCCGGTCGCCGAGGACCACGGTCAATGGCACCGCCGTGATGCCGTGGCGCTCCATCGTCAGCGGCGGCAGGTAGGCCGTTGAATCGGTGACGATCGCGACATGGCGGGACATGAGCTGGAGGTTACCTGCCGTAGCGGCCGGGCGGCAGCCCGACCCCTTTCACCTGGGCCGGAACCGGCCGGATCACCACACGTCGCACACGCACACCGTGCCGCCCGGTCAAGTCGTGCTCTCGGGGCGGGGTTTCTTCTGCCAGGGGTAGCTGGGGCGCCGTCCCGGCGGGGTGATGGCGGACGGGGCGGGCTCCTCGGCGGCGGGACGGGAGCGCGGAGTCTCCGGCCAGGTCTGCTGTCCGGCAGCGGCGTCGGCGGGCGGGGCATCGGGCCACGGCGGAGTCGTGCGCTCCGACTTCGTCCAGTGACGGAGGGCACCGGCCTCCATGTCTATCTGGGCGCTCAGCGTGTCCAGGTCGTCCTCCGCGAAGCGGCCGGCGCGGTCACGGGCTGCCCAGCGCAGCGAGTCCGCGGACTTCGTGATGCGTTCGGTGCGCTCGCGCAGGGCGGGCAGCCGCTCGGCGAGTGTCTTACGGTCCGGCTCCGACTCCAGGCGCCTGAGCTCGCCGTCGAGTTCACGGCCGTGCGCGCTGAGCCGCTCGAAGAGGCCCAGGGACTCCTTGAGGGACTCGTCCTCGGGCACGCCCGCGCGCAGCGCGTCCTGGGTCGCGCGCATCGACGTCCGCAGTGCGAGCCGGAGTTGGGCCACCTGTCCCTGCGGGCCGGGCTGGGCGAAGGACTTGGCGCGCAGGGTGTGGTCCTCGACCGAACGCCGAGCCTGCGCGACCGTACGGTCGACACCGCGCTTGGCCGCGCCGACCGCCTTGACCGCCGCATAGCCGCCCACGACAACGAACAGCAGGAAGAGAAGGGCGAAGACTGTGATCACGGCTTCCAACGCTCCTCCACCGGCTCCGGGCGGCACACGCCGCGCCGCTCTTCAACGGTAAACGCAACGGGCAGGTCCGGAGTTCCACAGGAACCCTGGACCTGCCCGTAGGGGACTACCCCGAGGCAGCCGCCCCGACCCCGGCGAAGGGCCGCGCAGAACTACGCCGGAACGATGTTGACCAGCTTCGGCGCCCGCACGATGACCTTGCGGATGCCCGCGCCCTCCAGCGCCGCGACGACCTTCTCGTCGGCCAGCGCGACCTTCTCCAGCTCAGCGTCGGAGATCGACGGCGAGACCTCCAGACGCGCCTTGACCTTGCCCTTGATCTGCACGACGCAGGTCACGCTCTCGTCCACGACGTACGCCGGGTCGGCGACCGGGAAGTCCTGGTGGACGACCGTGTCGGTGCGGCCCAGCTTGCGCCACAGCTCCTCGGCGACGTGCGGGGCCAGCGGCGCGATCAGCAGCACCAGCGACTCGGCGACCGGGCGCGGCACGGCGCCGCCCACCTTGGTCAGGTAGTTGTTCAGCTCGGTGACCTTGGCGATCGCCGTGTTGAACCGCAGGCCCGCCAGGTCCTGGCGCACCCCGTCGATCGCCTTGTGCAGGGCACGCAGCGTGTCCTCGTCGGGCTCGGTGTCGACGACCGTGACCTCACCGGTCGTCTCGTCGACGACGTTGCGCCACAGCCGCTGCAGCAGCCGGTACTGCCCAACCACCGCGCGCGTGTCCCACGGCCGGGACACGTCCAGCGGGCCCATGGCCATCTCGTACAGGCGCAGGGTGTCGGCGCCGTACTCGTCACAGATCTCGTCCGGAGTGACCGCGTTCTTCAGGGACTTGCCCATCTTGCCCAGCAGCCGGGAGACCTTCTCGTCCTGGTAGTAGTAGGCGCCGTCGCGCTCCTCCACCTCGGCGGCCGGCACCGGGAAGCCGCGGCTGTCCCGGTAGACGTAGGCCTGGATCATGCCCTGGTTGAACAGCTTGTGGAACGGCTCCGGGGACGAGATGTGCCCCAGGTCGAACAGCACCTTGGACCAGAAGCGCGCGTACAGCAGGTGCAGTACGGCGTGCTCGGCGCCGCCGACGTACAGGTCGACGCCGCCGTGCGGCATGCCCGCGCGGGGGCCCATCCAGTACTGCTCGATGGCCGGGTCGACCAGCTTCTGGTCGTTGTGCGGGTCCAGGTAGCGCAGCTCGTACCAGCACGAACCGGCCCAGTTAGGCATGGTGTTGGTCTCGCGGCGGTACTTCTGGGGGCCGCGGCCGTCGCCCAGGTCCAGGGTGACGGCGACCCAGTCCTCGTTGCGGGACAGGGGCGTCTCCGGGGACGTGTCCGCGTCGTCCGGGTCGAAGGTGCGCGGCGAGTAGTCCTCGACCTCCGGCAGCTCCAGGGGCAGCATCGACTCGGGCAGGGAGTGCGCGATGCCGTCCTCGTCGTAGACGATCGGGAAGGGCTCGCCCCAGTAGCGCTGGCGGCTGAACAGCCAGTCGCGCAGGCGGAAGTTGACGGTGCCCTCGCCGATGCCCTTGCGGGCCAGCCACTCCGTGATGCGGGCCTTGGCCTCGGCTACGGGCAGGCCGTCCAGGGAGATGTCGTCGTTCGAGGAGTTGATGATCTTCGCGTCGTACGACCCGAAGGCGTCCTCCCAGGTGGACGTGTCCGTCCCGCGGCCGTCGGTCGGCTCGACGATGCAGGTGATCGGCAGCTCGAAGGCGCGCGCGAAGTCGAAGTCGCGCTGGTCGCCCGCCGGGACGGCCATGATCGCGCCGGTGCCGTAACCCATCAGTACGTAGTCGGCGATGAAGACCGGGATGCGGTCGCCGTTGACCGGGTTGGTCGCGAACGCGCCGGTGAAGACGCCGGTCTTCTCCTTGGCCTCGGTCTGCCGCTCCACGTCGGACTTGGTGCCGGCCTGCGCGCGGTACGCGGCGACGGCCTCCGCCGGGGTGGCGTGACCGCCGGTCCACGCGTCGCGTGTGCCCTCGGGCCAGGCGTCCGGGGTGAACGTGTCGACCAGGGGGTGCTCGGGTGCCAGCACCATGTAGGTCGCGCCGAACAGGGTGTCGGGGCGGGTGGTGAAGACGGTGATGTTCTCGCCGTCCACGGGGAAGTCGACGCGGGCGCCCTCGGAGCGGCCGATCCAGTTGCGCTGCTGCAGCTTGATGGCCTCGGGCCAGTCCAGCTCCTCCAGGTCCGCCAGCAGCCGGTCGGCGTAGGCGGTGATGCGCATGTTCCACTGGCGCAGCTTGGCCTTGAAGACGGGGAAGTTGCCGCGCTCGGAGCGGCCGTCGGCGGTGACCTCCTCGTTGGCCAGCACGGTGCCCAGCCCGGGACACCAGTTGACGGGCGCGTCGGAGGCGTACGCCAGGCGGAACTCGCCCAGGACGTCGGCACGTTCGGTGGCGCTCAGGTCGGGCCACGCGCGCGTGTGCCCCGGTACGGCACGCTCACCGGTCTCGAACTGGGCGATCAGCTCGGCGATCGGGCGGGCCTTGTCGGCCTCGTCATCGTACCAGGAGTTGAAGATCTGCAGGAAGATCCACTGGGTCCACTTGTAGTACTCGGGGTCGATCGTGGCAAACGACCGGCGCTTGTCGTGGCCCAGGCCCAGCGCGCGCAGCTGGGACTTCATGTTGGTGATGGCGGCCAGGGTGGTGATCCTGGGGTGCTCGCCGGTCTGGACGGCGTGCTGCTCGGCCGGCAGGCCGAAGGCGTCGAAGCCCAGGGTGTGCAGCACGTTGTGGCCGGTCATCCGCTGGAACCGGGCGAAGACATCGGTGGCGATGTAGCCCAGGGGGTGGCCGACGTGCAGGCCCGCACCGGAGGGGTACGGGAACATGTCCATGATGAACTTCTTGGGGCGGGCGGCCAGTTCGGGGTCGCCGGCCAGGTCACCGGTCGGGTTCGGCGCCTCGTAGGTGCCCTCGGCGTCCCAGAAGTCCTGCCAGCGTGCTTCGATGTCCGCGGCCATCGCGGCCGTGTAGCGGTGCGGGGCGACCACCTCGGCGGCGGCAGCGGGGTTCGTCTCGCTCATGATCCTCAAAGCTCCATCGATCGTCTCTGCCAGCGGCTGCGACATTTCAGGCTGTGACATCCGCCATGGACATCCAGCAAATGAAAAATCCCCTCGCACAGGAGGGGACGCCGCGCTGATTCCGACCTCACCGTTCACCGGTGGTCGGGACTGATCAGCGCGGCTCGCTAAGCAGAAGGCGTACGGCACGCATGGCGTCAGAGTACCGCAGCCCTTGAGCACAACGCGACGCGCTTCCGTATCACCCTTGGCACCCTGTCCACACCGGCGTGGACTGACCCCGGTTCAAGGATTACCTTCGCGTACCACCCACTACAGGACATCACAGCAAGCGCATTGTCGTTTGATAACAACGCAATAACTCAAACCTCGTACCCACCGGTATGGAGCCACTTAGAGTTCGGCAGCGGGACCGCTTTCCCGATACTGCTCGGAGTTGCCCCCATGAACGCTCGTCGTAGTACCAGTTCGCTCCCCAAGCCGGGCCGCTCGGCCTATGGCGTGGTGAGCCTCGTCGTCCTGATCTTCATACCCGTGTTCGTGCTGGCCGGAGGCAGCCAGGTACAGGACTTCCTCAACTTCGGTGCGGGCGTTCTCTCGCTCGTCTCCCTCTCCTGCTCGGTGATCTGGGGGCTCGTCGCCCAGGACCGGGTCATCCTCAACATCCGCCAGCGGATCGTGGCGCAGGGCATCCACCGGGTGACCGCCGTCGGCTCGATCGCGTTCCTCGTGGTGCACATCACGGTCAAGCTGGCGCTCGACCACACCGTCCTGATCGCCGCGCTGATCCCCTTCAGCCTCGGCGTGAAGGGCAGCGCCGGGCTCATCGGCCTCGGCTCGCTGGGCGGCCTGCTCATGATCTTCGTGGGCATCACCGGCGCCCTGCGCAACCAGTTCGCGTCCCCCGCGCCGGTCGCCGCCCGCTGGCGCGCGATGCACATGCTGGCCTACCCGGCCTGGTGCGCGGCGCTGATCCACGGCCTGTTCGCGGGCCGCGCGGCGAAGCCGTTCTTCATGATCTCGTACGAGCTGTGCCTGGTCGGGGTCGCCGCCGCCCTCGCCCTGCGCTCGGCTCCCCGCCCGTTCAAGCGGAAGTTCGCCAACAGGGTCGCCATGCTCCTGGGCAACGAGGAGCGGCCGGGTCTCGACGAACTCGACGCGAGCCGGGGCCGCGCCGCCGAGTCCGCGCAGCCGGGCTTCGAGAACCGGCGTCCGGCCGAGGGCCGACGGGCCGCGCGGCAGCCCTCGTTCACCGACACCGGGTCGGTCCCGCGCGTGGACCCCGCCGGCGCGTACGAGACGAGGTCCATGACCCCGGAGCCCGACACGAACAGTTTCGCGGCCGCCTACCGCACCGCCACACCGGAGTCCACCGGTCAGATGCCGTACGTCACCGACCAGACCTCGCGCATGAACGTGCCGATGGACATGCAGAACACGCAGGCGGCCCCGCGCGTGGACAGCGGCGGCAGCACCTCCGGGACCTGGCCGGTCCCCTCGCCGCCGCCGGTCGGCGAGGCACCCCCGTCGGCGTACGACCCGCTCCAGGACACCGGGTACAACATCCCGACGTACAACAACAACGCGAACACGGGCGGGTACGGCGAGGGATACGTGTACGACACCGGTGAGTCGAACGGTGCCTCCGGTACGTACAACCCCAATGACACGTACAACAGCGGTCCCGCCACTGGTCAAACGCCCAACGCTTCGTACGACTTCGACGCGCAGGGCGGCTCGGGCGAACCTTGGAACACGCCTTCCGGAGGCTATAGGTGAACGAGGCCCTGCCCGACGTCCCAGAAGTCCGCGTCGTCGGGCTTCCTCAGCTCACGTCAGGCTTCGACCTTGTCGAGAGACTCGACCTGCCCATGCACCTCAAGGTGCACGGGCCGCTCGAACCGATGGGCGGGGAGCAGCTCGCGAAGCTCTCCGAGGCAATCAACCTGAAGGGCCGCGGCGGCGCGGGCTTCCCCTTCCACAAGAAGCTGCGCTCGGTCGCCGAGGCGGCGATCAAACGCGGTGTACGACCGGTGGTCGTCGTCAACGGCAGTGAGGACGAGCCGGCCTGCCGCAAGGACACGGTGCTCATCAACCGTGCCCCGCACCTCATCCTGGACGGCGCCCTCCTGGTCGCCGAGGCCCTGGGTGCCCGCACGCTCGTGGTGGGGGTCACCCGTGAGTCGACGCAGCGCTCCATGGAGGCCGCGCTCTCGGAACGCGGCCTGAGCAACACCCGCCGCTCGGCACTGAAGGCGTTCGTCCAGCGCAACCCGGTCCGCATGGTCACCGGCGCCGCGGCATCGCTGATCCGCTCGATCGACGGCGGCCCGGCGATCCCGCCCGGCCGCAAGGTCAGCGCCTCCCAGAACGGCGTCGGCGGCGCTCCGACCCTGCTCTCGAACGCCGAGACGTTCGCCCAACTCGCCATCGCCGCCCGCATCGGCCCCGAGCGCTACGGCAACACCGGCCTCTACGACGAGCCCGGCACCGTCATGCTCACGGTCTCCGGGGCGGTCGCGCGCCCCATGGTGATCGAGGTCCCCACAGGCGTACCGCTGCGCTACGTCCTGCAGCTGGCCGGCGCCCCACCAGTCCCCCAGGGTGTGCTGACGGGCGGTTACCACGGCAAGTGGATCGACGCGGCGACGGTCAACGAGGCGATCGTCTCCCGCAACTCCCTGGACGCGGTGGGCGGTGCGCTCGGCGCGGGCGCCATCATGCCGATCACCCAGGAGACCTGCCCCCTGGGCGAGTCGCTGCGCGTGGCCCAGTGGCTGGCCGACGAGAGCGCGGGACAGTGCGGTCCCTGCTACCTCGGTCTGCCCGCCGCCGCGCGCGGCATGGAGGACATCCTCAACGGCGGCGGCCCGGCCGCCCTGGAGGCGCTCAAGCAGGTCGCCAAGGCCGTGAAGCGGCGCGGCGCGTGCTCGCACCCGGACGGCTCCGCGATGTTCCTGGAGTCGACCATCAAGGCGTTCACGGACGACCTCGCCGCCCACGTCCTCGGAAACGGCTGCGGAAGGCCCGTGGAGGGCGTTCTGCCGCTCTTCGAGGGCGGCCAGCTCCCCGCGGGCATCACCAGTGGCGCGGAGCCCGAGGACAACGGCCCCAGCCGTCAGAAGATCTACGTCGACTGGACGCTGTGCCGGGGCCACGGCCTGTGCGCGGACATCCTGCCCGAGGTCTTCGAACTCGGCGCGGACGGCTTCCCCACCGTCGCGCAGGCCCAGGTACCTCGCTACGCGGAGGCGAAGGCGCTCCGCGCGGTGCGCCGTTGCCCCGCGCTCGCGCTGCGACTGGAGGAGGAGACCGCGCGGGACAAGGGCCCGTCCCGCAACCTGCCGGTCCTCTCCCAGGGCCGCGGCCGGCGGGCCCTCGGCCGCTGAGCACACGAACAGCGGGCCGCCCTCTTCTTTAAGAAGGGTGCGGCCCGCTGTTCCGTGAACGGCATCAACTGCCCCTGAACACATCGAAGGCGGGTCATCCCGAGGGATGACCCGCCTTCGACTTCTGTGGAGCTAAGGAGAATTGAACTCCTGACCTCCTGCATGCCATGCAGGCGCTCTACCAACTGAGCTATAGCCCCGTGCCGTGTCCTACCGGGTCTCCCCGGCGGCGACGCCAACATTACCGGTGGACCCTCTGGACCACCAAATCGTTTCCGTCCCCGCCACCGTGACCGTGATCGCCGGGACCTCCTCGCGGGGTCCCGGCCGGGGTCAAGCGGTGACGAAGGAATAGAACCGTTTCAACGTGCAGTGCTCTTCCAGGAGTCGACCGTAGATCGGCTCGCCCTCGAGTTCGCGGTACGTCTCGATCGGGTCGCCTTTTATGATCAGCGCCCGCGCGCACTCCTCGCACCAGTACTGGTAGTCGGGATTCACCGGTTCCATGTCACGGACGATCGGCGTACCACTGCCGCACCAGTCGCACTTTCGCCTGTGTGCACCCATCGATCAGCTCCAGCTGTGGCCGCAGGCCGTGCACACGTAGGAAACTCCGCCGTTGTCACCAAGGACTTGGGCCACGTGGGCGGAACCGCAGGAAGGGCAGCTCAGGCGGGTGATCGTATCCCGTATCAACGCCGCATCGAAGAGGTGGTCGACCTCCTCGATGATGCTCGCAGGCATCGCTACTCCCTCCCGTCGGGCCGCGCCCCCTTCCGGCCGTTTGATTCTGCCACGGCCGGACCAATACGGTCAGCGACGCCTCAGTACCAGTCCGGACACGGCCCCCACCGCGGCCGTCCCCGCCAGCGCGAACATGCACGCCAAAAGCGCCTCCGCAGAGGTATACGCCCCCGGGGCCCCAAGTGACTCAAGCCGGTTCAAGAACAGTGTGCCGAAAACCGCGACCCCGAGCAGCTGACCCAGCTGCGCGACCGTGGAAAGCAGACCACTGGCGTCCGCCGCGTCCTCGGGCCGCACCGTCGCCAGGGCCCGCGTCAGCGTCGGACTGAAGGCGAGCGCGAGCCCGGCCCCCACGCCGACGTACGCCACGTACAGTACGGCCCCGCCGCGGTCACCGCCTTCGAACGCCAGGCCGACTCCCAGGACGGACGGCATCGTGATCAGGAATCCGAGCGGGGTCAACGCCCGCTGCCAGGCCGCCGGCCACCTGCGCCAGGTCAGTCCGACCACCCCGAAGACGACCGCGGTCGGCGCGAAGGTGAGACCCGCACGCAGCGCGCTGAAGCCGAGGCCGCCCTGGACGTGCAGGGTGAGCGCGAACAGGAAACCGGCGTTGACGGCCATCACGGCCAGGATCCGGAAGACGGCGAGACCCATGCCCGGGTGACGCAGCACACGCGGTGCGATCAGCGGGGCACCCCCGCGCCGGGCGAGCCGTGATTCGTAGACACAGAACGACGCGAAGAGGACGGCCGCCGCGATCAGGGACAGCCACGACCACATCGGCCAGCCCTCCTCCTGCCCCAGCACCAGCGGCACCGTCAGCAGCGAGACCGCCGAGGCGAGCAGCACGAGCCCCGGCACGTCGAAGGCCCGCGCACGCTCCGGCTCCGCCCCGCCGTCCCTCGGCAGCACGCGCCTGCCGAGGAACAGGAGTACGACGCCCACGGGCACGTTGACGAGGAACACCGGCCGCCAGCTCGTGCCGAACAGGTCGGCGCTGACGAGGACGCCGCCGACGATCTGCCCCGCCGCGGCGCCGACGGCGACGATCGCCGAGTACAGGCCGAGCGCCCGCACGCGCGCCTCGCCGATGAAGTTCCGCTGGATCAGACTCAGCACCTGAGGGAGCATCAGCGCCGAGCCCGACCCCTGGACCAGACGGAACACGATCAGCTCGGTCGAGCCCTGGGCCAGGCCGCAGGCGAGCGACGCGGTGGTGAAGAGGGCGAGTCCGGCGAGGTGGACCCGGGCGTGACCGAGCCGGTCGCCGAGCCGGGCGCCGGTGATCAGCAGCACCGAGTACGTGACGGTGTAGCCGGCGATCACGAGCTGCAAGTCGGCGCCGGACGCGTGGAGTTCGGTGCCGATGGTGGGGGCGGCGACGTTCACGATGAACACGTCCAGCAGCGCCATGAACATGGCCGCGAGCAGCACCGCGAGCATCGGCCCACGGCGATTGTCAGTGCCAGGGTCTTTACTGGTGGCAGGAGTTGGGACGGGGGTGGAATCCGGTTCCGTCCGGGGTGTTGTCGTCATGCCGTCGAGCGTGGGGGCGCTCGGGTACGGGTGCCGAGAGCCCACCGATGCTGGTACTGGCAGCACCTGGCAGGGGCCGGGTCGGGCGTCGACCATGGGGGATGTGACGAGGGGGATGGGGACGACAGGGATGGGGACGACACAGCGCCGCCGGCCTGAGCTGGCCGCGTTTCTGCGCAGCAGGCGCGCCAGGGTGACACCGCACGACGTCGGCATGCCGCCGGGTTTTCGACGGCGCACGCCCGGGCTGCGCCGCGAGGAGGTCGCTCAGCTCTCGGGCGTGGGCGTCACCTGGTACACCTGGCTCGAACAGGGGCGCCCGATCAACGCGTCGGCGCAGGTCCTGGATGCCGTGGCGCGCACGCTCCGGCTCGACGCGCCGGAGCGGGAGCATCTGTACCACCTCGCCGAGGTGCCGTACGCGCATCCTCCGGAGGTGCTCGCGCAGACGGTGGGGCCGGAGATCCAGGGCATCCTGGACGCCCTGGAGCCACGCCCGGCGGTGGTCTACAACTCGCGGTTCGACATTCTCGCCGCCAACTCCGTCTACCAGGACCTGTTCTGGGTGGAGCCACTGCCGGCGAGCCCGATGCAGAACGCGCTGTGGAAGCTGTTCGCGGTGCCGGAGGAGGAGTGTCCGCTGCTGTTCCGGGAGACGGAGCTGCCGGTGATGGTGGCGATGCTGCGCTCGGCCTACGGACTGCATACCGGCGAGCCCGCCTGGGAGGAGTTCATACGTCGGCTGTCGGCGGCGAGCCCGCTCTTCACGCGGCTGTGGAGGAGCGGGGACGTGGCGGAGCCGGGGCGGCGGGTGAAGACGTTCCGGCACACGGAGGTGGGCGAGATGCGGATGACGTCGGTGTCGTTGTCGGTCAACGGCATGCCGGAGTGCCGGATCGTGGTCTACACCCCGGCCGACGAGGAGACTCGGCTCCGCGCGGAGGCGCTGACAGCGACGAAAAGATCCCACCCCTGAAAGGGATGGGATCTCATCGATTCGATCATGGACGACTCTCGATCTTTGACAACTCAAGAGTGTCGATCTGTGGAGCTAAGGAGAATTGAACTCCTGACCTCCTGCATGCCATGCAGGCGCTCTACCAACTGAGCTATAGCCCCGTGTGTTCTTCCCGCTCGGCGGGCGAACAAGAAGAACTTTAGCCTGCGACCTGCCGGAAAGTGAAATCCGGGGTCGGGGCCCTGGAGGGCCGCTCAGTCGTCGTCGCCGAGCACCGGTTCCGGGAGCGTGCCGGCGTTGTGTTCCAGCAGGCGCCAGCCGCGGGCGCCCTCGCCGAGCACGGACCAGCAGCAGTTGGAGAGGCCGCCGAGACTCTCCCAGTGCTGGGACTCCAGACCGAGGAGACGCCCGATGGTGGTGCGGATCGTGCCGCCGTGGCTGACCACCACGAGGGTGCCGTCCTCGGGCAGTTTCTCGGCGTGCCGCAGCACGACGGGAGCGGCCCGGTCGGCGACCTCGGTCTCCAGCTCGCCGCCGCCGCGGCGCACCGGCTCCCCGCGCTTCCACGCGGCGTACTCCTCGCCGTGGCGGGCGATGATCTCCTCGTGCGTCAGCCCCTGCCAGACGCCCGCGTAGGTCTCCCGCAGGCCCTCGTCGTGGGTGATGTCGAGGTCGGTGAGGGCGGCCAGCTCGGCGGCCGTGTTCGCCGCCCGCTTCAGGTCGGAGGCGACGATCGCGTCCGGCTTGAGGGAGGCCAGCAGCCGGGCCGCGCGGCGGGCCTGGCCGATGCCCGTCTCGGTGAGCTCGACGTCCGTGGTGCCCTGGAAGCGGCGCTCCACGTTCCACGCGGTCTGGCCGTGCCGCCACAGGATGACGCGTCGGCCCCGGCCCGCCTTGCGGCCGTCGGCCCCGGCGGTCACCGCACCTCCCCGAACTCGGAGGTGTCCTCCTCGGCCTGCAGCTTGGCGTGCTCGGCAGCCTTGCCGCGGGTGGCCACGGCCTCGGCCGGGAGGTCCAGCTCGGGGCAGTCCTTCCACAGCCGCTCCAGGGCGTAGAAGACACGCTCCTCGCTGTGCTGGACGTGGACGACGATGTCGACGTAGTCGAGCAGGATCCAGCGGGCGTCGCGGTCGCCCTCGCGGCGCACCGGCTTGGCGCCGAGTTCCTTGTTCAGCCGCTCCTCGATCTCGTCGACGATCGACTTGACCTGACGGTCGTTGGGAGCGGAGGCCAGCAGGAAGGCGTCCGTGATCGACAGCACATCGCTGACGTCGTAGGCGATGATGTCGTGCGCGAGCTTGTCGGCGGCCGCCTGGGCGGCGGCGGAGATGAGCTCGATGGAGCGGTCAGTGGCGGTCACTACGCGGCTTTCGGTCGGCGGTCAACAGACCTCAAGGGTCTCACGGACCGCGGACGGCGCCCCACGTGAATAACGGATCATGCCCCGGAAGCCGGTCGGGACACCGGCTCCGGCCTCCGGGGCATGCTCTCCGTCACGACGGCACGGCTACGGCGGCTACGGCGTCATGAAGCCGACGACGGCTTGTAGTCGGTGCCCAGGACCACCGAGACATCCGCGTTCGCGGCGACTGTGCCCTTGGTCACGGTGCTGGTGGGCAGGCCCAGGGTCTTGGCGACCTCGGTGGCGTTCTCCTTGTCGGCCGCGTCGGAGTACGTGATCTTGGACGTGGCCGAGGTCCCGGACGCCGTGCCGGCCTCCAGGAAGGTGAAGCCGCCGTTGAGGAGGACGACGCGGGCCTTCTCGGTGTCGTCCTTGACGCCGGTGGCGTTCTGGACGGCGACCCGGACCGCCGACCCCTCGTCGGGGCTCTTCGCGGTGCCGCCCAGGATGTCCTTGACGACGCTGGCGGAGGCCTGCGCGGTCAGGGTGCCGTCGTTCTGGACGGGCAGCAGGGCCGTCTTGTAGTCGCCGCTCTTGGCGAGGTCGGCGAGCTTGGCGAGGAAGGTGCCGAGGTCCTTGTCGGTGAGCGGCGGGTCCAGGATCTGGGCCAGGGTCTGCACGGTGGTGGTCGCCGCCGTCGGGTCGGAGGTCAGCTGGCGCAGCACGCCCTGCATGACCTGGCCGAACCGCTCCAGCTGGGCGTTCTGGGCCTCGCCGGAGGCGCGGTAGGTGGCGTAGGCGACGGCCATCTTGCCGCTGAGGGTCTGGTCCTTGCCCTTGTGGACGAGGGGCGCGGCACCCTTCTTCGTGGCGGCCGGGTCGGGCACGTCGGCGTTGGTGTCGAGGTCGATGTTGCCGACGAGGTCGACCAGGTTCTGCAGGTAGGGGGTGTCCAGCCGCCAGGTGCCCTCGATGTCGGTGCCGAGGACCGTGTTGAGCTGGTCGACGGTCCCGGAGGTGCCGTCGTCGCCGACCGACTTGGCCAGGGTCGTCGTGTTGCCGTCGTCGTCCGTGAGCGCGAGGGAGTTGGGCAGCAGCACGGTGGTGCCCTGCTTCAGAGTGGTGTTGTCGACGAGCAGCACCGAAGAGGTGCCGCCCTTCGCGGTGTTGTGCAGGTGGACGACGATCACGTCGCGGTTCTGGGCGCCCGCGGCCGTCGTGGTGCCCGACTTCGCGGCGGACGAGGAGACTCCGGGGAGCTTCCCGGCGTACCAGAGGTAGCCGACACCGCCGGCCGCTACCAGCGCGAGGACCACGACGAGGGCGACCATGCGGCCGCGGGCACGGCGCTTGGCCTCCTCGCGGCGCTCGGTGCGGTTCTCGGTGAAGTTCAGCCAGTCGATGACGTCCTCGGAGTCGTCGGTCGGCTCCTCCACGAAGGCGAACTGCTCGGTGCGGTAGTCCCGTTCACCCGCCTCCGGGGTCTTCGGGGCTTCGGCTTCCGTGTCCTCGGCCGGGCCGCCCTGCTGCGGGATGTAGGCGGTCTGCTCGGCGACCCGGGGCTGCTGTCCGCTGGTCGCGGTCTGCCCGTAGGGGTCGTAGGCCGTCGTCGTCCCGGTGGCGTACGGGTCGTAGCCGGACTGGGGGGCCTGCTGGCCCGTGTCGTACGTGCCCGTGTCGTAGGACGGGGGCTGCTGCTGGGTGCCGGTCCCGTACGGGTCGTAGGCGTAGCCCTGTTGTTGCTGCTGCCCGTACGGGTCGTACGGCTGCTGCTGCGGGGGCTGTTGGGTCTGCTGGGCCGGGACCTGACGGTAGACAGGCTGGTTGTACTCGTCGTAGCCGACGAGTTCGTACTGGTCGCCGCCGTACCCGGCGTCGTATCGGTCGTTCACCGGTGCCCCTCTCGGCTCACTCGCCGCGGTACAGCTCGCGCTTGTCGATATAGCGCACGACTCCGTCGGGCACCAGGTACCAGACGGGGTCTCCCTTCGCGACTCTCGCACGGCAGTCTGTTGAGGAGATGGCCAGCGCGGGAACCTCGATCAGCGAGACGCCGCCCTCCGGGAGGCCCGGGTCGGTCAGCGTGTGGCCGGGGCGGGTGACCCCGATGAAGTGCGCGAGGGAGAACAGCTCCTCCGCGTCCCGCCAGGTCAGGATCGCGCCGAGGGCGTCGGCGCCGGTGATGAAGAAGAGGTCCGCGTCGGGGTTGATCGCGCGCAGGTCACGCAGGGTGTCCGTGGTGTAGGTGGGGCCGCCGCGGTCGATGTCGATACGGCTCACCGAGAACTGGGGGTTCTCGGCGGTCGCGATGACCGTCATCAGGTAGCGGTCCTCGGCCAGGGCGACCTTGCGGTCGGTCTTCTGCCACGGCTGACCGGTCGGGACGAAGATCACCTCGTCCAGGTGGAACTGCGCGGCGACCTCGCTGGCCGCCACGAGGTGTCCGTGGTGGATCGGGTCGAACGTTCCGCCCATGACGCCGAGACGGCGTTTGCCGGGGTTCGACGGGCCGTTGTTGCGCGGGCCGTTCGCCATTCGGATCTCCGTGCCGCGCGTCGTGTCGTTCGCCGGACCGGTAGGCATGTCCTGCTCTCCCATGCGTGCAGACCCTACCGGCCCGGTGTGAAGGCCCCGGGACCCGTCCGGCGGACAGAAAGGGACAGACCCTAGCGGTCGCGGTTGAAGCGGGTGGTGATCCACAGCAGGAGCATCAGGACGATGAACGCGCCGCCACCGGTGATGATCGGCTGGAGGCTCTCGTGGTTTCCCCCGCCCTCCCCCTCGGCGGCAAGAGTGACCAACTGGGCAGCAGTGCCGTGGATGCTCATCTTCAGCAGAACCTATCCGGTGTGGGCGGGATAAAGATGTCGGCCCATGGTAAGCGTGCGCCCCGGCGGCGATCACGCCGACTCCGCCATTGGGAACGCGACATGGGCGTCGACAGGGAACTCGACGGGCGTCTCAGTCGTCCTTCTGTTTGTACCCGCGCAGCAGGAACCACGCGGTCAGGATGCAGCCGAAGAACATGACGATCAGTACGACCTTGAGCAGGTCCCCCGATCCTTGCCGGGGGGCGGCGTTCGCGGCCTCTGCGAGCCAGGCGGCTGCGAAATGGGGCTCCATACGTTGACTCCTTCGCTGTACTGCCCGTCCACGGTATCTCCGCCTAGGCTGGGCTCTGCTTCGGGGGCACTCAGGGCACACACACGCACATGGGGGACCACATGTCCGAAGACAGCCACGAGCAGAACGGGCACGAGAACGTACCGAGCAGGCAGCGCAGGCGCTTCCCGGGGATCTCCTCGCGTGCGTACGAGCACCCGGCCGACCGCTCCGCCCTGGTGGCGCTGCGCAAGCTGACCGGGTTCGACACGGTGTTCAAGGCGCTGAGCGGGCTGCTCCCCGAGCGCAGTCTGCGGCTGCTGTTCCTGTCCGACTCGGTGCGCGTGTCGGACCAGCAGTTCGCGCACCTCAACGACATGCTGCGGGACGCCTGTTACATCCTGGACCTGGAGAAGGTCCCGCCGATGTACGTCACCCAGGACCCGCAGCCCAACGCGATGTGCATCGGCCTGGACGAGCCGATCATCGTGGTCACCACCGGCCTGGTCGAGCTGCTCGACGAGGAGGAGATGCGGGCGGTCGTCGGCCACGAGGTGGGCCACGCGCTGTCCGGCCACTCCGTGTACCGCACGATCCTGCTCTTCCTGACCAACCTGGCCCTGAAGGTCGCCTGGATCCCGCTGGGCAACTTCGCGATCCTGGCGATCGTGACGGCGCTGCGTGAGTGGTTCCGCAAGTCGGAGCTGTCCGCCGACCGGGCGGGTCTGCTGGTCGGCCAGGACCTGCGGGCCTCGATGCGCGGCCTGATGAAGATCGCCGGCGGCAACCACCTGCACGAGATGAACGTGGACGCCTTCCTCAAGCAGGCCGAGGAGTTCGAGTCGGGCGGCGACCTGCGCGACTCGGTCCTGAAGATCCTGAACGTACTGCCCCGCTCGCACCCCTTCACCACGGTCCGCGCGGCCGAGCTGAAGAAGTGGGCCGAGTCCCGCGAGTACCAGCGGATCATGGACGGCCACTACCCGCGGCGCAGCGAGGACAAGGACACCTCGGTCACGGACTCGTTCCGCGAGTCGGCGGCGAGCTACGCCAGCAACGTCAAGAACTCCAAGGACCCGCTGATGAAGCTGGTCAGCGACTTCGCCGGCGGCGCGGGCGACCTCGGCGGCCGGGTGCGGCGCGGCTTCGGCGGCTTCGCGAGCTCGGCACCCCAGGACGAGCCGCCGTCGGGCTCGGCCAACGGCACGGAGCAGCCGCCGACGGACGACACACCGCCGCGCGACTGAGGACCGGCCGAGACTACGGAGGGGCCGCCCTCGCGACCACGACGGGGTCGGCCCTCGCGGCGGGGGCCGGTCCCGCGACGGGCCGGTCCCGCAACGGGGGTCGATCCCACGACGGGAGGGGCGGCCTCACGCCGGGGCCTGCCTCGCTCACATGTATCCGCCGCGGTCGGCTCCTTCCGGGCACGGCTCCCTCCGGACACGGCCCCCTCCGGACACGGCCCCGGCGGATGCGAAAACTCAGGAAACTCACACCTTCCGACTCCAGGGACCCGCACCTTCGGAACTCGGGATCACGGCACCCTCGAAATCCGGGACCAGGCCACCCTCGGAACCCCGGACCACGACACCCCCGGAACCCGAAAACCCGCACCCTCGAAATCCGGGACCACAGCACCCCCCGGAAGCGGGAAACCCGCACCCCCGGAACCCGGGCCCCCGAAACCCGGCAACCTCACACCTTCGGCTGCGCCCCCGCCGCCAGCGTCCCGCACAGCGCCGTCGCGCTGCCCGTCGCGTACGGGTCCGTGCCGGCCGGGCCGCCCGCCCTGGCGGTCTGGCCTGCGAGCAGGGGCGCAGATACGTCACGGAGTCGTCGGCGCAGGACAGCGGGCCGGCCTGGACGTAGGAGACCAGGATCTGGGCCTGGTGCATGCGCAGGTCGTCGCGGTCGAAGCGGAAGTGCAGTTCGCGGCGGACGGTGAACAGGGACACCTGGGCAACCTTGTCGCCGGAGCCGGCCGAGGCCGTCGAGCCGTTGGGGCGTAGCGCGTAGACGAAGGTTCCGTCGGCGGTGACTTCGAGGGTGGACGAGTCGGTCTCGGTGGCCGCCAGGGTGCCCTGGACGCGGATCTTGCGGTCGGCCAGCTGGACGCGTGAGGGGTCGAAGCGAACCAGCCATCCGGTGGGCTCGTGCCGGCCGTCGGCGGTCGGGTGCTCGAAACTCTGGTCGAACTGGTCGAGTTGGTCCGGGTCGACGAGGACGCGCGCGGGGCGGATCTGTCCGCCGGTGAGGACCGCCGGGTAGAGCGAGGACTCCACGATGTAGTCCTTGGCGGTACTCAGGGCGGCGATGACCTGGCTGTCCGAGAAGTGCGCGGTGCGCCGCGCGGCCGGCAGCGGTACACCCTCGGCGCCGACACTGAACTGCGCGGCGGGGCTGTGCGCGTAGAGGTCCTCGGCGTCGGCCGCCCCCGGCACCGCGCCCTGGGGGGACAGCGGGATGACGGTCATCCGCAGCGGTTCGACGGGCTGCTGGGCCGTGGGGGTCGTGTAGGGGTGCCGTACGCCCATGTAGATCGCGGTGCCGAAGGCGACGGCGATCAGCATGACCAGGATCAGGGCCTGCCGGGAGAGACCGCGGCGCAGGGCCGGGCGACGGCGGACGGCGGGGGCGTGGTCGGCCAGGCGCTCCTGCGCGGAGAGCTCCTGGAGACGGGCAGCGCGGACGAACGACTCGTCGAAGACGACGGATCGGTACTCGTCCTCACCACCACCGGGAGCGCCCTCGGGCGTGCCCTCAGGTGGGTCTCCTGGACCGCCCATACTTTCAGAGTAGGTCTCTGGAGCCTCAGGTAAACGCCCTGGTACACGACAAGTTCTGACAGGTTCTCACCGGGCCGCCCACAAGTCGCTCAGGGCGTGCGCGGTACGGCGGACAGCGGTGGCTGGGAGTTGTCGGCGGAGGCGGAGGGCGCCGCCGCCGTGCCCTGTTCCACGCCGGTGGAGGCCGGGGGCGGGACGCGGTCCCGGCCGCCCGAGGACGCGCCGCGGTAGACCGCCGAGAAAGCCAGGGCGACCATGCCGATGCCCATCACGAGGGCGAGCAGCCAGGCGACGGGGCGGTGCCAGCGGACCTGTTTGCCGTAGGTCCCCGGGGCGCCGTAGCGGCCCTCGACGAGATCGGCGTCGTCCAGGTCGTCGAGTTCCGGATCATGGCCGAATTCGCGTCCGTAGGCGTCCTCGAACGGATCGTCGTCGCCTCGGCCGCGTCTGCCGTGCTGCGCGCGGCGGGCTTCGGCCTCGGAGGCCTCGGCTCTTGCCTGCGCGGCGGCCAGGAGGCGTTCGACCGCGGTCGGCTCGTGTACTACGGCCGCCCGTATGAAGGCCTCGTCGAAGACCACGGATGCGAACTCTTCGTCCGACATTCCGCGGTCGTGGTCGTCGTCGGGCTCCCAGCCGTCGGGAAACGGCCTGCCCCCCACGTCCTCCGGC
This sequence comes from Streptomyces sp. N50, assembly GCF_033335955.1. GTDB lineage: Bacteria > Actinomycetota > Actinomycetes > Streptomycetales > Streptomycetaceae > Streptomyces. The sequence continues at coordinate 2,846,176 of NZ_CP137549.1, forward strand.
ACCTCTCCAGAGTAGACCTGGGGGGTCAATTTGGGCAGGCGGTAGGGAAATTCATCCGTTGGGTGAGACACCTCTCCCCCGACGAGGCGTTATGCCCGCCGCATATGCCAGACGGCGGAACGGCCGCACCTCAGCGGCGGATGTGACCGTCGCCGGTGACGATGTACTTGGTGCTCGTCAGCTCCGGCAGGCCCATCGGGCCCCGCGCGTGCAGCTTCTGGGTGGAGATGCCGATCTCGGCGCCGAAGCCGAACTGGCTGCCGTCCGTGAAGCGCGTGGAGGCGTTCACGGCGACGGTGGTGGAGTCGACCAGCTGGGTGAAGCGGCGGGCGGCCTGCTGGGAGCTGGTGACGATGGCCTCGGTGTGGCCGGAGCTCCACAGCCGGATGTGCTGGACGGCCTTGTCGAGCGAGTCGACGACGGCGGCGGCGATGTCGTAGGAGAGGTACTCGGTGTCCCAGTCCTCCAGGGTGGCCTCGACGACGGTGGCCTCGGAGTCCTTGGCGTAGGCGAGGACGCGCTCGTCGGCGTGCACGGTGACGCCGGCCTCGGCGAGGGCGTCCAGGGCACGCGGCAGGAACTCGGGGGCGATGTCCTGGTGGACGAGGAGGGTCTCGGCGGCGTTGCAGACGCTGGGCCGCTGGGCCTTGGAGTTGATCAGGATGTCGATCGCCATGTCGAGATCGGCGTCCGCGTCGACGTAGACGTGGCAGTTGCCGACGCCGGTCTCGATCACGGGGACGGTCGACTCGCTGACGACGGTCTGGATCAGGGAGGCGCCGCCGCGCGGGATGAGGACGTCGACGAGACCCCGGGCGCGCATCAGTTCGCGGACGCTCTCGCGGTTCTCGCCGGGCACCAACTGCACGGCGTCGGCGGGCAGTCCGGCGCCGCCGACCGCGTCGCGGATGACGCGCACGAGGGCGGTGTTGGACTCGTAGGCGGAGGCCGAGCCGCGCAGGAGGACCGCGTTGCCGGACTTGAGACAGAGGGCGGCGGCGTCCACGGTGACGTTCGGGCGGGCCTCGTAGATGATGCCGACGACGCCGAGGGGGACGCGGACCTGGCGCAGGTCGATGCCGTTCGGGAGGGTCGAGCCGCGGACGACCTCGCCGACCGGGTCGGGCAGCGCGACGACGTCCCGTACGTCCGAGGCGATGGCCCGTACGCGCTCGGGCGTGAGCGTCAGCCGGTCGATGACCGTCTCGCTGGTGCCGGCCGCGCGGGCCTTGGCGATGTCCTTGGCGTTGGCCTCGACGATCTCGCTCGTACGGACTTCCAGCGCGTCCGCGATGGCGAGCAGCGCGTCGTCCTTCTCGGCGCGCGGCAGCGGCGCGAGGTCGGCGGCGGCGGACTTGGCGCGGTACGCGGCCTGCGTGACCGGGGACAGGGAGTCGTACGGCGAGAGCGTGGTCATGAGGGAAGGGTAGTGCGCCCTGCGGGGACGTCCACCGGCTGTACCAAACCGCGAGACAAGCGCGGAAGAGCCCGAAGACGGCTCAAAACGGATCCCGGGGAGATCTCAGAACGGGGAGATCTCAGAACGGGTGGACGCCCACCGGGGTCGCGGGCAGCGGGCCGTAGCCCTCGGAGATGCGCTGGTGGTAGGTCTCGCGGTCGATGACCTCCAGGCCGACGATCTCCCACGGGGGCAGCTTCGCGGTCTGGCGGTGCTCGCCCCACAGGCGCAACGCGACGGCGGCCGCGTCGTGCAGGTCGCGGGCCTCTTCCCAGTAGCGGATCTCCGCGTGGTCGTTGGCGTAGCGGCTGGTCAGCAGAAAGGGGTGGTCGTGGGCGAGCTGTTCCAGACCGCGCCGCACCTCCTTCAGCGGGGCCTCGCCGCCGGAGACGCTGAGGGTGACATGCCAGAGCCGGGGCAGGTCCTTGGGTTCCTCGCCCTCGTACCGGGCGCCGGCCGCGACGCTCGTCAGCGTGCGCTCCTCGCCGGGCGCGCGGGAGGTGGTACCACCGCGGGACGCCGCCGCCCCAGGGCGCACTCGTCTCACGACGGCCTCCTTACGCAACGGTCGAGCTGCAGTGCTCGCGCGGAATTTGTCCCCGAGACAAAGTTGAGCAGGCCGAAGCCGTCCGCGTGGCGCTTTTACGGAAGGTCCACCGCGAGGAGGCGGACGTTTCGGTTGTTTTACGGGTGCAGGATCACCAGGTCGTCCCTGTGTACGACTTCCCTCTCGTACGACGGTCCCAGCTCCCGTGCCAGTTCCCTGGTGGAGCGGCCGATCAGCTGGGGGATCTCCTTGGCGTCGAAGTTGACGAGACCCCGGGCGACCGGGTGCCCCGCGCTGTCCCGGAGTTCGACGGGGTCGCCCGCGCTGAACTCGCCCTCGACGGCGGCGATTCCGGCCGGCAGCAGGGACATCCGGCGCTGGACGACCGCGCGTACGGCACCGTCGTCGAGGGTCAACGAGCCCTGCGGGGTGGACGCGTGCTGGAGCCAGAGCAGCCGGTCAGCGGAGCGTTTGCCGGTGGCGTGGAAGTAGGTTCCGGTGTCGCCGCCGGTGAGCGCGTCGGCCGCGTGGACCGCGCTGGTGAGCACGACGGGGATGCCTGCGGCGGCGGCGATCCGGGCCGCCTCGACCTTCGTGACCATGCCGCCGGTGCCGACGCCGGCCTTGCCCGCGCTGCCGATCTCGACGTGCGCGAGGTCCTGCGGTCCCCGCACTTCCGCTATCCGCGAGGTGCCCGGCCTGCTCGGGTCGCCGTCGTAGACGCCGTCGATGTCGGAGAGGAGGACCAGGAGGTCGGCGTGGACGAGGTGGGCGACGAGGGCGGCGAGCCGGTCGTTGTCGCCGAAGCGGATCTCGTCCGTGGCGACGGTGTCGTTCTCGTTGACGATCGGGAGGGCGCCCATGGCGAGGAGTTTGTCGAGGGTGCGGGAGGCGTTGCGGTGGTGGGAGCGGCGGCTCATGTCGTCGGAGGTGAGCAGGACTTGACCGACGCGGATGCTGTAGCGGGCGAAGGAGGCGGTGTAGCGGGCGACGAGGAGGCCCTGGCCGACGCTGGCGGCGGCCTGCTGGCGGGCGAGGTCCTTGGGGCGGCGGCGCAGGCCCAGCGGGGCGAGGCCGGCGGCGATGGCACCGGAGGAGACGAGGACGACCTCTTTCTCTCCCCCGCTGCGGCTCTTGGCGAGGACGTCGACGAGTGCGTCGACCCGGTCGGCGTCCAGGCCGCCGGCCGCGGTGGTCAGCGAGGAGGAGCCCACCTTGACGACGATCCTGCGGGCCTCGGTCACGGCCTGCCTTGCCCCTGCCACGTGCGCGGTCCCCTCGGGTAGGTCGGGGTGGCAATCTACGCGAACCGGGTTGCCCTGTGCACGTTGGTCCAGGTCGCGGACAGATGGGTTGAGTTCCGGGTGCGGGTGCGTCGTGGCTGGTCGCGCAGTTCCCCGCGCCCCTTAAATACGCGGGCCGACCGGTGTCTTTTGCGGCTCCGCCGCGTGGGCGCGACCTGAAGACGCAGGCCGACCCGGGTCTTCTAGGGGCGCGGGGCCGTATCGACTTGCGGCTCCGCCGCGTGGGCGCGACCAGCCCCCACGCACCCGCACTGGGAGCTCAAGGCGACTGCCCGCGACCCGAAAACGCAGGCCGACCCGGGTCTTTTAGGGGCGCGAGGCCGTATCGACTTGCGGCTCCGCCGCGTGGGCGCGACCAGCCCCCACGCACCCGCACTGGGAGCTCAAGGCGACTGCCCGCGACCCGAAAACGCAGGCCGACCCGGGTCTTTTAGGGGCGCGGGGAACTGCGCGACCAGCCCCCACCGGGCCGCACCCGACCGACTACCGACCCGTCCTCAACATCCGACGCGCTTTCCTCATCACTCGACGGAGGAGAACCGCCCCCTCCCGGTACCCCTCCACCCCACGCGCCTCCCGGGGTTCCGCCAGGTAGAGGGAATCAGGGAGCCCGGCCGACGCGGAGCGGAAGTGGGGATACGCCAGGTACACACGGCGGCCACCCCTCTCCAAGACGGAGTCCGGTCGCTTCTTCGACTTGATGAACTCGACCACGGCCAGCAGGAGTTCGGGGCGTTCCTGCGCGACCAGGTGCAGCCGCAGCCGCTCGTCGACCTTGAGCCGTACCGCCACCTCGTCCGTCCAGTGGGCGTCCATCAACGGCTTGGCCAGCTCGAACTTGTGGCGCCGGACATCCTCGCTGTCCCCCGCGTACTTCGCCCCGAACTGCGGAAGCAGGGTCACCAGGAACGGCCGCACCATCAGCTTGTCGCGCTCCACCCCCGGCGGAACCATCTCCGCGATGAGGTTCATCAACGCGCGCGCGGAGTCGAAGCGGAGGGTGTAACTCCCGCTCTTCGTCACGTGTTTGCCGTCGTCGCGGCCGACCAGGTAGTAGCAGGTGTGGTCGGCGATCACGGAGACGCCGTCGGCCCGGAGATACGCCTCCATCGTGAACAGCGCGTCCTCGCCGGTGAACAGCGACTCGTCGAACCGCATGCTGTGCCGCTCCAACAGCGCCCGCCGGAACAGCTTCTGGGCGCTCAGCGTGAACTTGATGTTGGAGTGGAAGACGTCGGTGCGCTCCAGGGTCTCCACCCAAGCCGCCTTCGGGGGACCCGGTTGATGCCCTCGACCTTGCCGAGCACCACGTCCGTGCCGTTCCGGTCGGCCATCGCGACCATGCGCTCCAGCGCCTCGGGGGCGAGCCGGTCGTCGGCGTCGAGGAAGAAGACGTAGCGCCCGCTCGCCTTGCCGAGGCCGACGTTGCGCGGGGAGCTGGGGCCGCCGGAGTTCTCCTGGTGGATCACGGTGACGTGGGCCGCGGCGCGGGCCGCGAACTCCTCCAGGTACTCCCCCGTGCCGTCCGTCGAGCCGTCGTCCACGGCGATGACCTCGATGCGGGCCGCGTCCAGGGTCTGCTCCTCGACCGAGCGCAGGCACTCGACCAGGTACGGCATCGCCTCGTACGCCCCGACGACCACGGTCACATCAGGCTGCGTCACGGTCACGCGCCCCCCTTTGTCCATTGAATCGCCATCTACAAGACGGCCGATCGAGTGGATCGGTTGTCCTTCGTCAGTGGGGGATACGCAAAAGAGCCCGGTTTTCGAGGATCACTCCTCGAGAACCGGGCCCTTCTTGACCAAATCGTGGCCGAAAGCGGGTCAGCCGACCGTCGGATCCGCCGACAGCTGCGCCTCGGTCGGACTCGCCGCGTCCCCGCTCGCCGCCGCCCGCTCCTGGCCGACGTTCCGCGTCTCGGACTTGGCCGCCAGGTTCCCCACCGCCGAGTTGAACTGCTCGATCGACGTGGGCTCGTCCGGGCCCAGCAGGTATTCCTTGAGTTCCTTGCGGTCCTCGGCCATCGGGTCGGCGTCCGGGGTGCGGACCGAAGCCAGCAACTCACCCAGTTCCGACGCCTTGTTGGAGAGGATCACGGCCGCGCGCACCGCCGTGTTCTGCCGCTTGAACTCCTCCACGCCCAGCACCGCAGAGTCCGTCACCGCGTACGGCTTGCCGCTCGCGATGAAGTCGGAGACCACGCTGGAGATGTCGGAGACCATCGCGTCGGACACGTTGAAGCAGTCGTACAGGCGCGGCTCGGAACCCGAGATGACCCGGTGCTCGAAGGTGCCGGCGGCGGTCCAGTACGCGTCGTTCCACTCGGCGCGCAGCCGGGCGATCTCCTCGTACTTGACCAGGTCGACCACGCCGTCACGGGTCAGCTCGGCCTCGTCGCCCTTGTCGGCGGGGCCGCCGGAGAGTTCGGCGATGCGGGCCTCGATGCGGGCCAGGTCGGCCTTGGCCTTGGTCTGGGCGGCCGCGTCGGCGGTGAAGCGGGGGTCGCTCGCGCGCTGGAGGGCGGCCTTCTCGACCAGGGCGACGACCTTGCGGTGCGCGGAGCCGGCCGCGGGGCTGACCGTGCCGGTGAAGGGGTGCGGCTTGTACAGCACGCGCACCGGCGGGTCGGCCTTGAGCAGCTTCTTCACGATGTTCTCGCCGGCCAGGAGGAGGGAGGTGTTGCCGGGGTCGTTGTCCCAGCCCTCCCAGGTGGGGGCGTAGAGCACGGTCGGGATACGGCCCTCGGGCACGCCCTGCCAGGTCTGGATCGGGGCGAGCTGGGGGCGGCCGACCTCGACGATGTCGTCGTCGCGGACGCCGACGTCGGCGATGGCGTAGCGGTCGCGGCCCGCGCGGCCGGCGGTCCACACCTCGTCGTAGACCTTGCTGAACGGGTTGACGCTGGCCAGCTTGTCGCTGTCGCCGTGGCCGATGAAGACGTGCTTCATGGTGGGGACGCGCAGCAGGTGGATGTTCTTGCCGACGTTGGCCGCGTAGAGCGCGACGCGCACGGTCGAGAGGTCCATGTTCATCAGGTGCACACCGCCGGGCACGCAGATGACGGGGGCCTTGGTCTGGGCGAGGTTCTGCAGTATGACGCGCTCGCGGAGCAGGACCAGCGGCCGGGTGTCCAGCTGCTCCATGGTCTCCAGCCACATGTTGACCTGGTACGCCGAGTCCTTGGAGCCGGAGAAGTAGAGCACCGTCTGCGGCTTGTACTCGTGCAGCCAGTCGTCCACGGCCGCGAGGATGACCTCGGGCGTCGGCGGGATCTTCGTACCCCTTATGTACGGCAGCAGCGCGGCGACGTAGAGGGTGCCCAGGAACAGGGTGACGCCGATGCCGATGAAGGCGGCGACGGCGGAGTCGAGCTGGGCCGAGATCAGCAGGCCCACGACGGCGAACAGGTCGAGGTGGAGCATCTTCTCGGCGGAGCGCTCCAGCAGGCCGAACTTCGGGGCGTCCGGGATGTGGATGCGGGAGCCGAGGTCGACGTTGCGGGTGGCGACCGGCATCCGGCGGCGGTTGCGGATCAGCGTGACGACCGCGCCGTGCGGGGCCTGGAGGCCGTAGAAGGCGATGAAGCAGGCGATCGCGCCGTAGAAGATGAGGTTGTCGGAGAGGTTCATGCGGGCCAGCAGCAGGATCAGCAGCAGCTGGCGGATCAGGAAGCGGATGGAGAGGCCCGCTCTGACCTTGCTGAGGCGGTTGATCAGGTAGCTGGCCTGGCGGTGGAGGTAGTGGTCCGCGACGTAGGTGACGACGGCCGCGGCGGCGAAGGCGGGGACGCTCGGGATGAGGGCGGCCAGCATGAGGGCCGGGTATCCCAGCATCATCAGGACGGCGGCGGCCAGCTCAGCCGCGCTGCCCACCCGGGCCACGCGAATAGCGGTGGAAATCACTGATAAACCTGCTCTTGGGGGTTTTGAGTAATTTACCGAGATCTCAGAGGCAGGCTTAATTAAACGCCGTCCTGGACGTCCAGGACCGAGGCGAGGGCGGCCTCGAAGCCGGAGGCCCTGGCCGCGCCGGCCGTCGGGTCCTGCTGGCGGACGTCGATGACATGGCCGGTCAGCTCGGACAGCAGCACGTCGAGCGAGGTGCGGGCCACGGCCTCGGAGGAGAGCAGCGTGCCGGTGGGCTCCTGGCCGAAGGCCTTGGTGCGCATCGGGGTGGCGGTGCGCTCCGGGTTGATGCAGTTCACGCGGATGCCGTCGCCGGCCCACTCGTCCGACAGGGCCTGCGTGAGGTTGACCATCGCGGCCTTGGTCGAGGAGTACAGGCTGTACTCGGCGCGGCCGCGCGTGTAGCTGCTGGAGGTGTAGAGCAGCAGCTGGCCCTTGGTCTCGGCCAGGTACTTGTACGCGGAACGGGCGATCTGCACGGGCGCGAGGTAGTTGACCTTCAGCGCCTCCTCGATCGTCGCGTTGTCCGTCTCGGCCAGCTTGCCGATGCGGAGCACGCCCGCGGTGTTGATGACGTAGTCGATGCGCCCGGTCTCGCCGTACGCCTTGGACAGCGCGTCGTCGACCTCCTCGGGGTTCTCGACGTGCGTGCCGGTGGTCGAGCGGCCCAGCGCGTACACCGTGGCGCCGTAGCCCTCGGCGACCTCGGCGATGTCCTTGCCGATGCCGTACGAGCCGCCGAAGACGACCAGCGTCTTGCCGGTGAGCAGCTCGCGGTAGGCGGCCTCGTCGACCTGCTCGGGCGCGGCGGTGGAGGCGAGCTGGAAGAGCTTGTCGGCGATGAAGACGTCGACGGGCTGGGTGACCTTCATGTTGTACTCGTCGCCCGCGACGACGTGGATCGGCACGTCCGGCAGGTACTTGAGCACGACCGAACAGTCGTCCGTGGCCTGGAAGTTGGGGTCACCGGCCGCGACCTCGTAGGCACGGCGGATCGTGGACAGCTTGAACGCCTGGGGCGTCTGGCCGCGGCGCAGCCGGGAGCGGTCCGGGATCTCGGTGATGAACTCGCCGTCGTCGCCGTGGGTGCGGGTCACGATGATGGTGTCGGCGGACGGGATGGCCACGTCCACGGCCTGGAAGCGCTCCAGGGCGATCACACAGTCGTCGATCACGCGCTGCGAGAGCAGGGGGCGCACGGCGTCGTGGAAGAGGACGTTACGGTCCTCGCCCTCGGCCAGGCCCTCACCCAGCGCGGCGATGGCGCGCTCGGTGGTCTCGTTCCGCGTCGAGCCGCCCTCGATGATCCGGGTGACCTTCTTGAAGCCGGCCTTGGCGACGATCTTCTCGATGTCCGGGACGTAGCCCGGCGCCATCAGGACGATGATGTCGTCGATCGAGTCGGCGTTCTCGAAGGTGGTCAGGGTGTGCTCGATGACTGCCTTGCCGGCGATCTTCAGCAGCTGCTTGGGGATCGAGAGACCCACCCGCTGGCCGGTACCGCCGGCCAGGATCACTGCGGTGGTGCGGGGCTTGGCTATGTGCGACACAGGTGACCTTGACCTACCTCGGGACAATGGGGGAACTGGCAAATGGTCCCACTCGCGGTTACCGCAGTGCAAGGCGAGTGACCTCCACCGCATATGTGCGCGACACCTGTCATTCATCTTGCACTGCCGGTAACCGGACGATGACGGGACTCAGCGCCGACGGAGCTTCTTCAGACAACGGTGACCGAGAACCCGTACGAGTTCCTTCGACGACGTCTGGTGGACCGTCCGCGCCTTCGCCGGCGCACTGTGCCGCACGGGCGCCGACGCGGCCGCCGCGAGCGCCCCGTAGAGCGCCTGCGCGGCCACTTCGGGCGCGATCCGCGGCACCCCGGCCGCCTTGCCCACAGCCTCCGAAGCGGCCTCCGGCACGGCCGAGAGCAGTGCCGTGTCCCCTACGACCCGTACGCCCGTGGCGGCGATGGTCCCGGCCATCTCGGCGCCGATCGCACCGGCCGCCTCGACCGCCCACTGGGGCGTGGTGATCTTCACGTCCTGCGGAGTCGGGCTGCACGCATTCTTCATATGCATGACCGCGCCGTTGCGCACGAGCTTGGAATACAGCTCGTCGGGGAGTCCATTGCCGCGGAATTCCACGTTGAGCTTCCGCAGCATTTCGGTCTCGGCGAGGGTAAGAGAACGGTTCGCCGCGTCCGGAACCGGCCGCAGGAGATTCGCGGGCAGTCCGAGCAGCGTCTCGAAGGTGCGCAGCAACCCGTCCCGGTCGCTGTCGTCGACCACGACGACGGTGACGCGCTCGGGACCGACGACCCGGGCCCAGCGCTCGACCAGCCGGTCGTGCCGGTGCCGCCGCCAGAAGCTGGGGTTGGGCTGCTCGTACGGCGCCTTGCGGAGCATGTGCTCCAGCCAGTTGTCGTAGCCCATGCGCAGGCCGTTCTGCACGTACTGCTGCCACTGCGAGGGCATGATCCTCGCCAGCGGGCGCAGGGTGATGAGGATGTGCACGCGCTCGCCGCCGAGCTGTTCCACGATCCTGGCCAGCGTCTCGTCGTCCTGGGCGTCGGCGAAGAACTCACTGCTGATCACCGAGGTGCGGTCGCCGGTGGCGCGCACGGCGTCGAGGAGGCGCGTCCAGTGTTTGTCGGTGGGCACGGTGTCGCCCATCATCGCGGGCCGTGCGCAGGCGGCGAGGGCCGCTTCCATCGGGTGCCTGCTGTGCGCGGGGAAGTCGACGCCGTGCTCGGGCATCGTGTCCTTCGCGGCGAAGAGCGCGCCCTGGATGGCCGTGGTCCCGGTCTTGTGCGGGCCGATGTGCAGCAGCCGGGTCCCGACGGGCAGCGCTTCCTTAATACAATCCGTCTCCATGGTTAACGGACGGTAAGAGTTGTTCCTGAGTTTGCCCTGAGAGGAGCCTGGGACACAGATGAGTCCCAGGCTCCCGTCACACAGGCTTCACGAACTCCTATACGACGTTGACACCCGGGTCGTCCGACTCGACCCGGAGTGAGGCATAGGTGCTGGGCGTGGCCGTGGGCTTGAGCACGGTGTCCACGACCCTCACCCGGGCGTCGATGCCGTCCTTGCGGATGTCGAACAGGTGGTAGCCGCGGTGGGCGTCGATCACCTTCCAGTGCGGGTTGTCCGCCATCAGCGGGTCCCACTGGGCGTGGAAGGCGGCCTGGTCCTGGTCGCCGTTGCTGGAGATGGACGTGCCGACGAACTCGGCGCCGACGACGTCGGAGTCCGGATCGGCGAAGTCCTCCTTCAGGTCGCTGATCATCGTGAGGTGCCGGTCGCCGCTGAGCACCACGGGATTGCGGACGCTCCTGAAGTCCTCCAGCAGGGCGTTGCGTTCGACCTGGTAGCCGTCCCAGGCGTCGTAGAACCACTGCTTGCCCGCGCCGAGCAGGGTGTCCGTCTCGGCCATCATGATCTGCGAGGCGATGACGTTCCAGCGCGCGGGCGAGTGCTTCAACCCCCTGAGCAGCCACGCCTTCTGCTCGGCACCCATCATCGTCATCGACGGGTCCTCGGCACCGGCCTGGGTGGTGGCCTGGTCGCTGCGGAACTGCCGGGTGTCGAGGACGTTGAGCCGCATCAGCCGGCCGAACTCCAGCCGCCGGTACATCTGGATGTGCGGCCCGCTCGGTACGGCGGTCGCGCGCACCGGCATGTGCTCGTAGTACGCCTGGAAGGCCGCCGTCAGCCGCGCGACGAACGCGTCGTGCGACTGCTTGTCGGGGTCCTGCGGGACCTCCCCCGCCCAGTCGTTGTCGACCTCGTGGTCGTCGAAGGTCACGACCCAGGGGGTGTTGGCGTGCATGGCCAGCAGATCCGGGTCGGTGCGGTACTGCGCGTACCGGTTGCGGTACTGGACCAGGCTGTACGGCTCCCCCGTCCCCTCGTGCCGGCGCGGGCCCGCGTTCGACGGCGCCGACTCGTAGATGTAGTCGCCGACGAAGAGCACGAAGTCGGGGTCCTGGGCCAGCATGTCGGCGTACGGCGTGAAGTAGCCGTTCTGCCAGTTCTGACAGGAGGCGAGCGCGACGCGGAGCCGGCCGCCGGAGCTGTTCGCGTGGGGCGCGGTACGGGTACGTCCGGTGGCGGAGATCTGCCCGCTGACACGGAAGCGGTACCAGTAGTCACGGCCGGGGCGCAGTCCCCGTACATCCACGTGAACGCTGTGCCCGTACTCGGGCCGGGCGGGCGCGAAGCCCCGGCGCACCTGCTTTCTGAACCGCGCGTCCTCGGCGAGTTCCCACTCCACGGGAACGACCCGATCGGGCATCCCGCCCCCGTTGAGCGGGTCCGGGGCGAGCCGCGTCCACAGCACGACGCCGTCGGGCAACGGGTCCCCGGAGGAGACGCCGAGGCTGAACACCCCGTCGGGCAACGGTGTTTCGGCAGCCTGCGCGGAGCTGGGCAGCCAGAGCTGAGCGGAAGCGGCGGCCCCGAGCACCGCCGCGCCGGCCGCGAGAAAACGTCGTCGATCGGGTGATACGGCTCCGGTCATCGGTGAACTCCCTTGCGACGTTGGCCTCTTGGGTCACTTGGAAGCCTCACAGTGCGCGGAGTCCCGTCTGCTGAACAGTAGGTATCGCGTCCATGACAAATAAGCGCACAGCGAGGGCCCCGCTACTCCGAGAGCAACGGGGTTCGGCCAGGTTGGTCACGGGGGCGAGTGATCTTGACGCCGGACGAGGGAGGGGGTGGGGGTGATCCGGGGATGGACGGGTGAGGCGCGGGGGGGGCGACGCGGGGGTGAGCGAGGTACGGGGCGAGCTGTCGTCATGCCGAGCCGGACGGTTGGCGCGGCTGACGGGCGGTCACCTCGCCTGGGCGGACGACCAGGGCGCCGGACAGGTGGCCGTCGCGCCGGGCGAGTGGACGTCCCGCCGGGCGACTGGACATCCCGCCGGTCGGCAGGTCGCCACGCCCGACGGGCAGTCACCTCGCCGGGGCCGACGGCGAGGGCGCCGGAGGGGCAGCCGTCACGCGGGGCGAGCGGCGACCGCGTCGCGCGGACAACCACCGGCGACGGGCGGGTGGTCCGTCCCGACGCACGACAAGTCACCGCATCCGACGGACGGCCGTCCCACGAGCCGGATGAGCAGTTCACACCCGCCCCTGGACGGACAACCACCGCACAGAGCAAGCGAACGGCACGCCAGGCAGGCAACCGTCACACCGAACCAGACAGCCACCACGCCAGAAACAGGAAGCCGCCACACCGAACGAGCGGCACCGCGCCGGGCAAGTGACCATCCCGCCGGACGACCGACCACCGCACCCGACAGACAGTCACCTCGCCGGCCACGCAATCATCCAGAGCGGCGAACAGTCACCCCGCCAAGCCACACGATCACGCCGCCCGCCAGCCACTCACCGCACAGCCCCAGTCACCCGGAACCGCGCCGCGCCGCCCCTCCCCGTCCCCTCAGAACGGCTTGAAGTCGTTGAACTCCTGGGTCGCCTCGTCCCGTTCGGCCTGGTTGTCGCGGCGGCGCTGTGCCGCCGGGCGCGGGGCCTCGAAGCGGTGGTCCTCGCCGCGGCGGCCCAGCATCTCCGCGCCGGCCATCACCGTCGGCTCCCAGTCGAAGACGACCGCGTTGTCCTCGGGGCCGATCGCGACGCCGTCGCCGGAGCGGGCACCCGCCTTCATCAGGGACTGCTCGACGCCGAGGCGGTTGAGGCGGTCGGCGAGGTAGCCGACGGCCTCGTCGTTGCTGAAGTCGGTCTGGCGGACCCAGCGTTCGGGCTTCTCGCCGCGCACGCGGAAGAGGCCGTCCTCCTCCTGTACGACGGTGAAGCCGCTGTCGTCGACCGCCTTCGGGCGGATGACGATCCGGGTCGCCTCCTCCTGCGGCTTCGCGGCACGCGACGCGGCGATCAACTCCGCGAGCGCGAAGGAGAGTTCACGCAGTCCCGTGTGCGCGACCGCCGACACCTCGAAGACGCGGTAGCCGCGCGCCTCCAGGTCGGGGCGCACCATCTCGGCCAGGTCCTTGCCGTCCGGTACGTCGATCTTGTTCAGGACGACCATGCGCGGACGGCGGTCGAGGCCGCCGTACTGCTTCAGCTCCTCCTCGATCATGTCGAGGTCGGAGATCGGGTCGCGCTCGGACTCCAGCGTCGCGGTGTCCAGGATGTGCACGAGGACGCTGCACCGCTCGACGTGGCGCAGGAACTCCAGGCCGAGACCCTTGCCCTGGCTCGCGCCGGGGATGAGGCCGGGCACGTCGGCGATCGTGTAGACCGTCTCGCCGGCCGTCACCACGCCGAGGTTCGGGACGAGGGTCGTGAAGGGGTAGTCGGCGATCTTCGGCTTGGCCGCGCTCAGCACGGAGATCAGCGAGGACTTGCCGGCGCTCGGGTAGCCGACCAGCGCCACGTCGGCGACCGTCTTCAGCTCCAGGACGATGTCCCGGAGGTCACCGGGGACACCGAGGAGCGCGAAGCCGGGGGCCTTGCGGCGGGCCGACGCCAGCGCCGCGTTGCCGAGGCCGCCCCGGCCGCCCTGCGCGGCGATGTACGAGGTGCCGTGGCCGACGAGGTCGGCGAGGACGTTGCCCGCGCCGTCCATCACGACCGTGCCGTCCGGCACCGGCAGGACCAGGTCCGTGCCGTCCTTGCCGGAGCGGTTACCGCCCTCGCCGGGCTTGCCGTTGGTGGCCTTGCGGTGCGGGGAGTGGTGGTAGTCGAGCAGCGTGGTCACGGACTGGTCGACGATGAGGATGACGTCACCGCCCCTTCCGCCGTTGCCGCCGTCCGGGCCGCCGAGCGGCTTGAACTTCTCACGGTGGACGGAGGCACAGCCGTGGCCTCCGTTACCCGCGGCGACATGCAGCTCGACGCGGTCCACGAAGGTGGTCATGGGATGTGCCTCCAGTTACGTACAAGAAAGTCTTAGGGGTGCAGCCAGCTGCTGCTACCAGTAGAAACACGCGAAAGGCGGACCCGCTTCCCGGAAGGGAAGTGAGGTCCGCCTCGCGAAAGCTTCCGATCAGTTGCCTGATTCAGCCACCTGATGCCAGTTGCCTGAATCAGCTACCTGATGTGTCAGGCGACCGGAACGATGTTCACGACCTTGCGGCCACGGTGCGTACCGAACTCCACCGCACCGGCGTTCAGCGCGAACAGCGTGTCGTCGCCGCCACGGCCGACGCCCGAACCGGGGTGGAAGTGGGTGCCGCGCTGGCGGACCAGGATCTCACCAGCGTTGACGACCTGACCGCCGAAGCGCTTCACGCCGAGCCGCTGGGCATTGGAGTCGCGACCGTTCCGGGTGGACGATGCGCCCTTCTTGTGTGCCATCTCTCCTCAGTCCCTTACTTCGCAGCCGCGGGGATCTCAGTGACCTTGATCGCCGTGTACTGCTGGCGGTGGCCCTGACGACGGCGGTAACCGGTCTTGTTCTTGTACCGAAGGATGTCGATCTTGACGCCCTTGTGGTGGTCCACGATCTCGGCCTGGACCTTGATGCCGGCCAGCACCCACGGGTCGCTGGTCACAGCGTCGCCGTCGACAACGAGCAGGGTCGAGAGCTCGACCGTGTCGCCAACCTTGGCAGTGGAAATCTTGTCAACCTCAACGATGTCGCCGACAGCAACCTTGTGCTGGCGACCACCGCTGCGCACGATGGCGTACACGCGGATCTCACTCTCTAGCTCAGGGACGGCACCCCCGCAGTCCAGCCGCCCTGCGGAGCAGACGGCCTCTCCCGGCGGAACACGCCCGGGAGGAAGAGGTTTACGGGGATGTGGCGTGTCACCAGTGGACACGCCGACAGTCAAGGTTACGGGGCCGCAGCCGAACGGGTCAAACCGGGCCCCTGCGGGTGTGCGACCGATCACATGGACCGGCCGCACACCCCCTGGGTTCAGCCCTCGTCGGTGGAGGCGGTGACGGAGGACGGGCTCGTCTGCTCCGCCGCCGCGGTCTTCTTCGACGTGGTCTTGGCGGCCTTCTTGGCCGTCGTCTTCTTCGCGGCCGTCTTCTTGGCCGCGGTCTTGGTCGCCGCCGTCTTCTTGGCGGCCGCCTTCTTCGCCGGAGCCTTCTTGGCGGCCTTGCGCGCGGCCGTCTTCTTGGCCGGAGCCTCCGCCTCGGCGTCTGCGACCGGGGCCTCCTCCACCACGGCCGACGGTACGACCGTCACGGCCGCCTCCTCGGACGCGGTGGGCGCGGTCGCCTTGCGCACGGCACGACGCCGCGGGCGGGCCGGAGCCGCGCTCTCGGCGGGCGCCTCGGGCTGCTCGACCGGAGCCGCAGCAGGAGCCGGCGTCTCGACGACCACCGGCGCGGCGGCCTCGGTCACCGTCACGACGGCGGCCTCCTCGGACCCGGCCGGCGAACCGGCGGGCGCGGTCGCCTTACGGGTCGCACGCCGACGCGTACGCCCCTTGGGAGCCGCGTCGTCGACCACAGGAGTCTCGACGACAGACGCAGGCGCCGGGGTCTCCTCGACCGCGGGAGCCTCGACAACCGGGTCCTCCACGGCGACGGGCTCGGCCTGCGCGACAGCGGCCGGCTCGGCCTCCTCACGCACCTCGCGCGAGTGCCGCTCGTTCCTCGGCGCACCGGCCGGAGCCGACGCCCGCCGGCTCGTCCGGCGCCGCGAACGCCCGCCACGGGTGGCCGCGGCCTCCGCCTCGGCGGCGCTGCTGTAGAGGTCCTCGTCGGGCTGGAACTCGGGCTCGGCGAACGGGACCGGCGTGGCGACCTCGGCGGCGACTTCCGCCTCCGTCTCGACCTCGTCGTCGGCCACATCGTGCTCGTGGTCGTGCTCGTGCGTGTCGTGGACGTCCTGCCCGTTCCCGTCACCGCCGCGTCCGCGCCGCTTGCGCTTGCCGCCGCCACCGACCGAGGTCGGCTGCTCCATGTGCACGATGACACCGCGGCCGTTGCAGTGGACGCAGGTCTCGGAGAAGGACTCAAGGAGGCCCTGTCCGACGCGCTTGCGGGTCATCTGGACCAGGCCGAGCGAGGTGACCTCGGCGACCTGGTGCTTCGTACGGTCGCGTCCCAGGCACTCCAGGAGCCGCCGCAGGACGAGGTCCCGGTTGGACTCCAGGACCATGTCGATGAAGTCGATGACGACGATGCCGCCCAGGTCGCGCAGCCGCAGCTGGCGCACGATCTCCTCGGCCGCCTCCAGGTTGTTCCTGGTCACGGTCTCTTCGAGGTTGCCGCCCTGACCGGTGAACTTGCCGGTGTTGACGTCGATCACGATCATCGCTTCGGTCTTGTCGATGACCAGCGAACCGCCGCTGGGCAGCCAGACCTTGCGGTCCAGCGCCTTCATCAGCTGCTCGTCGATGCGGTACGTCGCGAAGACGTCGACCTCGGAGGTCCAGCGGGAGAGCCGGTCGGCGAGGTCGGGGGCGACGTGCGCGACGTAGCCGTGGATGGTGTCCCACGCCTCGTCGCCGCTGACGATGACCTTGGTGAAGTCCTCGTTGAAGATGTCGCGCACGACGCGGACGGTCATGTCCGGCTCGCCGTAGAGCAGGGTCGGCGCGTTCGAGCCGCCGCCGCTCTTCGCCTTCTTCTGGATGTCCTCCCACTGCGCCTGCAGCCGCTCGACGTCACGGCGCAGCTCGTCCTCGCTCGCGCCCTCGGCGGCGGTGCGCACGATGACGCCCGCGTCCTCGGGGACGATCTTCTTGAGGATGGTCTTCAGCCGGGCCCGCTCGGTGTCGGGCAGCTTGCGGCTGATGCCGGTCATGGAGCCCTCGGGCACGTACACGAGGTAGCGGCCGGGGAGGGAGACCTGGCTGGTGAGGCGCGCGCCCTTGTGCCCGATCGGGTCCTTCGTGACCTGCACGAGGACCGACTGACCGGACTTCAGGGCGGACTCGATGCGGCGCGGCCCATTGGCCATGCCGAGCGCCTCGAAGTTCACTTCACCGGCGTACAGGACGGCGTTGCGCCCCTTGCCGATGTCGATGAACGCGGCCTCCATGGAGGGCAGCACGTTCTGGACCTTGCCCAGGTAGACGTTGCCGACGTACGAGGTCGACTGCTCCTTGTTGACGTAGTGCTCGACGAGCACGCCGTCCTCCAGGACGCCGATCTGCGTGCGCTCACCGCTCTGCCGGACGACCATCACGCGCTCGACGGCCTCGCGGCGGGCCAGGAACTCCGCCTCGGTGATGATCGGGACGCGCCGGCGCCCCTGCTCGCGGCCTTCACGACGGCGCTGCTTCTTGGCTTCCAGCCGCGTCGAGCCCTTGATGGACTGCACCTCGTCGCTGGGGTGGTCGTCCTTCTTGGCGCGCGGCTCACGGACCTTGACGACGGTGCGCTCGGGGTCGTCGGCCGACGCGGGCGACTCGCTCTCGCCGCCCGAGTCACCGGCGCGACGACGCCGACGGCGCCTACGACGGCTGCTGCTGGACCCTGAACCGCCCTGGTCGTCGTCCGCCTCCTCGGCGTCCTCCTCGACCTGCTCGGCGGTGTCCTCGGCATCCTGGGCGACCTGCTCGGCGGCGTACTCCTCGCCGTCCTCGCCCTCGTCCTCACCGGTGGCGGACTCGCCACGGCGACGGCGCCGGCCACCACGCCGACGGCGGCGGCGCGAACCGGTCTCCTCGGCCTCGTCACCGTCGGCGGAGTCCTCGGCCTCGTCGGCCTCTTCGGGCTCCTCCTCCACGACGACGGCCTCGACGACAGCGGGCGCCTCGGGCTCGGCCTCGAAGGCGGCACCGCGACGACGACGCCGACGACGCCCGCCGGTCTCCTCCTCGACGACCTCCACGGCCACGGGCTCCGCTACGACGACCTCTTCCTCGTCGTCCTCCACGGCCTCGGCGGCAGCGGCAGCGGCAGCCCGCTCCGGGGTCTGGAACATCGGCTCGGTGAAGACGGGCGCCTGGAACACGGCCACCGCGGGCCGCCTCGGACGACGCGGTCCGTCCTCCTCCTCGGCAGCGTTCCCGTTCTTGGGCGCGGGCGCGGAGAACCCGCCGGCGGCGGTCCGCACGGCCCGGCGCCGACGACGCGGCCCGGAGTCCTCGGCGGGAGCCTCGGCAGGGGTGTTCGTCTCCGCGGTGTCCGCGGTGTTCTCGTCGTTCACAGGGGCCTCCTCGCCCACGGGCGTCCCGGCAGGCGCGGACACACGGCGCGTGGCGCGACGACGGCTCCGACGCGGCCCGGCATCCTCATCGGACGCGGCAGCGGCGGAACCTTCGGTCACTTCTTCGGTCACTGCGGTGGCTTCAGCGCTCTCGACGACCTCAGCGGCCTCGGGCGCCCCGGCAGGCGCGGACACACGGCGCGTGGCACGCCGACGCGTACGCCCGGCAGGCACGGCGGCCTCTTCCTCCACGACAGCCTCTACGGCGGCGGGCGCGGCGGCGACGGCAGGCGCGGCCGCGGGCTCCTCCACCGGCTCCGGCTCGGCTGCGGCAGCGGGCGCAGCGGTCTCCGGCTCGAGGGTCTCGGGCGCGGTCACCCGGCGCGTGGCCCGACGGCGGGTGCGCTTGGGAGCGGCATCCTCGTCGGACGCGACAGGCGCCGCGTCTTCCTCCACGGCGGCGGGCGCGGCGGCGGCAACGGCCGGCACCACGATCTCGGCCGCCTCGGGCACCTCACTCGCCTCGGGCGCACCGGCGGGCGCGGACACCCGCCGGGTGGCACGCCGACGCGGCCGCCCGGAAGGCGCGGCCTCCTCGGCCACAGGCGCCTCGACGACAGCAGGCGCCTCTACGGCAGCGGGTGCCCCGACGCTCTCGTCGGCCCCGCTCTTCTCTTCTGCTTCGCTCACCTCGGCCGGTATGGCCGGAGCGCTGTTTTCGACCGCGCCCTCGGCGCCGGTCGGCGGTCCCGCTGGGCGAGACGCGGCGCGGCGCCTGCGGCGCGGCGGCAGCGTGTCGCTCGGGGTGTTCAGTTCGGAACCCTCTGCGGGTTCGGTCGGTTCGAGCATGCGGGCGTTTCTCCCGTCAGGCTCCCGGGCGCCGCGCCTGGTCCGGCAGGGATGCCGGTGACGTCCGCGGCTCGCGCGTTGCGCGGTGCCGCCGTCCGGGGCGCGGGCGCCGCACGGGAGCTCTCTGTGTCCTGTCTCGCCGGTTCCGTACGCCCAGATGCGGACGGCCTGGCGAAAGTCTTGTGGTCGGTGCGCTGCCCGACCCAGGTGGCTCCCGAGTCCGAGGGCGGCGCTACGACATCGGTCCCTACGCGGAACCTTCCCTACGCCGGCGCCTTCGCGGCGGCAGCTTCGGCGACCGTGGAATTTCCGGTCACTGCTGCCTCGCGGTCGGGCGCGAGCGGGTCGGTCACCGTGCCGGTCTCTTCATCGAACAGCCCCTGCGCCAGCCTGGTCACCGCTGCGGCGACCGGCGGCGCCAGGTCGGCCACGGCGCGAAGACCGGACAGGACGTCGTCGGGTCGAACGGCAGGCGTCACGTGCCGAACAACCAGCCGCAGTATCGCACAGGCCTGGTCGGTAGGCCTATCAGCCTGTGGACCGACCGTCTCGAGATGCGCTACGGCGGGGCGGGCGTCGAACGTCCGCATGCCGTTCTTGGCCATGCGCTGGACCTCGACGCTCTCGGCCGCGTTGAACGCGGCCACCGCGCGCTCGGCGTCCTCGGGCGCCACCCCGTCGAGCCGCAGCTCCCACACGGAAGCCGTGAGCCGGTCGGCGAGCCCGGAGGTCCGGGCCTCGACCGCGTCGATGATGTCGAGCCCGACGGGCATCGACTCGTCGAGCAGCTCGCGCAGCGTGCCGGGGTCGCGCTCGGCGGTGAGCGCGATCTCCAGGTATTCCGCCTCACTGCCCGTGCCGGTGGGTGCGGCATTGGCGTACGACACCTTCGGATGCGGCGTGAACCCCGCCGAGTACGCCATCGGCACCTCGGCGCGGCGCAGCGCACGCTCGAAGGCGCGCTGGAAGTCTCGGTGGCTGGTGAACCGGAGGCGGCCGCGCTTGGTGTAGCGCAGTCGGATGCGCTGCACCGCGGGTGCGGGCGGCGGGCCTTCGGGCTGTCGCTTGCCCAGTGTCCTAGTCCTTCGTGAGAACGGTCGTACTTCTACCAAGAGTACGTGTCTCGTCGCCCATCGGTTCCCGTCGCTCCACCGGCTCCGGCTGCCGCGGCTCGCCGAAAACCATCCGCCGGAAGTCGGCACGGGCCTGCCGGGCGGACTCGCGCGCGGCGGTCAGCACCTGCCGGGTGACCCGTCCCACAGCGCGCGCGGCCTCGGCGGCGGGTCGCAGCACCAGGTCCCGTACGACGTGTCCGACCGGGGTGAGCACGGTCCGGTACACCCAGCTCACGGGCTCGACGAAGATCCACCGGAAGAGGGTCCCGAGGACCCGCCCCACGGCGAGCGAGATGTGCCCGGCGATCCGCCAGGCGTGCCCGAGGGCGTCCCACACCTCCCGCCCGACGACGGCGAGCACGCGCCCGACGGGTGTCAGCACCCAGCGCCAGAGGCCGATCGCGGGCAGCACCAGCAGAATCCGGGCGGTCCAGTACAGGACGAGACCGATCCCCGTGCCGATCGCCCTCAGCAGCCACATGACCCCCCGCCCGCACCAGGCGATCGCGTGCCCGATCGGCGTGAGGACCCAGGCATACAGCCACCCGGCGGGCACGACGAGCAGATAGCGCCCGAGCCAGGCCACGCCGGCGGCCACCCCGCCGACGACCCACGCCACACCGGCGGCCACCCCGTTCACCACCCACGCGCACGCGTGCCCGACGGGAGTGAGCACGCGCGCGTAGACCCACGCCAGCCCGCTCCCGAGCTGCCGGACGGCCCAGGCGAGGCCGTGCCCGACCGGGGTGAACACATACCGGTACAGCCAGCCGAGCGGCACGACGACAAGGAGGTTGGTGAGCCAGCCGAGCGCCTTGGCGAGGGGCACGACGACGTACCGCCACAGCGCCACCCACGGCCACACGAACACCGCGCGTGCCACCGGCCGCAGCACGGTCCGGTACAGGAACCGCCCACTGACCACCAGCCCGTCCCACACCAACCGCACCGGCACGACCAGCACGAGCACGACGATCCGCACCGGGACGCGGATCGCGACGGCGAGACACCCCTCGGGCGTCTGCGACTGCGGCGACGGCCGCGCGGGCGGCTTCTCGAATGTCGTGGGGGCGTCCATACCGGGCAAGACGCCTCAGCTCCCCGTCCGGGTCCGGATCCAGTACCGCAATTTCCCGTCCCGCTCGTCCTCGAACTTCCCGCCACCGGCCTCGATCACCTTGCGGGACGCGATGTTGGCGGCATCACAGGTCACGAGGACCGGATCCAGGCCGAGCGCCTGAGCGTACGGCAGCACGTCACGGAGCATCGCGGTCGCGTGCCCGCGGCGCCGGGCGCCCGGCCGGACGCCGTAGCCGATGTGGCCGCCGTAGTCGAGGAGCCACTGGGTGAGGCGGTGCCGTATCTGGATGCGGCCGAGGTAGGTGTCGCCGTCGACGTACCAGTACCAGGTGCTGGGCACGAAACCCTCGGGCCGGCGCCCGTCCTCCGCCTCCTCCTCGCGCACCGACTCGACGTACCGCGCGAACCCCGCCGGCCGGCGCCAGGTGCTGCCGTGTTCCCGCAGTTCGCGCGCGAGGGTGCCGCCGAAGAAGTCGTCCTCGACGATGTGCTCGTACACGGCGTCCAGGAAGGAGAGCCGCAACCGGGCGTCGGGCAGGATCAGTTCGGGCATCGGTCAAGGGTAGGGGTCGCTGCGGCAGACCCGGGCGTGCAGCAGCCGGGGCGAGGAGGCGAAGCCGCGGCGGGCGTACGCCGGGATGGCCCGGGGCGAGGAGTGGACGGTGACGCGTTCGAGCCCGAGGTCCTGAGCGCGGGCCAACACCGCCTCCACCAGCCGTCCGCCGACACCGCCGTCGCGCTCGCCGGGGATGACGTACACGCACTGCAGATCACCGCTGGCCCGCCGCAGGGCCTGCGGGCTCGGCACCCGTTGGACCACGGCCAGCCAGGCCATCCCCATGAGCGTGCCGTCCCGTACGACGACCATGCACCGGTGTGAACTCCCGTTCTCCTCAGCCCAGTCGACGAAGTGCCGTACGAACTCCGCCCGGGTGGTGACAGGTTGATCCCCGCCCTCAAGGAACCAGCGCCACCGGAGCCCCGCGACGACGTCCAGCTCGGCGGGTTCGGCGGGGCGGATCGTGATGTCGTCCACCCGTGCATTGTGCGGCAGTTCAGCGGTCGTCGGCAGGGGGCGCCAGCAGCGCCTCGACGATCTCCCGTAGCGGCGCGGCCAGTTGGGCGGCGGTCGCGTCCCGCAGGGGGCGCAGGCCTACGGCGGACCGTACGACGGCGACGCCGACGCCGAGCGCGACGAGGAGTTCGGCGCGCAGCAGGCGTTCGTCGTCCTCCCCCGCCGGGCCCTCGCCGGACGCTTCGAGGATCTGGCGGCTGAACTCGTCCAGGGCCTTGCGGCGCAGCGCGTCCACGCGCTCGTCGCCGGACCCGCGCAGCAGCATCAGGACGGGGTGTTCGCCGAACTCCGGCCAGGCACCGGCGGACAGTTGGTGACTGAGCGCCTCGGCGAGACCGGCCCGGTCGTGCGGGAACTCCTCATCCCGGCCCAGGAAACGGGGAGTTGAGGCCAGCGCCGCCTTGAACAATCCCTCCTTCGAGTCGAAGTACCGCTTGATGAGCGCCAGGTTGACCCCGACGTCGGCGGCGACGTCCCGCAACGTCGTGCGGTCGTACCCGAGCCGGGTGAACCGGCTGCTCGCGGCCTCCAGCAGCGCCTGCCGGGTCGCCGCAGCGTCCCGCCGCCGGGGCTCGTCGGCCTCATTCACGTCACCCGTCACCACCGGCGACCTCCCTCGACCAGCTCAAGTAATCACTCGTTGACATGACTACAGGGCATGGTTACGTTAGGCAAGTAATCACCTGATGACTTAGCGACCGAGCACTCAGCTCACGGAAGGACAGCCATGTCCGAAGCCCTCCTCGTCATGGACGTCCAGCGCGTGATCGTGGACCGTTACCCCGACCCGGACTACCTGCCGCGCCTGCGCAAGGCGATCGAGACGGCCCGTGCGAACGGCGTCCGCGTGATCTACGTGACCGTCGGCTTCCGCCCCGGCGCCCCGGAGATCAGCCCCCGCAACAAGCTGTTCGGCAGGCTCGCGGGTGTCACCCTGCCGACGGCCGCCGCCCAGGCCAACGAGATTCACCCGGACGTGGCCCCCGGCCCCGACGACATCCTCGTCACCAAGCGCCGCGTCAGCGCGTTCGCGGGCAGCGACCTCGACATGGTCCTGCGGGCGAACGACATCGACCACCTGGTCCTGACCGGCATCGCCACCAGCGGCGTCGTCCTGTCCACCCTGCGCCAGGCGGCCGACCTGGACTTCACCCTCACCGTCCTGTCCGACGGCTGCCTCGACAACGACCCGGAGGTCCACCGCGTCCTCACGGAGAAGGTGTTCCCGATGCAGGCGGAGGTGACGACGGTGGCGGACTGGGTCGCCGCGCACTGAACTCCCCTGATCTATACCGGACTTCAGCCCTGCGCCGTAGGCCTGACGACGATCTCGTTGACGTCGACCTCCGCGGGCTGGCTGACGGCGTAGACGATCGCCTCGCCGATCGCGGTGGCCGGGATCGCGATGCCCATCATGTCCTCGGCGACCGCGCGCATGTCCAAGTCGCCGATGCCGTCGGTCAGTTCGGTGCGGGTGAAGCCGGGGCTGATGACCGTGACGCGCAGGTCGCGGCTCTCCTGCCGCAGGCCTTCGGAGATGGCGCGGACGGCGTACTTGGTGGCGCAGTAGACGGCCGCGGTGGGGTCGACGCGGTGCCCGGCGACGGAGGCGACGTTCACGACGTGCCCCGCGCCCTGCTCGCGCATGACGGGCAGCACCGCGGCGATCCCGTGCAGCACACCGCGGATGTTCACGTCGATCATGCGGTTCCACTCGTCGACCTTCAGCGCCTCCAGCAGCGCCAGAGGCATCACGCCCGCGTTGTTGACGAGCACGTCGACCCGGCCGTACGACTCCCGCGCGGCCCGGACGAAGTCCCGCACGCTCTCCAGGCTGGTCACGTCCAGCTCTCGGTGCTCGGCCGTGCCGCCGGCCGCCTGGATGTCCTTGGCCACGGCGGCGAGGCGGTCGGCGCGCCGGGCGCCGAGGAACACCCGGTGCCCCGCCGCGGCCAGCAGCCGGGCCGTGGCCTCGCCGATACCGCTGCTCGCGCCGGTGATCAGGACGGCCTTGGACGGGACGGTGGTGGTCATGTGCAACCCCTTGGAGGAGAGCCGATCGCGCGGCGGTGGTCCACCGCGTCTTCCGTGCTGTCCGAGCATCGGCGGGATCGGCCCGATGAGGCAGGACGAGGCTTCCTAGGTGTGCCACACCTAGGAAGCGGGAGCGGGGCGGCGGGACCGCCGTAGGCTTTTGGGATGGACGGCATGGACGGTACGGACGGCTACGCGCTCGGCGACTTCCTGCGCGCCCGGCGGTCCCGGCTGACGCCCGCCGAAGTGGGTTTTCCCAGTTCCGGGGCGCGTCGGGTGGCCGGGCTGCGGCGCGAGGAGGTCGCCGTGCTGGCCGGGGTCAGCGCCGACTACTACGCCCGGCTGGAGCAGGGCCGCGAGCGCAGCCCGTCGGGCCAGGTCGTCGACGCCATCGCCCACGCCCTGCGCCTCGACACGGACGCCCGCTGGCACGCGTACCGCCTGGCCGGCCTGGTCCCGAGGCCCGTCCCCGCCGAGCCGTCCGACGAGGTGGACCCGGCGCTGCTCCAGTTGATGCGCGCGTTCCCGACGGCGGCGGCGTACGTCATCAACCGGCGCCTGGAGGTCCTCGCGTCGAACGCGCTCGCCGACGCGCTCCTCGCGCCCCTGGGCGACCGCCGCCGTATGGTCCGCTCGCTGTTCCTGGACCCGGCGGCCCGGGACCTGTTCGCCGACTGGGAGCACGTGGCCCGCTGCTCCGCCGAGGCGCTGCGCCTGGCCACGGGGCACGACCGGGACGACCGCGAACTCGGCTCCCTGATCGCCGAACTCCTCGGCGGGAGCGAGGAGTTCGCGACGTTCTGGCAGGACCACAGCGTCAGCCGTCCCGGCCGCCAGTCCAAGACCTTCAACCACCCGGACGTGGGCCGCGTCACCCTCACGTACCAGACGTTCGACGTGCAGAGCGCCCCCGGCCAGTGCCTCCTGGTCGGCACGGCGGAGCCGGACACGGAGGACGCGGCGGCGCTGGCCCGGCTGGGGTCCCCGCACGCGGCCGGAACCCCCGAGGCACCCCTGCCGTAAGCGAGTCACCGCCCGGCGAGCCAGTCCGTGTAGTGGGTGGCGGTGACGCGGGCGCCGTCCGGGGCGGTGAGGACGTCACCCGGGGCGGCGGCGAACATGCCGGCCGCGTCGTCGGTGACCACGGAACCCGCGCCGCCCTTGGCGGTCAGGGTGATCCGGCCGAGGTCGTCGAGGGGGTAGACGTCCGGGCCCGCGATGTTGAGGACACCGTTCAGCGGGGCGCCCGCGGCGACCTCGGCGACGACGGCGGCGACCTCCGCGGCGGCGATCGGCTGGATCGGCGTACGCGGCAGCCGGACGGTGTCGCCCTCGGTGGTCATGGCGAGGGTCGCGTCCATGAACTCCATGAACTGCGTGGCGCGGACGATGGAGTACGGCACCGGCCCGTCCTTGAGGAGATCCTCCTGGAGGACCTTCGCCCGGTAGTAGTCCAGTCCCGGCACCTGGTCCACGCCGACGATGGACAGGATGACGAAGTGCCCGACCCCGCCCTTCTCGCTCGCGGCGAGCAGGTTGTCCATCGAGGTCTGGAAGAAGCCGATCGAGGCGTCGTCGAAGGTCGGTGAGTTCGTGAGATTGACGACGGCGTCGGCGCCCGCGACGGCCGCCTCCAGCCCCTCACCGCTGATGATGTCCACGCCGGTGGACTGCGAGTGCGGCACTGCCTGATGCCCCGCCGCGTTCAGGTTCTTCACGACCTGCGACCCGATCAGCCCGGTTCCGCCGATGACTGCGATCTTCATGGCCTACGCCTTCCGTAGATGACTGACGTCCGATATGTACCGCCGCGTGATCGCGACGGCACCCCGAAACCAAACCCGGACACTTTCTATCCGAGATAATACTCGGACAATGCATATCCGAGTCAACGGGGGTCTGAGTAAAATGGGCGAGTGAAGATGTCCGGCGGAGTCGAGTGGGCCCTGCACTGCTGCGTTGTCCTGACCTCGACGGCGGCCCCGGTCCCGGCCGCCCGCCTGGCCCAGTTCCACGACGTGTCCCCGACCTACCTCGCCAAACAGCTCCAGGCCCTCTCCCGCTCCGGCCTGGTCCGCTCGGTCCAGGGCAAGTCCGGCGGCTACGTCCTGACCCGCTCCCCCGCGTCGATCACGGTCCTCGACGTCGTCGAGGCGATCGACGGCCCCGACCCGGCCTTCGTCTGCACGGAGATCCGCCGGCGCGGCCCGATGGCCACCCCGCCCGAGGCCTGCGCCACGCCGTGCGCGATCGCCCGCACGATGGCCGCGGCCGAGTCGGCCCGCCGGGAGGCCCTCCGCTCCGTCACGATCGCCGACCTGGCCCGCGACGTGGAATCGGACTCCGGGGACGGGACGCTGGCCGGGGTCGGTGTGTGGCTGACGTCCGACTGACCGATGAGTTCCGGAGCCCGGCGCGGTCTACCCCCGCACAAGGCACAGCCACGCCCACAAGCTCTGCGAGGGACCATGACCGCCGACGCACTGCCGCCCGTCGTCGACAGCACGACCTGGGAGACGCAGCTCGCCTCCCTCCGCGCCCGCGAAAAGGCCGCGACCCGGGAACTCGACGCCATCGCCGCCGAGCGGCGCCGCCTGCCGATGGTCGAGATGCCCGACTACACCCTCGACGGCGCGGACGGCCCGGTCCGCCTGGCCGAAGTCTTCGACGGCAAGCGGCAGTTGATCGTCTACAACCACATGTGGTTCGCCGGGAAGGAATGGCAGTGCTCGGGCTGCACCGGGTTCACCTCGCAGTACACGCGCCTGGAGTTCCTCGACAGCTACGACGCCCGGTTCGTCATCGTCACCCAGGGCCCGATCGACGAGGCCCTCGCCTACAAGGAGCGGGTCGGCAACCGGATGCCCTGGTACTCGACCGCGAACAGCCCCTTCGGCACCGACGTCGGCGCACCGCCGGACGGCGGCTTCGCGGTCAACGTGTTCCTGCGCGACGGCGACACCGTCTACCGCACCTGGCACACCGACGGCCGGGGCACCGAGCAGCTCAGCCACAGCTTCGCCCTGATCGACGTCCTGCCGTACGGCCGCCAGGAGGAATGGCAGGACTCCCCCGAGGGCTGGCCCCAGTCACCCACCTACAGCAGGTGGGCGGGGTCCAAGGACATCGCCGCGGCCTACGGCCCCTCGGACCCCGTCAGCTGACCGACGCACCCGGTCAGTGCGTGTGCCCGCTCCCCGCAGGCTGCTTCACCGTCAGCGGGAGCAGCTTCTTGCCCGTGGGGCCGATCTGGATCGACGTGTCCATCTGCGGGCACACCCCGCAGTCGAAGCACGGCGTCCACCGGCAGTCCTCGACCTCGGTCTCGTCGAGGGCGTCCTGCCAGTCCTCCCAGAGCCAGTCCTTGTCGAGGCCGGAGTCGAGGTGGTCCCAGGGGAGGACCTCCTCGTAGGTCTTCTCGCGGGTCGTGTACCAGTCGACGTCGACACCGAAGGCGGGCAGCGTCTTCTCGGCGCAGCGCATCCAGCGGTCGTAGGAGAAGTGCTCGCGCCAGCCGTCGAAGCGGCCGCCGTCCTCGTAGACCGCGCGGATGACCGCGCCGATGCGGCGGTCGCCGCGGGAGAGCAGGCCCTCGACGATGCCGGGCTTGCCGTCGTGGTAGCGGAAGCCGATCGAGCGGCCGTACTTCTTGTCAGCGCGGATCTTGTCCCGGAGCTTCCCGAGACGCGCGTCCGTCTCCGCCGCGCTCAGCTGCGGGGCCCACTGGAAGGGCGTGTGCGGCTTGGGGACGAAGCCGCCGATCGAGACCGTGCAGCGGATGTCGTTCTGGCCGGAGACCTTGCGGCCCTCGGCGATCACCTTCATCGCCATGTCGGCGATCTGGAGGACATCGTCATCGGTCTCCGTCGGGAGGCCGCACATGAAGTACAGCTTCACCTGGCGCCAGCCGTTGCCGTACGCCGTGGAGACCGTGCGGATGAGGTCTTCCTCCGACACCATCTTGTTGATGACCTTGCGGAGGCGCTCGCTGCCGCCCTCCGGCGCGAAGGTCAGGCCGGACCTGCGGCCGTTCCTCGTCAGCTCGTTCGCCAGGTCCACGTTGAACGCGTCCACGCGGGTGGACGGGAGGGACAGGCCGACCTTGTCCTCCGTGTAGCGGTCCGCCAGACCCTTCGCGATCTCGCCGATCTCCGAGTGGTCGGCCGACGACAACGACAGCAGGCCCACCTCCTCGAAGCCCGTCGCCTTCAGGCCCTTCTCGACCATCTCGCCGATGCCCGTGATCGACCGCTCGCGCACCGGGCGCGTGATCATGCCCGCCTGGCAGAAGCGGCAGCCGCGCGTGCAGCCGCGGAAGATCTCGACCGACATCCGCTCATGCACCGTCTCCGCGAGCGGCACCAGCGGCTGCTTCGGGTACGGCCACTCGTCGAGGTCCATGACCGTGTGCTTCGACACCCGCCACGGGACGCCCGACTTGTTGGGCACCACGCGCGCGATGCGGTGGTCCGGCAGGTACTCGACGTCGTAGAACGCCGGGATGTAGACGGAACCCGTCTTCGCCAGGCGGAAGAGGACCTCCTCGCGGCCGCCGGGGCGGCCCTCCGCCTTCCAGGCTCGGATGATCTTCGTCATGTCGAGGACGGCCTGTTCGCCGTCGCCGATGATCACCGCGTCGATGAAGTCCGCGATCGGCTCGGGGTTGAAGGCCGCGTGGCCGCCCGCCAGCACGATCGGGTCGTCGAGCGTCCGGTCCTTCGACTCCAGCGGGATGCCCGCCAGGTCCAGGGCCGTGAGCATGTTCGTGTAGCCGAGTTCGGTGGAGAAGGAGAGGCCGAACACGTCGAACGCGCCCACCGGGCGGTGGCTGTCGACCGTGAACTGCGGGACCTTGTGCTCCCGCATCAGCGCCTCCAGGTCCGGCCACACGCTGTACGTGCGCTCGGCGAGGACGCCCTCCTGCTCGTTCAGGACCTCGTAGAGGATCATGACGCCCTGGTTGGGCAGACCGACCTCGTAGGCGTCCGGGTACATCAGCGCCCAGCGGACGTCGCACGACTCCCACGGCTTGACCGTGGAGTTGAGCTCACCGCCGACGTACTGGATCGGCTTCTGCACCTGCGGGAGCAGGGCTTCGAGCTGCGGAAACACGGACTCTGCGGCCGCAGCGACTTCGGCAGGCATCTCGCGAACCTTCGTGAGCGGGACTGAACGGACGGGTGACCATCCAGACTAACGCGATCCCGGACCTCACCCGTACGCACCAGCGGTCACACCTGTACGGACCCCTCGGCCACGATCGTCTTCCACGCCTCCGGCAGGGCCGCCTCCACCGCGGCCGCCCGCTGCTCCTCGCGCCCGTACAGCACCCCGTACGTGAAGGAGCTCTCCCCCGCAGCGTGCGCCACTGCGGACAGCTCCCGCAGGGTCACCCGGACCATCACGCTGTCCTGGTGCTCACCGAGCAGGCTGGTCAGCGACTTCATCGACTTGACGAGCGCCCGGGCCGGAGTACCGAGAGCCGGTGTCGCCGCCTCCGCCGCGTACCGGGTGCGCTTGGCCTTCTTGCGGGCCTCGTGCAGGGCGAGATCGCGGTCCGGGCCGGGCGGCGCCTCGATCGCCTCCTCGACGAGCGCGGAGACCTTCCCGAAGTCCTTGCGTACGGCCTTGCCGATCACCTTCTCCGGCTTGCCGGCCGCGTCCGCCAGCACGGGCGGTTCGGCGACCAGCGCGTCCAGGGTGTCGAGGAGGCCGAGATACCGCTTGGAGTCCAGGACGCCGATCAGCCGGCTGCGTGATCCGCCGCGCCGGGCGTTCGCCCAGGTGTCCAGGCGGGCGCGGATCGGGCCGGAGATCAGGGCCGGGGGCAGTTCACCGAGGACCGTCGTCAGCCGCTCGGTCATGACCTCGCGGTCGCGGTCGACCCCCAACTCCCCCGCCAGCCACTTCAGTTCCTCGCCGACGGGGTCGGTGACCGCGCGGTCGAGAACCTTGCCGTACGAGCGGAGCGTGCTGCGCAGTCGGCGGGTGGCGACGCGCATGCGGTGCACCGAGTCGTACGCGTCCTGCCGTACGGCCGGGTCGAGTTCGAGGATCGCGTCGCGCTGGGCGCGGACGTAGACGAGGACGTGGTCGCCGGCGGTCGTGGGTTCCCCGGGGGCGGGCGGCGCCTTGCGCTTCTTCTTCCCCGGCCCCGACGGGCGCGTCTCCGCCAGCGCCCGCGCGAGTTTGGAGGACGACGAGGACGGCCGTACGCCCGCCTTGCGCAGCCGCTTCTCCACCTTGTCGAGGAACACCGGGTCGCCGTCGTCGGCGAGTTCGACCTCGATCTCGGTCCACTGGGCGGTGCCGCCGCCCTCGGTGAGGCGTTCCGCGTGGACGGCGTCCACGCTGACCTCGGCGAGGAGCTTGCCCTGGGCGTCCATGAGGTGGCGTACGTCGCGGTCGGAGCGCAGGCGGACGGCGGGCAGCAGCTCGGCCTCGCGCACGCGGGAGCGGACCAGCGCGGCGAGGGTGTCCGGCACGGTGTCGGAGAGCGGTTCCCGGATCTCGTCGCGGACACCGGGCGCGACCGGCACCTTCAGATGCCAGCCCGCGTCGTCTCCGCCGGTGCGGCGGCGCAGGGTGAGCGCGGCGGCGGCGAGGCGCTCGTCGGCGGTGTCGTAGTACACGGCGTCGAGGTTCATGACGCCCTTGTCGATGACGGCCTTCACCCCGGCGACGCCGGTCAGGTCGGGCAGACCGCTGTCGTCGGACTCGTACTTACGCTCGATCTCGCGCTTTGTGTCCGCCATGCACCGAATCTAGTTGCTGACGAGCCGGGATGGCAGGGGGCGTCCCAAATGAACCCCGGGGGAACTCGGGTAAATGGGGCGGTAACGACCGGGCAAAAGTTGTGACTATGCGGACATCGGGCGCTGCACCCGGATCGACTGCAGCAGCCCCACCGCGAGCCACACCGCGAACATCGACGTACCTCCGTACGACACGAAGGGCAGGGGCAGACCGGTGACCGGCATGATGCCGAGGGTCATGCCGACGTTCTCGAAGGCCTGGAAGGCGAACCAGGCGACGATCCCGGCGGCGACGATCGTGCCGTAGAGCTCGGTCGAGTCGCGGGCGATGCGGCAGGCGCGCCACAGGACCACGCCCAGGAGGACGAGGATCAGGCCCGCGCCGACGAAGCCCAACTCCTCGCCCGCGACGGTGAAGACGAAGTCCGTCTGCTGTTCCGGGACGAACTGGCCTGTTGTCTGCGAGCCGTGGAACAGGCCCTCGCCGGTGAGGCCGCCCGAACCGATCGCGATGCGGGCCTGGTTGGTGTTGTAGCCGACACCGGCCGGGTCCAGGCTCGGGTTGGCGAAGGCGGCGAAGCGGGCGATCTGGTACTCGTCCAGGAAGTGCAGCTGCCACACGGCGATCGCGCCCAGGGTGCCCGCGCCGAGCAGGCCGAAGATCCAGCGGTTGGACGCGCCGGAGGCCAGCAGGACGCCGAGCACGATGATGACCATGACCATGACCGAGCCGAGGTCGGGCATCAGCATGACGATCATCATCGGGACCGAGGCGAGACCCAGGGCCTGGAGGACCGTGCGGTGGTCGGGGTAGGGCTTGTCGCCCGCGTCGACCCGGGCGGCGAGGATCATCGCCATCCCCAGGATGATCGTGATCTTCACGAATTCCGAGGGCTGGAGCGAGAAGCCGCCGCCGAGCACGATCCAGGAGTGCGCGCCGTTGACCGTGGAGCCCAGCGGGGTCAGCACCAGCAGGATGCCGAACACCGAGGCGCCGTAGAGGAACGGGACGACGACGCGCAGGGTGCGGTGGCCGACCCAGATGACGCCGATCATCAGGGCGATGCCGATACCGGTGTTCATCAGGTGCCGGATCAGGAAGTAGTACTGGTCGCCCTGGTTGATCTCGGTGCGGTTGCGGGTCGCCGAGAAGACGAGGAGCGAGCCGATCAGGGACAGGCCGACCGCCGACAGCAGTATCGGCCAGTCCAGCCGGCGGGCCAGCGAGTCACGGGCGAACACCCGTGTCCAGCCGGCCCGGTCGGGCCCGTATCCGGAGACGGAGAAGCTGTTGCCGGTCATGTGAGCATCCTCCGGCTACCCCTTCTGCGCGGACGCCTGCGGGTGTTGCTGTTGGTGGTGGACGGTGAGGGCGCGATGGCGGGCTGCTGGGTGTCGTCCGCGGGCGTGACGCCCCCCTCGGTCGCCTTCTCCTGCTGCTTCTCCAGCTCCTTGGCCGGGTCGGCGGTGATCTTCGGGGAGGCGATCGTGCCGTCGGCGCGGACCTTCGGGAGGGTCGTCTGCGGCGAGGGCAGCATCGCCTTCTTCTTGTCGATGGAGCCGTCGGCCTGGACGCCGTACATCGCGTTGTAGATGTTGCGCACGGCCTCACCGGAGGCGCCGGAACCCGTACCGGCCTGCGCGATCGTCATGACGACCGTGTAGTCCTTGGTGTAGGTGGCGAACCAGGAGGTGGTCTGCTTGCCGTAGACCTCCGCCGTACCCGTCTTGGCGTGCAGCTCGATCTTGTCCTGCGGCCAGCCCTGGAACTTCCAGGCGGCGGTACCGCTGGTGACCACGCCCGCGAGGGCCTTGTCGATGCCCTTGTGGGTGGCCGCGCTGATCGGCAGCTTGGCCTTCACCTTCGGCTTGATCTCCGTGACCGTCTTGCCGTCGGCGCTGACGATCGCCTTGCCGATGGTGGGGACGTACTCGGTGCCGCCGTTGGCGAGCGCGCCGTAGATCATGGCCTCCTGGATCGGGGTGACGAGGGTGTCGCCCTGGCCGATGGAGTAGTTGATCGAGTCGCCCTCGCGCATCTTGTTGCCTTCGAGGCAGTTCTCGTACGCGATCTGCTGGACGTACGTGCCGCCCTTCTTGCCGGTCTTGCACCAGTAGGCCTTGTTGGCCTCCCAGGTCTCCTGCTTCCACTTGCGGTCCGGGATGCGGCCGGTGACCTCGTTCGGGAGGTCGACGCCGGTGGTCTTGCCGAGGCCGAACTGGTGGGCCGCCTTGTAGAAGTAGTCCTTCGGCTCACCCTTCTTCGGGTTGATGCCGCCGTCCTTCTTCCACTGGGCGTCCGCGAGACCGTAGAAGACCGTGTCGCAGGAGACCTCCAGCGCGCGGCCCAGCGAGATGGGGCCGAAGTTCTCGCCCTCGAAGTTCTTGAAGACCTGGCCGCCCACCGAGTACGAACTGGTGCAGGGGTAGCCGCCGTCCCAGGTGTAGCCGGCCTCGACCGCGGCGGCCGTGGAGACCACCTTGAACGTCGAACCGGGCGCCGACTGACCCTGTATGGCCCGATTCAGCAGCGGGTAGTCGGAGTTCTTGCCGGTGAGCTGCTTGTAGTCCTTGGCGGAGATGCCGCCGACCCAGACGTTCGGGTCGTACGTCGGCGCGGACGCCATGGCGACGACGCGGCCGGTCTTGGCCTCCATCACGACGACGGCACCGGAGTCGGCCTTGTAGTTCTCGCCCGTGATCTTGTCGTACTGCTGGCGGGCCGCCTTCATCGCCTTGTCCAGCTGGTACTCGGCGACGCGCTGCACGCGGGCGTCGATGCTGGTGACGAGGTTCGAACCGGGCTGCGGGGCATCGGACTTGGCCTTGCCGATCACGCGCCCGAGGTTGTCGACCTCGTAGCGGGTGACGCCGGCCTTGCCGCGCAGCTCCTTGTCGTACTCGCGCTCCAGGCCCGAGCGTCCGACCTGGTCGGAGCGCAGATACGGCGAGTCGGAGTCCTTGGCCTGGGTGATCTCGTCGTCGGTGACCGGCGAGAGGTAGCCCAGCACCTGGGCCGCGTTGGCGTCACCGGGGGCCGCGTAACGCCGTACGGCCTCGGGCTCGGCGGTGATGCCGGGGAAGTCCTCGGCGCGCTCGCGGATCTGCAGGGCCTGCTTGGCGGTGGCCTCGTCGGTGATCGGGATGGGCTGGTAGGGCGAGCCGTTCCAGCAGGGCTGCGGGGTCTTCGCGTCGCACAGCCGGACCTTCTGGATGACGTCCGCGGGCTTCAGCCCGAGCACGCCGGCCAGCTTGGTGAGAACGGCTTTGCCGTCGTCCGCCTGCTTCAGCAGGTCGGTGCGGGAGGCGGAGACCACGAGCCGGGTCTCGTTGTCCGCGAGGGGCACACCGCGCGCGTCCAGTATCGAACCGCGCACCGCGGGCTCGACGACCTGCTGGACGTGGTTGCCGGACGCTTCCTTCTGGTACGCGGCGCCCTCACGGATCTGGAGGTACCAGAGGCGCCCGCCGAGGGTGCCGAGGAGGGAGAGGACGAGGATCTGGATGACGACGAGCCTGATCTGAACCCGTGGAGTCCGACCGGTCTCCGGGATATTGGTCATGTGGTGCTGCCTCCCCCTCTCAGTGCGTGTACGCGTCGATGCGTGTATGAGTCATATACGAACTGCCTGTGAGGCCGTGCGCCAACTCCCCGGAGTTCAAAGCCTCTTGACCCCCTTGATACGTCCCGCACGGGCCACGCGGGCGCGAGCGGTCTTCATCTTCAGGCCGCCGCGCTGGCCGCCGATCTTCAGGCCGGTGCCGGAGGAGAGCCAACCCGAGGAGATGTCGGCCGACTTGGCGGCGTTGGTCTCCGCGAGCGGGTCGTTGTCGGCACGCCGGGCCAGCGCCATGATCCCGGGGACGACGAACGGCGCGAGCAGCAGGTCGTACAGGGAGGCCGTGAACAGCAGGCTGCCGAGGCCCACATGGCGGGCTGCGGTGTCGCCGACGAGGGCGCCGACACCGGCGTAGAGCAGGGTGGCGCCCATCGCGGCGGCGACCACGACGGCCATCGGGCCGGTGGCCGACTTCAGGCGGCCGTTCTCTGGCTTGGCCAGGCCCGCGAGGTAGCCGATGACGCACAGGACGAGGGCGTAGCGGCCGGCCGCGTGGTCGGCGGGCGGGGCCAGGTCGGCGAGGAGGCCCGCGCCGAAGCCGATGAGGGCGCCCGACACATGGCCGTAGACCATGGCGAGGCCGAGGACCGTGAGGAGCAGCAGGTCGGGGACGGCGCCCGGGAGGTGGAGGCGGGCGAGGACGCTCACCTGGATCACGAGGGCGACGACGACCAGCGGCACGGAGAGCAGGATCCGGTTGACACGCATGGGGAAGGGCTCCTAGCTCCTACTGCTGTTGCTGGCCGTCGACCGGCGCGTTCGCGGACGGGGTGACCGTGACGGTCACCGTCGGGGTCGGGGTCGGCTTGGGCTTCGCGGGCAGGACCGTGTCACGCGGGTCCTTCTTCGGGGCCTCCACGACCACGCCGACGATGTCGAGCTTGGTGAAGTTGACGTACGGCGTGACGTACAGCGTGCGGGTCAGGCCGCCGCCGGAGGGGTCGACGCGGGAGACGACACCGACCGGGACACCGGGCACGAACGGCTTGTCGGCCTGCGAGCCGAAGGTGACAAGACGGTCGCCCTTCTGCACCTCCGCCTTGCCGTTGAGGAGTTCGACGCGCAGCGGGCCGTCACCCTCGCCGGAGGCGAAGCCGAGTTCGTCGTTGCCCTCCATGCGGGTGCCGACGGTGAAGTCGGGGTCGTTGGCGAGGAGGACGGTGGAGGCGTCGGGACCGACGGTCGTGACACGGCCGACGAGTCCATTGCCGTTCAGGACGGTCATGTCGCGCTTGATGCCGTCGTTGGCGCCGACGTCGATGGTGATCGTCCAGGAGAAGCTCTGGGCGGCTCCTATCGCGATGACCTGGGCGCCCTTGATGCCGTACTGGCCCTCGCCGGCCACCTTCAGCATCTTGTCCAGCTGGGTCAGGCGGCTGCGGTTGCGGTCGTCGCTGCCGAGCTTCGCCTTGAGGGCCGCGTTCTCCTTCTCCAGGACGGCGAGCCGGTCGTGCCGCTCGCCGGAGTCGCGGACCGCGGAGACCGCGTCACCGACCGGGTCGACGGCGGACGACACGCCGTTCTCGATCGGGCCGAACACGGTGGCCGCGGCCCGGCGGGCTCCGTCGACCGGTGAGTCCTGCCCTCCCCGGATGTCCACCGTGATCAACGCGAACGCTACGGCGATCAGCAGCACCAGGAGCAGCCGGCTCTCTCGTGTGTCCCTCACGTGCGGCGGCCGTGCCTTCCTCATAGAAATGTGCAGAGGTTCGGGTATGCAGGTGTGTAGGGAGGCCCGCCAGGTGTGAATGGGGGCCTATGTCGGAGCCTATGCCTCCGTATCAACGATCCGCCGCACGAGAGGAGATCATCCCGTACGGCGGAATCGAAGCGTTACGTCATCTGCGCGGCTGGGCGTCCAGAACCTGCTGGAGCGCCTCGAACTCCTCGACGCACTTGCCGGAGCCGAGCGCCACGCTGTCCAGCGGGTCCTCGGCGATGTGGATCGGCATGCCGGTCTCCCGGCGCAGCCGCTCGTCGAGGCCCTTCAGCAGGGCTCCGCCGCCGGTCAGAACGATTCCTCGGTCCATGATGTCGCCGGACAGCTCCGGCGGGCACTTGTCGAGGGTCGTCTTCACCGCGTCGACGATCGCGTTGACGGGCTCTTCGATCGCCTTGCGGACTTCGCCGGCGGAGATGACAACGGTCTTGGGCAGGCCGGAGACCAGGTCCCGGCCGCGGATTTCGGTGTGCTGGTCGTCGTCGAGGTCGTACGCGGAACCGATCGTGATCTTGATCTGCTCAGCCGTCCGCTCACCCAGAAGGAGCGAGTACTCCTTCTTGATGTGCTGGATGATCGCGTTGTCCAACTCGTCGCCCGCGACGCGGATGGACTGGGCGGTGACGATGCCACCGAGCGAGATGACCGCGACCTCCGTGGTGCCGCCGCCGATGTCCACCACCATGTTGCCCGTGGCCTCGTGGACCGGCAGGCCGGAACCGATGGCCGCGGCCATGGGCTCCTCGATGATGTGCACCTGGCGGGCGCCGGCCTGGGACGACGCCTCGATGACGGCACGGCGCTCGACGCCCGTGATGCCCGAGGGCACACAGACGACGACGCGGGGGCGGGCCAGATAGCGCCGCTTGTGGATCTTCAGGATGAAGTAGCGGAGCATGCGCTCGGTGATCTCGAAGTCGGCGATGACACCGTCCTTCAGCGGACGTACGGCAACGATGTTGCCGGGCGTGCGCCCGATCATCTTCTTGGCTTCGGAGCCGACCGCGAGAATGCCACCGGTGTTGGTGTTGATCGCGACGACGGACGGCTCGTTGAGTACGATCCCGCGACCCCTGACGTACACCAGCGTGTTGGCGGTCCCGAGGTCGACAGCCATGTCACGGCCGATGAACGACATTGAGTTCCCCATCAGGATTCGTCTGGCCTTCCTGGGAGCTTCTGAGGGCTTTTCAGGTCGGCGAAGTGGGTGCTGTGACGTGAAGGCTTCCATCGTAGACGCGCCATCACGAACACTGCGCGAGGGTCTTCGCCATTGTCAGCATGTGAGGCGTCGCCTCGCTTGTGGAGACGGCCCAACGGGGGCACTCGTTCCCCCGATCGGCACGCATATGCCAAGAGACGGCCGGAAAATCGCGGCCGTCCCTGGTCAGGCATGTGGGTTACTGATGGAGATTCAGCCGCGCCCGGGGAAGAAGATCTTCACCTCGCGTTCGGCGGACTCCTCCGAGTCCGAGGCATGGATCAGGTTCTCGCGGACGATGACTCCGAAGTCGCCGCGGATCGAGCCTGGCGCGGCGGCGATCGGGTCGGTCGGACCGGCCAGCGCGCGGACGCCCTCGATGACCCGGTCGCCCTCGACGATCAGGGCGAGCACCGGGCCGGAGGCCATGAACTCCATCAGCGGCTCGTAGAAGACCTTGCCCTTATGCTCGCCGTAGTGCTGCTCCAGGGTGTCCTGGTCCAGGGTGCGCAGCTCCAGCGCGGTGATCTGCCAGCCGGCCTTGCGCTCGATGCGGCTGATGATCTCGCCGGTCAGGCCACGACGTACGGCGTCGGGCTTGAGCAGGACGAGGGTGCGCTGGGTCACGACGGGACTCCTTCTGATCATGATGGTGCGGGTCGGCTCACGGTCGTGTCACGGTCGTCTCACGACAAGGCCGAGGCTACAGGGCGTGTCCATGCGCCCATTACGCAACGTCAGGTGTAGTGGAGCCGGCCTGCGCGGCCTGCGCCGCGAACCGCGCCTTCGCCTCGTCGATCTTCCGGCCGTAGTGCACCGAGGCCCACCACAGGGCCGCGAAGATCGCCCCGAGGAAGAACATCGACGGTACGACCAGGCCCGACGCGATCAGCGCGATCTGCAGCGCCCAGCCGAGCGCGATGCCGGCCGGCCGGGTCACCACGCCGCACAGCGCGACGGACAGGAACATCGCGATCCCGCACACCGTCCACACGGTGGAGGTGGCCAGATCCGGGTCCTTCATGGCCACGAGCCCGGCGAAGCCGATCACGAAGAACTCGCCGATCAGCGTGGAAGAACAGAGCGTACGCACGGAAGGTCAGCCCCTCCCCAGGAGCAGTCGGGCTTCACCGACGGTGATGACGGAACCGGTGACGAGCACACCGCCGCCCGCGAACTCGCCGTCCTCCTCGGCCAGCGTGATCGCGGCCTCCAGGGCGTCGGGCAGCCGCGGCTCGACCTGCACGCGCTCGTCGCCGAACACCTCGACGGCGATCCCGGCCAGCTCGTCCACGTCCATCGCGCGGTGACTGGAGTTCTGCGTGACGACGACCTCGGCGAACATCGGCTCGAACGCTTCGAGCAGCCCGCGCACGTTCTTGTCGCCGCTGGCGCCCACGACCCCGATCAGCTTGCTGAAGTCGAACGCCTCCGCCACGGCCTCGGCGGTCGCACGGGCGCCCGCCGGGTTGTGCGCCGCGTCCAGCACGACGGTCGGAGACCGCCGCACCACCTCCAGCCGCCCGGGCGAGGTCACGGACGCGAAGGCCTTCCGCACGGTGTCGATGGAGAGCGGGTCGGGCCGCTGGGCACCGACACCGAAGAACGCCTCTACGGCGGCGAGCGCCACGGCCGCGTTGTGCGCCTGGTACGGGCCGTGCAGGGGGAGGTAGATCTCCTCGTACTCGCCGCCGAGGCCACGCAGGTTGATCAGCTGTCCGCCGACGGCAACGTGCCGGGACACGACCCCGAACTCCAGCCCCTCCCGGGCCACGGTCGCGTCCACCTCGACGGCCTTCTTCAGCAGCACCTGCGCCGCGTCCACCGGCTGCTGCGCCAGGATCACGGTCGCGTCCTGCTTGACGATGCCGGCCTTCTCGGTGGCGATCTCGCCTGTCGTCTCGCCGAGGCGGTCGGTGTGGTCGAGGTCGATGGGGGTGACCACGGCGACGGCCGCGTCGATGACGTTGGTCGCGTCCCAGCTGCCGCCCATGCCGACCTCCACGACGGCCACGTCGACCGGCGCGTCCGCGAACGCGGCGTACGCCATGCCCGTGAGCACCTCGAAGAACGACAGGCGGAACTCCTGCTGGGCGTCCACCATCTCGACGTACGGCTTGATGTCCTCGTACGTCTCGATGAAGCGTTCGGCGGAGATCGGGGCGCCGTCGAGGCTGATGCGTTCGGTGATCGACTGGACGTGGGGGGAGGTGTAGCGGCCGGTGCGGAGCTCGAAGGCGCCGAGGAGGGCCTCGATCATGCGGGCCGTGGAGGTCTTGCCGTTCGTTCCCGTGATGTGGATCGAGGGGTACGAGCGCTGGGGGTCGCCGAGGACGTCCATGAGGGCGGCGATACGGCTGACCGACGGCTCCAGCTTGGTCTCGCCCCAGCGGGAGGCCAGCTCGGTCTCCACGTCTCGGAGGGCCTTGTCCAGGGCGGGGTCTTCTGGGCGGCCGGGTACGTCGGCCTGCGGCCCGCTGGTGCCCTGGGTGCGGAGGGTGCGGCTGCCGGCCTCGATCACCGCGAGATCCGGGTCGCGGTCGGTCTCGGCGGCGACAATCTCTTCGAACGGGTCGCTGTCAGTCACATGGGTCAGTCTACGGAGGTTGGGCGGTTCGTTCGTCTGCGGGCCCGGTGGGGGCTGGTCGCGCAGTTCCCCGCGCCCCTTAGGTACGGGAGGGCGCCCTGTGCTGAAAGGGTCCCGGGCGCCCTAAGGCAGGCGAGGGGCCCGGGCGCTACATACGCACCGGAGCCCCTCGCCCACCTACGAATCCCTACGCCTCCGGCAAGCCGTCCAGCTGGTTCTTGATGCGGGTGATGTCCTCGGCGGCCTTGGCCAGGCGGCCACGAATCTTCTCCACCACGTTGTCCGGGGCCTTCGCCAGGAACGCCTCGTTGCCGAGCTTGGCCTCGGCCTGCTGGCGCTCCTTCTCCGCTGCCGCCAGATCCTTCGCGAGGCGCTTCCGCTCCGCCGGGATGTCGATCGTGCCGGAGAGGTCGAGGGCGACCGTGGTGCCCGCGACCGGGAGGGTGGCCGTTGCCTCGAAGGTGTCGCCCTCGGGCTGGAGGCGGAGGAGCTGGCGGATGGCGGCCTCGTGCGGGGCCAGGGCCGTGCCGGTCAGGGTGAGGCGGGCCGGGACGCGCTGGCCGGGCTGGAGGCCCTGGTCGGCGCGGAAGCGGCGGACCTCGGTGATGACCTGCTGGAGGGTCTCGATCTCACGCTCGGCTGCCGTGTCACGGAAGCCGGAGTCCTTCGGCCAGTCCGCGATGACGATCGACTCGCCGCCCGTGAGGGTCGTCCAGAGGGTCTCCGTGACGAAGGGGACGATCGGGTGGAGGAGCTTGAGGGTGACGTCGAGGACTTCGCCCAGGACTCGGCCGGAGACCTTCGCCGGCTCGCCGCCCGCCATGAACGTCGTCTTGGACAGTTCGACGTACCAGTCGAAGACCTCGTCCCACGCGAAGTGGTAGAGGGCGTCGGAGAGTTTGGCGAACTGGAAGTCGTCGTAGAGCGCGTCGGCTTCGGCGATCGTCTCGTTCAGGCGGGAGAGGATCCAGCGGTCCGTGGCCGACAGCTTCTCGGCGGGCGGGAGTTCGCCCTCGATGGTCGCGCCGTTCATCAGCGCGAAGCGGGTCGCGTTCCAGATCTTGTTGGCGAAGTTCCGGGACGCCTGGACCCAGGGCTCGCCGATCGGCACGTCCGTACCGGGGTTGGCGCCGCGGGCCAGGGTGAAGCGGACGGCATCGGAGCCGTACGCGTTCATCCAGTCCAGCGGATCGACCGCCGTGCCCGAGGACTTGGACATCTTCTTGCCGAACTGGTCGCGGACCAGACCCGTCAACGCGATGGTCTTGAAGGGGACTTCACCGTCCATCGCGTACAGGCCGAACATCATCATCCGGGCGACCCAGAAGAAGATGATGTCGTGGCCGGTGAGCAGGACGTCGGTCGGATAGAACTTCTTGAGATCCGGGGTCTGTTCGGGCCAGCCCAGGGTCGAGAAGGGCCACAGGCCTGAGGAGAACCAGGTGTCCAGGACGTCGGAGTCCTGGGTCCAGCCCTCGCCGGTGGGCGGCTCCTCGTCGGGGCCGACGCAGACGACCTCGCCGTCCGGGCCGTACCAGACCGGGATGCGGTGGCCCCACCACAACTGCCGTGAGATGCACCAGTCGTGGAGGTTGTCGACCCAGTCGAAGTAGCGCTTCTCCATCTCCTGGGGGTGGATCTTGACCCGGCCGTCACGGACCGCGTCGCCGGCCGCCTTCGCGAGCGGGGCGACCTTGACCCACCACTGCATGGAGAGGCGGGGCTCGACCGTCGTCTTGCAGCGCGAGCAGTGGCCGACCGAGTGGACGTACGGCCGCTTCTCGGCGACGATCCGGCCGTCGGCGCGCAGGGCGGCGACGATCGCGGAGCGGGCCTCGAAGCGGTCCAGGCCCTCGAAGGGACCGTGGACGGTGATGACGCCGCGCTCGTCCATGACGGTCAGCGACTCCAGGTCGTGCCGCTGGCCGATGGCGAAGTCGTTCGGGTCGTGCGCCGGGGTCACCTTGACCGCGCCGGTGCCGAACTCGGGGTCGACGTGCTCGTCCGCGACGACCGGGATGGAACGGTCGGTCAGCGGCAGCTTGATGAGCTTGCCGACGAGGTGCTTGTACCGCTCGTCCGACGGGTGGACGGCGATGGCGGTGTCACCGAGCATCGTCTCGGCGCGGGTCGTGGCGACGACGATCGTGTCGTCCCCCTCCCCGTACTTCATGGAGACGAGCTCGCCGTCGTCGTCCTGGTACTCGACCTCGATGTCCGAGATCGCGGTGAGACAGCGCGGGCACCAGTTGATGATGCGCTCGGCGCGGTAGATCAACTCGTCGTCGTAGAGCCGCTTGAAGATGGTCTGGACGGCCTGGGAGAGGCCCTCGTCCATGGTGAAGCGCTCGCGGGTCCAGTCGACGCCGTCGCCGAGGCGGCGCATCTGGCCGAGGATCTTGCCGCCGTACTCGTCCTTCCACTGCCAGACGCGCTCGACGAACGCCTCGCGGC
This sequence comes from Streptomyces sp. N50, assembly GCF_033335955.1. GTDB lineage: Bacteria > Actinomycetota > Actinomycetes > Streptomycetales > Streptomycetaceae > Streptomyces. The sequence goes on from NZ_CP137549.1 coordinate 2,888,969, forward strand.
CCAGGTCGTGGCGGGACTTGCCCTCCTTGCCGAGCTCGCGCTCGACGACGTTCTGGGTGGCGATGCCCGCGTGGTCCATGCCCGGCAGCCACAGCGACTCGAAGCCCTGCATGCGCTTACGACGGGTCAGCGCGTCCATCAGCGTGTGCTGGAACGCGTGCCCGAGGTGCAGGCTGCCCGTGACGTTCGGCGGCGGGATGACGATCGTGTACGGCGGCTTCTCGCTCTTCGCGTCCGCCTCGAAGTAACCCCGCTCCACCCAGCGCTCGTACAGCGGCCCCTCTACATCGGCCGGCGCGTACTGGGTCGGCAGTTCGGAGTCGGGCGCTGGTGGCTGCTGATGAGCGTTCTCGGTCACGGGCCCAGTTTAGGGGTGTCCCGGGGGTGTCCCGAAACGCGTTTGTTCTGTAACGGTGCGGCCCCCGATGCTCTGCGCTTCCTGTGACTGAGCCAGGATGTCGGGATCACATAAGCATCTGGAGGGGAACCCAGAAATGAGCTACAACCAGCCGGGCCCGTACGGCGGGCAGCCTCAGCAGCCCGGTCCGTACGGTCAGCCGGGTCCCTACGGCCAGCCTCCCCAGCAGGCGCCGCAGGGCGCCCCCCAGCCCGGCTACGGCTACCCCCAGCAGGCTCCCCCCGCCCAGCCCGGCTACGGCTATCCGGCGCAGCAGCCCCCGCAGGGCGTCCCGCCGCAGGGCCCCTACGGCCAGCCGCAGCCGCCGTACGGTCAGCAGCCGCCGTACGGCCAACCTCCTTACGGGCAGCCGCCGTACGGGGTTCCGCAGCCTCCCGCGGGCGGCGGCAAGAAGAAGACGGGGCTGGTCATCGGTGCGGTCGCGGTGGTGGCCGCGGTGGCCGTCGGCGCGTACTTCCTGCTGGCGGGCGGCAGCGGATCCGGTCTCGCGGACGACGGTCCGCACAAGCTGACGACGCCGGCGAAGGTGCTCAGTGACTACAACCGGGCGACCAAGGACGGCGACACCAGCGACAGCGGCTCGTCGACCGTGAAGGACCTGGAGAAGAGCGGCGTCAAGAACGGCACCGCCGTCTTCGGCGCCTACACGACGGCCGACCTGAGCGGCTACAACCCGAGCGACCCCTCCACCGCGCCCAGCGCGGCGGAGCTGCTCACGGCCAAGGGCATCTCGCTCATCGGCGCCTACGGCAAGATCGCCGATCCGCAGAAGGCCCTGGACGCGTTCTTCGCGGACATCCAGAAGGACGTCAAGCAGAGCGGCTCCTCCAGCAGTTCGTCGGGCGGCAGCCAGCTGGTCGGGGACCCCGAGTCGGTCGACGTCGACGGCGCGGTCATGAAGTGCCAGGCGGCCAAGGGCACCAACCAGGCGACCAAGAAGACGCAGACCGACTGGTTCTGCGCCTGGGCCGACTACAGCACCATCGCGATGGTCTCTCCCGGTGACAACACGACCGACGTGTCCAAGGACACCGCCGTCTCCATGACGACCAAGCTGCGCACGGAAGTTCGGGTGAAGAGCTAGCCCCGAGGCTTCAAGTACGAAGGGCGCCCGGTCAGTTGACTGACCGGGCGCCCTTCGTGTCGTACTGGGTGCGGCTGTTACGCCGTCTTCTGCTCGCCCGGGCCGCGGCCCCGCGCGTCGCGCGGGATCAGGGTCGGGTTGACGTTCGAGAGGACGACGTCCGCGGTGATGACGACGCGGGCCACGTCCTTGCGGGACGGGACCTCGTACATGACGCCCTGGAGGACTTCCTCCATGATGGCGCGGAGGCCGCGCGCACCGGTCTGGCGGAGGATGGCCTGGTCGGCGATGGCTTCGAGGGCCTCGCGCTCGAAGTCCAGCTCCACACCGTCGAGTTCGAAGAGGCGCTCGTACTGCTTGACGAGTGCGTTGCGCGGCTCGATGAGGATCTGGAGCAGGGCCTCGCGGTCCAGGTTGTGGACCGAGGTGATGACGGGCAGCCGGCCGATGAACTCGGGGATCATGCCGAACTTCACCAGGTCCTCGGGCATGACGTCCTCGAACTGGTCCTTGGCCTGCAGCTCCCGCTTCGAGCGGATCGTCGCGCCGAAGCCGATGCCCTTGGCGCCGGCCCTGGACTCGATGAGCTTCTCCAGGCCCGAGAAGGCGCCGCCCACGATGAACAGGACGTTCGTCGTGTCGATCTGGATGAACTCCTGGTGGGGGTGTTTACGGCCGCCCTGCGGCGGGACCGAGGCCGTGGTGCCCTCCAGGATCTTCAACAGGGCCTGCTGGACGCCCTCGCCGCTCACATCGCGCGTGATCGACGGGTTCTCGCTCTTCCGCGCGACCTTGTCGATCTCATCGATGTAGATGATCCCGGTCTCGGCCTTCTTGACGTCGTAGTCCGCCGCCTGGATCAGCTTCAGCAGGATGTTCTCGACGTCCTCGCCGACGTAGCCCGCCTCCGTGAGCGCGGTCGCGTCGGCGATCGCGAACGGCACGTTCAACATACGGGCCAGGGTCTGGGCGAGGAGGGTCTTGCCCGAGCCCGTGGGGCCGAGCAGCAGGATGTTGGACTTCGCCAGCTCGATGGCGTCCTCGCGGCTCTGGCCGCCGCCGTTCTCACCGGCCTGGACGCGCTTGTAGTGGTTGTACACCGCGACCGAGAGTGCCTTCTTCGCCGACTCCTGGCCGACGACGTAACCCTCGAGGAACTCGTAGATCTCGCGGGGCTTGGGGAGTTCCTCCCAGCGGACCTCGCTCGTCTCCGCGAGTTCTTCCTCGATGATCTCGTTGCAGAGGTCGATGCACTCGTCGCAGATGTACACACCGGGCCCTGCGATGAGCTTCTTGACCTGCTTCTGGCTCTTGCCGCAGAACGAGCACTTGAGCAGATCGCCGCCGTCACCGATGCGTGCCACGGTGTGCTTCCCCTTCGCCTGGGAGTCGCCTGGGTACAGCGACTCCTGGTGCTGCCTTATGTCCGACGGTACCTTGCCGGGCCCCCCGTTCGGGCCCCCCTTGGCACGGTTCACTTCCACGTGGACGTGCCAAGGGGTGGTGGACGATACAGGTCCGGGTCAGCGGACGTCGGCGTTGTTCATCTTCCGGGTGGAGATGATCTGGTCGATCAGGCCGTACGCCAGGGCATCCTCGGCCGTGAGGATCTTGTCGCGCTCGATGTCCTCGCGGATCTTGTCCAGCGGGGTCGTCGAGTGCTTGGCCAGCATGTCCTCCAGCTGGGCACGCATGCGGAGGATCTCGTTGGCCGCGATCTCGAGGTCGGAGACCTGGCCCCGGCCCGTCTCGCTGTACGGCTGGTGGATCAGCACGCGCGCGTTCGGCAGCGCCATGCGCTTGCCCGGCGTACCGGCCGCCAGCAGGACGGCGGCGGCGGACGCGGCCTGGCCCATGCAGACCGTCTGGACGTCCGGCTTCACGAACTGCATCGTGTCGTAGATCGCAGTCAGGGCCGTGAAGGAGCCGCCCGGGCTGTTGATGTAGATGGAGATGTCGCGGTCCGGGTCCATCGACTCCAGGCACAGCAGCTGCGCCATGACGTCGTTGGCCGACGCGTCGTCGATCTGGACACCGAGGAAGATCACGCGCTCCTCGAAGAGCTTCGCGTACGGGTCGTACTCACGGACGCCCTGCGAGGTGCGCTCCACGAAGCGCGGGATCACGTAACGGGACTCGGCGGCGGGAGCCGTGTATTCGCCGCGTGCGAGGTCGTTCAGGCCGTTGCCGGGGAAGTTGTTCACTGTCTCTCTCCTGGGGGCTGTGGCGGTCGGCTGGTGGCTGTCCTGGGGCCTCAGGCCCCGGTGCCGCCGCCGCCCGGCATACCGGCGGCCGTGGGAATCACGTCGTCGATGAGGCCGTACTCCTTGGCCTCCAGCGCGTCGAACCAGCGGTCGCGGTCCGAGTCGCGGGTGATCTGCTCGATGCTCTGGCCCGTGTGCTGGGACGTGAGCTCGGCCATGCGCTTCTTGGTGTGCAGCAGCCGCTCCGCGTGGATCTTGATGTCGGAGGCCGAACCGGCCAGGCCGGCGGAGGGCTGGTGGATCAGGATCTCGGCGTTCGGCAGCGCGAAGCGCTTGCCCGGGGTACCCGCGCTGAGAAGGAACTGGCCCATGGAGGCGGCGAGGCCCATGGCGATGGTCACCACGTCGTTCTTGATGAACTGCATGGTGTCGTAGATCGCCATGCCGGCCGTGATCGAGCCGCCGGGGCTGTTGATGTAGAGATAGATGTCCTTGTCGGGGTCAGCGGCAAGGAGGAGGAGCTGCGCGGTGATCTTGTTGGCGATGTCGTCGTCGACCGCCTGACCGAGGAAGATGATCCGCTCACCGAGCAGCCGGTTGTAGACCTGGTCGCCGAGGCCACCGATAGAGGGCTCGCCGGCGGCTGTAGGCATCAGATTCGTCACGTATCCACCTGCTCGTCTTTACGACGGCGCCGGGCCGTCTCACGTGTACTGCCGGGGGCAACGGGGACTCCCCTGCCCTCGTATTCATGGACCCTAACGCGCGGGTCCCTCCGGGGAATCCCGCAAAGGGAACTGTTCGCTGTCAGCGCATGCGCTGCGCTGGCTTGAGCGGAAGCCCCTGGGGTGGGGTGGTTGCGCTTGTATCGGGGCTGCGGGTGGGTGGGGGCTTGTCGCGCCGTTCCCCGCGCCCCTTTGGGGCGCCCCTGTGGACGTATGCCAAGAGGGCCCCGGGGTCTGATCTCCCCGGGGCCCTCTTGTCCTGCTGCTTACGCCTCGGTCGGCTCCTCGACGGCCTCGGCCGTCTCGGTGGCCGTCTCGTCGTCCTCGTCATCGAGGTCGACGACCTCACCGTTGGTGTCCTTGACCGTGGCGGCCTCGACCACTACGGCCAGGGCCTTGCCGCGGGCGACCTCGCCGACCAGGAGGGGGACCTGGCCGCCCTCTACGACGGCCTGGGCGAACTGGTCGGGGGACATGCCGGAGGAGGCCGCGCGGCGCATGAGGTGCTCGGTGAGCTCCTCCTGGTTGACGTTCAGCTTCTCCTTGTTGACGAGCTCGTCGAGGACGAACTGCGTCTTGATGCCCTTGACCGCGGCTTCCTTGGTCTCGGTGTCGAACTCCTCGGCCGTCTTGCCCTGGATCTCGAGGTACTTCTCGAGGTCGAGGCCCATCTGGCCGAGCTGGTGGTGCTCCAGGTTGTGCTTGCGGGTGTTGATCTCGTCCTCGAGCAGCTTCTCGGGGACGGGCACCTCGACGAGCTCCAGCAGCTTCTCCAGGACACGCTCCTGGGCCTGCGTGGCCTGGTCGTACTGCTTCATGTTCTCGAGGCGCTTGCGGCTGTCCGCGCGCAGCTCCTCCAGGGTGTCGAACTCGGAGGCGAGCTGTGCGAACTCGTCGTCCAGCGCGGGCAGTTCGCGGGCGGCGACCTGGGTGACCTTGACGGTGACCTGGGCCTCCTGGCCGGCCGCGGAGCCGCCCTTGAGCTCGGAGGCGAAGGTGGCCTCGCCACCGGCCTCCAGGCCGGTCACGGCCTCGTCGATGCCTTCGAGCAGCTCGCCGGAGCCGATGGTGTAGGAGACGCCCTCGGCGACGCCGTCCTCGAGGACCTCGCCGTCGACCTTGGCCTCCAGGTCGAGGGTGACGACGTCACCGTCGGCGGCGGCGCGCTCGACCGGGGAGGTCGCCGCGAAGCGCTCGCGGAGCTGCTCGACGGACTCGTCGATGTCCTTCTCGCTGACCTCCACGGCGTCGACCTCGACCTCGATGCCCGAGTAGTCCGGGATCTCGATGGTCGGGCGGATGTCGACCTCGGCGGTGAAGTTCAGCGTCTCGCCGTCCTTCAGCTCCGTGATGTCGACCTCGGGCTGGCCGAGCGGGTTGAGCTCCGCCTCGTTGACCGCCTCGGTGTAGAACTTCGGAAGCGCGTCGTTGACCGCCTCCTCCAGGACCGCACCGCGGCCGAACCGCTGGTCGATGACGCGCGCCGGGATCTTGCCCTTCCGGAAGCCCTTCACCGTGACCTGCTGGTTGATCTTCTTGTACGCCGCGTCGAGGCTGTCCTTGAGCTCCTCGAAGGGCACCTCGATGCTGAGCCGAACCCGGGTCGGGTTCAGGGTCTCCACGGCGCTCTTCACGGTTCGGTCTCCTTGGGGGCTGACTTCTTGGTGTGCGGACCCAGACAGGTCCGGCGGTTTCTGGTCGCCCGGAGGACTTCAGAGTGTGAGAGACACACGGGCGCGCAGCTTGCATAGTAGCCGCAGCGACGAGACCCCCCAAAAGGCGATCCCGCGAGGTACTGGTGTGATACCGGACCCGGAGGTCCGGCAGGTGGTCGGGGTGGCGGGATTTGAACCCACGGCCTTCCGCTCCCAAAGCGGACGCGCTACCAAGCTGCGCCACACCCCGTCTGGTGCGACACGTAGGGTACATGCCCGCAGGCGGTGAGGCCGCCGCATTTCACGAGCGCCGGGGTGCCGGAGGGGGCATGGGGAATGCGGTGTGCGCGGAGGGCACCCGACCCGCTACGATGCCTTCTGTGCCGCGGTCGTCTGACCTGCGGCGCGTCGTGTGCGGGCGTAGCTCAATGGTAGAGCACTAGTCTTCCAAACTAGCTACGCGGGTTCGATTCCCGTCGCCCGCTCCATACGTCTCAGGGCCAGGCCGGAGGATCACTCCTCGGTCTGGCCCTGACGCGTTCCCCGCCTTTTGGCCGGATGCGGGGAGTCGTCGGAGCCGGAGCATGGCGAGAGCGTAGGCGGCGAGCGCCGCGAACAGGGCGGCACGCGCGCCTCCATCAGAAGCCGGTCAAGCGTCGGAAACCGATCGAGGTCAGAAGCTGATCGAGTTGATCGTCTCCGCCAGTGAGTTCATGAACCGGTTGATGGACGGAGCCATCCCGGTCGAGGCGAGGAAGAAGCCGAAGAGGATCGCGACTATGGCTGGGCCGGCCTTGATCGATCCCCCTCGGATCAACACCACCAGGATGATTGCCAACAGCAGCACCACAGACAGTGAAATGGCCACAACTGATCACACCCTCGGTCGGTCCGCTCCCGGCCCGGGGACGCAACCCGCGCACCCCGCCAGAACCATCGTGCCACCAACGCGGCCCACCTATGCGGCGGGTGACGCATCGTTGGTCGCAAAGGTTCGGCACAGACGCGTTCGCAGTCCGTTCGCATTATTGGCATGCGCACATGAACAGGCTTTCCCCGCGTACCTTTTGCGCCTTTTGATCGGGATGAATCATGACATCGTGAACAGATTCCGGACGCGCGTCCGATGGTTTCACCGATTCCCACAGGCAACGCTAGGGTGCCTCAGATGTTCCACGTTGACGCGCCCCCGGGCCAGAACGAACAGAGCAAACAGAACGAAAAGAACGAACAGCCCAAATCGCGCGACGCGTTCTTCGACAACGCGAAGTACCTGGCGATCCTGTTGGTCGCCGTCGGGCATTCCTGGGAGCCGCTGAAGGGCGACAGCAGAGTGCTCCAGGGCCTGTACATGGTCGTGTACAGCTTCCACATGCCGGCGTTCATCGTCATCTCCGGCTATTTCTCCCGCAGTTTCGACATGAGCCCCGCCCGGCTGAAGCGGCTCCTCACCGGTGTCGCGCTGCCGTACGTCGTGTTCGAGATCGCGTACTCGCTCTTCAGCCGCTACGCCAACGACGACCCGCACCAGCAGATCACCCTGCTCGACCCGCTGTATCTCACCTGGTTCCTCTGCTCGTTGTTCATCTGGCGGCTCACCACCCCGATCTGGAAACTGGTCCGCCACCCGCTGCCGATCGCCCTCGGCATCGCCATGCTCGCCTCCTGCACCCCGGCCATGACCGACGACTTCGATCTGCAGCGGACGGCGCAGTTCCTGCCGTACTTCATGCTCGGACTGGTCCTGAGGCCCGAGCACTTCCGGCTGGTGCGGCGGCCCGAGGCGCGGAGGCTGGCGGTGCCGGTGTTCGTGGGCGCGCTGGTGTTCGGCTACTGGGCGGTGCCGCGGATGAACGCGAGCTGGCTCTACCACCACGACTCCGCGCAGGAGTTCGCCGCGCCCTGGTGGGTCGGGCCGGTGATGACGCTCGCGATGTTCGGCTGCTCGCTGCTGCTGACCGCCGCCTTCTACTCCTGGGTGCCGAGCCGCACGACCTGGTTCACGGCGCTCGGCGCGGGCACCCTGTACGGCTATCTGCTGCACGGCTTCCTGATCAAGGGCGCCGGTTACGCGGGCCTGTACGACCACGCCTGGCTGCACCGGCCCTACGGCGTCGCCCTGGTGACCGCCCTCGCGCTCACCGGCGTCACCCTGCTGTGCACCCCACCCGTACGCCGGGTGTTCCGCTTCGTGATCGAGCCCCGCATGGAGTGGGCGTTCAGGCGTGACGCGGCCGAGGCCGCCCGTGAGCGGCAGCGGGCACTGGTGGGCTGAGCGGCCTGCTCAGGCGCCCTTGAGGTGCCTCATCAGCCGCTCGAAGTCCGCCCATCCCGCGAGGTCCGAGGGGTCGCCCGGGAAGGGGTAGTACAACGCCGGGCGCCTCTTCGGGCCCAACTCCCGCGGCGGCCGCGGCAGCGGGGTGCGCCTGGCCCGGTCGCCGGGCAGCTCGCGCACCTCCTCGGCGCCGAGGACGAAGGCGTACGGGACGCCGGGTCCTTCGAAGCGCGGCGGGACGGACAGATCGCGGCGGGCCCGGCGGACCTGGACCAGCATCGACTGCAGGTCGTGCCGGGTGGCGAGGACCTCCGCCGCCCGGGTCACGTCGGCGTCCGTCGGCACCGTCTCCCCCGGGCCGTAGCCGAACGCCAGCGTGACATCCTCCTCCACACCGGCCTCGGTACGGCTGATCCGGACCGTCGCGAGGCCCGGGCGCTCCGGAGTGCCGACGACCACCAGCCAGGTCGGCTCGGGCGTCCGCTCGTGGGCCAGGTCGGTCAACTGCCGTAGCGACCAAGGCAGGTTGGCGGGCTCCTCGGTGCCCCAGCCCGCCGGTGGCTCTCCGGTGAGCTCGCGCCATACGGCTTCCAGGGCGCCGCCGAGCACGAGCCGGTCGTCGGCCGGATGGACGGCCCGGAAGGACACGGCCAGTTGGCGTTCGCCGTCGTCGGCGGTCTCGGGGGTGAACGACTCGGCCACGGGGGTGCGGGGGTCCTCCGCCGTCGCGTCCGGGGCGTCGGCCGTCACGAACAGGCCGTTGTCCCAGCGCAGTACGGCTCCGGAGAGGCCGTCGTAGTAGCCGTCCTTCTCGTCCTGCACCACCCAGCGCGAGGGCCAGCCCGTCAGGCTGCCGCGGACCGCCGGGGACAGGCGTGTGCCGGCGGGGGTGACGATCTGCAGGCCCAGTCCGGCGTCGGCGACGGCCTTGAAGGCGTTCGAGAGCCAGGCGGTCATCGCGACCACCGGGCGGTCCTGGATCACCACGGCGACCTTGTCGGTGAGCACGTCCACGGCGGGCTGCGCCGCGGCCGGGGTCGGCACCGCGCGCACCCCGTCGGTGTCGACCACCGCCAGCGACCGCGCCGCCTGCGGCGGCCAGGCGGTGCCGCCGACCAGGGTGGCGACGCGGGCCGCGAAGGCGCCGGCGAGTTCCTCGGCCTCCTTGACGCCGGTGGTGGCACGGGCCTCGGTCCACCAGTACGGCACCTCGGGCTCGGTCGCCCCGAGCAGCCGCGCCGCCTCGCCCCTGACCCGCACCAGCAGGGGTGCCTCGACGGAGACGAGGGGACGGCCCCGCTCGTCGCAGAGCTGCACCACCGCGCCGTCCCCCTCGACGCCCGCCAGCAGGTCGGGGCCGCCGGCCAGCAGCCCGGCGAGCACGCTCAGCGGGTCGGGCATCGTCCTGGTGAGAGCGACGACATCCTTCGTCATGGGTACCTCGTCCCGTTGCCTGTGCCCACGCTGTCCTGCCTGGTTCCCGCGTGGACGGTCTGGATCAGCCGGTTCGGCTCGCCCCTGCGGACCAGGACGCCGCGACCTGACGGCTGCTGCCCGGCGTACACACCGGGGAAGAGCTGGCCCTCGCTACGGTCGCCCGCCATCACCAGCGCCGAGGCGCCGGACTCGCGCAGGCTCTGCAGCAGCGGCTCGTACAGGCCCCGGGAGGCGCCCGCGACCCGGCGGGTGAGGACGAAGTGGAGGCCGATGTCCTGGGCCGAGGGGATGTAGGGCAGGAAGGGCGCGAGCGGCTGCTGGCCGGCGGTGGTGAGGACGTCGTAGTCGTCGACGAGGATCACGATCCGCGGGCCCGAGCCCCAGCTGCCGGGTTCCAGGTCCGCGCCGTCCGCGCTCTCGTCGGGCAGCCGCTTCTCCAGTTCGGCGGCGATGCCCGCGGACAGGCCCGCGCACAGCTTGGCGTTGTAGGCGTAGCCGCCCCGGTACTCCTCGGGGACGGCGCCGCGCAGGCCGCGGCGCGGGTCCATGACGCCGAAGACCAGTTCGTCCTCGCTGTAGCGCTCGATCAGGCCCTCCACGACGGCCCGGAGCAGGTTGGTCTTGCCGCACTCGCTGTCGCCCATGATCAGCAGGTGCTGGTCGTGCTCGAACAGGTCGAGCAGCACGGGCGCCAGGTGGGTCTGGTCGAGGCCGATCGGGACCCGGCGCGGTTCGGCCGCCGGGCCGGGCAGCAGGTGCGGCTCCAGGACGTGCGGCAGGACCCGGACCGGCTGGGCGGTCTCGCCGGACCAGGTCGCGCGGATCGTACGGGCCGTGTGTTCCAGGACCGTGCCGAGGTCGGCCGTGTCGGCGACGCCGTCCGTGCGGGGCAGGGCGACCTGGGCGAAGAGCTTGGTGTCGGTGAGGACGCGGCCCTTCTCGTCGGGCGAGAGGGTCTGCGCGAGCTTGCGCTCGATGCTGGACTCGCCGGCGTCGTTCAGCCTGAGCTCCACCCGCGTGCCGAACTGGGACTGGGCGGCGATGCGGACATCGTTCCAGCGCAGCATGCCGGCGACGACGTGGATGCCGTAGCCGCTGCCGCGCTTGAGGATGTCGCCGACGCCTTCGTCGAGTTCCTCGAAGTCGTCGCGCAGGGCGCCGAAGCCGTCGACGAGCAACACGATCTCCGTGGAGGCCAGTTCGGGGACGCGGCCCGCGGCGCGCAGGGTGCGCAGCTGTTCCAGGGAGTCGATGCGGTGGCGGCGGAACAGCTCCTCGCGCTGGTCCAGCATGCCGCGCACGGAGTCGACGGTACGGGCGCACCGCTCCCGGTCGGCACGGCCGGCCACCCCGCCCACGTGCGGCAGGCCGGCCAGCGCCTGGAGACCGCCGCCGGCCAGGTCGAGGCCGTAGACGCCGACCTCCTGCGGGGTGTGGGTGAGGGCCAGGGACAGGGCGAGGGTGCGCAGCAGGGTGGTCTTGCCGGACTGGGGGCCGCCGATGACCGTCGCGTGTCCGCCCGCCACCGTGAGGTCCAGGTACCACTGGCCCTGCCACTGCCGGGCCGGGTCGTCCAGGACGCCCAGCGGCACCTGGAGCGGGCCCCGGCGCCGGGCCAGCTGCATGCCGCGCGGGCCCACCTCGACGGGTCCGGCGACCTGGTCGAGGGCGACGGCGGCGGGCAGCGGGGGCAGCCAGATCTGGCGTACGGGACGGGTGTCGGCGTTCTCGATCTGGCGGACCATGACGCCCATCTCCGTCAGCCCGGTCTCGCGGCGCCGCATCTGCGGCTCCTCGGATGCCGTGCTCTCGCCCTGGCCCAGGGTGTTGTACGCCGGGTACTCCAGGGCGAGTGGGCCGGTGTCCTCGGTGTCGCGGCGGACGGGGCCGCTGTAGGCGCCGGAGACGTAGCCCGCCTTGAACCGCTCGTAGTGGCTGGTGTCGACCTTGAGGTAGCCGAAGCCCGGCAGCGGGGGCAGGTGGAAGGCGTCCGTGGTGTCGAGGACCGTGCGGGACTCGTCGGCGGAGAAGGTGCGCAGGCCGAGCCGGTACGACAGATAGGTGTCCAGGCCCTTGAGTTTGCCGCCCTCGATGCGCTGGCTGGACAGCAGCAGGTGGACGCCGATGGATCGGCCGATGCGGCCGATGGACAGGAACAGGTCGATGAAGTCCGGCTTGGCGGTGAGGAGTTCACCGAACTCGTCGATCACGACGAACAGGTGGGGCAGCGGTTCCAGGTCGGGGCGCTTCTCGGCGCGCAGGGCGGCGTAGTGGCCGATGTCGGCGACGTTGCCCGCCTCCTTGAGGACCTGCTGGCGGCGCTTGACCTCGCCGGCGAGCGAGGCGTGGACGCGTTCGACGAGGCCGGCCTGGTTCTCCAGGTTGGTGATCACACCCGCCACGTGCGGGACGTCCGCGAAGGGGGCGAAGGTGGCGCCGCCCTTGTAGTCGACGAGGACCAGCGCGAGGTCGTCCGGCGGATGGGTGGCGAGCAGCGCGAGGACGAGGGTGCGCAGCAGCTCCGACTTGCCGGAACCGGTGGCTCCGACGCAGAGGCCGTGCGGGCCCATGCCCAGCTCGGAGGACTCCTTCAGGTCGAGGAGCACGGGTTCGTGGCTGTCGCCGACGCCGATCGGGACGCGCAGGAAGGCGCGTTCGGCGCGGGGCGCCCACAGCCGGTCCAGGTCGAGGTCGGCGACGTCGTCGATGCCGAGCAGCTCCGCGAAGTCCACCGGACCGGTCAGCGGGGCACCGACCAGGGACTCCGCGGACAGCCGCAGCGGGGCGAGCATCCGGGCCAGGCCCTCGGCGAGGGCGGTGCCGACCTCGTCGACCGTGCCGTGGGCGCTGATCGGCTCGGCCTCGCGCAGGTCCTCGATGACGGTCCGGGCGCCGTCGACGGTGATGCGCACGCCGACGCTGCCGGGTTCCCGTACCCGCTCGTCGAGCAGGTGCAGCACGGTGACGCCCATCTCCCGCAGGCCGACCGCGTCGTCGGGGCGCGGCAGGTCGACGGCGTCGCCCCCGTGCGCGTCGGCGACGACGAGGAGCCGGGAGGTCAGGCCGAGCGCGTCCTTGCCGGACATGCCGCGGCGCACCTCGGCCGCGTAGGAGGCGCGGCGGCGCAGCTCACCGCCGATCCGCCGGGCGAGCTGGGGCAGCGAGGGGGCGATCCGGCGGGCGGCGACCGGGCCGTCGAACTGCTCGGTGTCCAGCAGGTGCGGCAGCCACTTGACCCACTCCCAGTCGGCCAGCCGGTCGCCGGGGGCCGCGACGGCCACGGCCACGTCGTCGGGCGCGTGGGTGGCGGCGGCCTGGACAAGCAGCGCGCGGGCGACGCGCAGGGTGTCCTCGCGCGGGCCGATGACGCTGATGTTGCCGACGCGGTCGAGCGGCACGGTGAGCGGGAGTTCGGTGCCGGTGCTGAAGCGGGAGGTCAGCGCGGAGGCCTCGTTGAGCATGAATTGGTCGGGCGGGGTGAGCGCGGAGGAACCCTGCTGGGCGATCTGGAGATCGCGCACCGGCATCTGGCCGGTGCCGACGCGCACCCGCAGGAAGTCCCCGTCCGTCCGGCGCCGCTCCCACAGCCGGGCGGGGTCGCGCACGATGTCGTAGAGCGCGTCCGGCGGCGGGTTGAGCACCTGGGCGCGCTCGCGCCGTTCGCGTTCCTCCTTGGCCAGCTGTTCGCGCAGGTCCTCCAGGTAGGCCAGGTAGGCCTCGCGCTGGGTGCGGCGGACGCGCTGGGCTTTGCCCCGCTGGGAGAAGGCCATGGCGAGGGAGCCGGCCAGGGTGACGACGAGGATGATCGCGCCCAGCCCGGCGAACTGGCTGTTGCGTACGAAGGTCATCATCACGACGGACGACATGACCCCGGCGACGGGCAGCAGCGAGTGCAGCACGGAACCGGCCTTGCCCTCGGGCAGGTTGGGCGGCGCCTCTATGGTGCGCGGCTCGGGGGCGGCCGGCGGGCGGGTGGTGCGCGCGGGACGGTGGATCAGTCGGGTGCTCATCTACGATGCCTGGTCCTCGGGTCGGTTTCCTCGGTGCCTCGGTGCCTTCCTGTCGGCGGTCAGCGCTGCTTCTGGGAGAGCTGGAAGACGTCGGCGGCCAGCCGGGTGGCGGCCTGCCGGGTGGCCCGGGCGAGGAGATCCGTACGGATGGTGCCGCCGGACGCGAGGTGGCGGTCGTAGGGCAGGACCGTCACGGTGACTCCGGCTTCGGTCAGCTCCTGGGTGGCCCTGGCGAGGTCGACGCCGGGGTGCGGTGCGGTCGCAGTGAGGACGACGACGGTGGAGGCCAGCACGTGCGGGGGCAGGTTGCGCATCCACTCCAGGACGGCGCGGGTGCTGGCGATGCCCTCCAGCGTCGCGGGCACGGTGAGCACCCGGGCCTGCGCGGCGGACAGCGCGGTACGGGCGACCTCGGCGGGCAGGGTCTCGCAGTCGACGACGGTCACCCCGAAGAAACGGCGCAGCGAGACCATGACCCGCTCGTAGCCCGTGGTGTCGAGCATGGCACCGACCTGGCCCTGGCTGCCGGGCAACAGCCAGGCGTTGCCCGGGAGTTGGACCAGGTAGCCGGTGACGTCGAGCAGCGACATCTGCGGTTCCACCAGTCCGGCGAGGTCACCGGTGGTCCAGCGCAGGCTCTCCGCGCCGAGCCGCAGCGGCAGCGAGCCGAGCGCGGGGTCGGCCTCGACGACGAGCACCGGGTCCTGGCGGTAGTGGGCGTAGGTGGCGCCCAGCAGCGCGGCGACCGTCGTCTTGCCGGAGCCGCCGCGGATGGACGTCACCGCGATCTGCCGCCCGGTGGTGACCGCCTGCTGCAGCACCTCGGCGGTCGCCGCGCTGTCGGCGACCTCGCGGGCCGCCGAGGAGGAGACGGTACGGCGTACGGCGCGCAGGGCACGGACACCGAACGCCTCACCGCGCCGCGGCTTGAGCCCGGCGGCGGCGAGCCGCTTGTCGAGCACGGGGCGGGAGTCGGGGGTGACGCGGTGCGGGGCGCGGGGCTGCGGCTGGTAGGTGTGGGCGTGTTGCTGGTGTTGAGGAGGCGGCGGGTCGGCGTACGCCTGCTGCTGCGGGTAGCCGTACGCCGGGGCACCGGACCCCTGCTGCGGCAGCGGTTGTTGCTGTTGCGGCGATAGCGGTTGTTGCTGTTGCGGCGATAGCGGTTGTTGCTGTTGCGGCGATAGCTGCTGTTGCTGTTGCTGCGGCGGCACAGGCTGCTGATGCTGAGGCTGATGCGTAGCGCCTCTCAGATCGCGCAGCACGTCGCTCTGCCAGTTGTCCCCGTTCGGCATGTCGCCCTTCACTCCTGCCCTGGCCTCAGAACTTGTTGAGCAGTTGCCCATAGATGCCGAACACCCCGACGGCGAGCGGGAAGAGCCCGATCACGCCGAGGGACTCGATCAGGTCGCCGATCCGCCGCAGCCGTACCTGCACGTGCTCGGGCGGCTGGACCGCGAGGACCACCAGCGGCAGCACCCCGGCGACGCACAGCAGCACCAGCGCCCCGGCGCCGCCCGCGTGGTCCACCCACTCCACCGCGAGCCGTACGACGAGCAGCGCGGCGCCGCCGAACAGCGCCACCACCTCGGCGACCAGCGGGAAGGCACGGGCCTGGGAGAGCAGCACCACGGCGGTGAGCGAGGTGAGGGCCACCGTCCACACGGTCGGCTGCCCGGACGCGGTCAGCAGCCAGCCGCCGGCGGCGGCCGAGACGACCGTGGCGACGGTGATCAGCGCCAGCCCGCGGTGCGTCGCGGCGAGCGCGTTGGCGACCTGGTGGCGGCTGACCGACGTGCCCGCGGAACGCCGGTCGTCGAGTGCCGTCAGCCCCGAGGCCATCAGCGCCAGCCGCGGCAGCATGCCGAGCAGCACGACGGAGAACACGGCCATCACCGCGCCGATCCGGTCCGGCCGGTCCTGTACGGCGGCGACGGCCTCCCACACCAGGGTGATGAAGGCGGTGGCGCCGGCCCCGAGGAGCGCGCCCCGGCCGAGCGGGGAGAAGTAGGCGAGCAGCACGAGCGTGAGCACCAGCGCGGCGACGACACCGGCCAGCCGGGCCGGTCCTGACCAGCCGTAGGCGTCGGCGGCGGTCCAGGCGGCGAGCAGTCCGAGCCCTCCGGAGGCGAGCAGCAGTGCCGTGGCGAGTCCGCGGTTGCCGTCACCGATCTTCGAGACGAGCGCGCCGGCGATCACGAAGACGAGGGTGACGACCGCGAGCGCGGTGGTGACGGACTCGAGCGCGAACTCGCGCCGGGCCAGCAGGGCCGCGGCCACGGCGAACACGACGGTGGCCACCCCGGAACTGGCCCGGCGCGCGGCGGGCCGCCAGCGCCAGGCCCGCAGATCGAGATCGTCGGCGACCTGGTCGATGACGTCGTGCACGACGGGTGCGGGCGGCGCGGCGTGGGCGCGCACCAGCTGGAGCACGGCGCCGTCGGGCACCTCGGACGAGGACAGGGTGGCCTCGTGCGGCAGCACCGAGCCGTCGGAGGTGATCAGCTGCCGGGTCATGGGCCGCGTGGCGGCCCGGTCGTCGAGCAACTGCAGGATGTCGGGCAGCAGTTGCCCGATCGGGGTGTCCGACGGCAGGACGATGTCGACGCGTCTGCGCTCACCGACCAGCGTGACCCGGCTCAGTTGTGTCCGGGACGCCGTTTGCGTCCGGGACGTCGTTGCTGCACTCACCACTTACCGGAACCCATTCATCGCGAAGTTGTGGCCGAGGCGGCCGAGGTCGCCGAGGACGGCTGTGCGGAGGACTGCTGTGCGGAGGGGCTGCTGCCGTACTGCTGCTGCTCCTGCTGCTGTTGCTGCTTCTGCTTGGCCAGGGTGGCCTGCAGGAAGGACCACCCGACGCATCCGGCGCACAGGACGGCCGCGATGGCGATGCCCGCGAACACCTTCCCGAGCCGCTCGTCGGCCGAGCGCCGGGTGCGCTGCGCGCCGAAGAGCAGCGCGTCGCGCATCCGGCGCCGGCGCACCGCCACCGACTCCAGCAGTTGGCTGTCGTAGTCCCGTGCCATTGAGTTGGTCCTGTGCCTGTGGTCTCTGTTGTTCTCTGGGTTGTTCTCTGTGCGGTCGTCAGTCGTTAAGGGGCGTGGAGGTTTCAGGGGTGTCAGGGCTTTCGGCGGTGAGGCCGAGGTACTCCCGCATGGCGGCGTACTTCCGTGTCAGACGCCGTGCGGTGGGCTCGTCGAGTACGGCCAGCCGGCGCGGGTCGGCGTTGTGCGCGAGGTCGGCCGCCTTGACGAGCAGCGCGCCCTCGGTGGCGAGGATCCGCTCCGCGTACGCCCGCGGCTCCTCGCCCGGCCGTTTGCTCAGGGCCCGTACGACGTCCTTGGTGCGCTGGGTGAGGTTGGCCGCCGCCAGCCACTCCTCGCTCAGCACGCCGTCCTCGACCGCGTCGTGCAGCCAGGCGGCGGCGATGAGTTCGCGACCGCCACCGCGGGCGCGTACGCCTTCGGCGACGGCCTCCAGGTGTTCGGCGTAGGGCCGGCCGGCCTTGTCCCGCTGGGCGGCGTGCGCGGCACGGGCGACGGACTCGACCTCGGCGAGCGTCATGACCGGAGCGGACGACCCGTCGTACGGCATAGCGCATCCCCCCTGTCCCCGTGACTTCGCCCGTGCAACATAAAACATGGACGCGCGGGCGGCGTACCCGGGGAGGCCGGGATGCCGGGAACGGCGCCGAAATCTCCGCAGGACCTGCACACCTGGGGTTCCCGATGTCGAATCCGGCTCACTGAGCGGGGTGCGCGGCGTGCCGGTCCAGGAGCGCGACGACCATGGCGTCGAAGAGGCCGCTCTGGACGGCTTCGTCCACCGACCCCTCGTTGACGCGCTCACCGACCGCGAGGAAGGTCGCGGCGCGTACGGCGTCCGCGGGACGCAGCCGTCCGTGGGGCGGCACCGCGGGAGGCGGAGCGGAGCTCCAGCGGTACTCCGAGGTGACGGCACCGATGCCCCACAGGGCCTTGACGACCCGCCACAGCGGCTTGCTGTAGACCGGATACGGCCACTGGGTCGCGCCGTTCGCGTTCTTCTCGCCGCCGCCCCAGCGGACGTCACGGTCGTCGTCGGTGAGGGCGGCGTAGGCGTCGGCCAGCTCCTGCCAGGCTTCGACGTCGTCGTGGTCGAGCTGGGCCAGCAGGCGCCGGTCGTCCGCCTCGGTGACGGCGCGGGCGAGTTCGTCCACGGCCTCGGGGCCGGGGACATCGACCGGGGGCCCGGTGCCGGCGTCGCGGGCGAGCTGGGTCAGCGCACCGGCCAGGGGGATGCCTCGCTCGCGGGTCTCCGCCACCTTGGCCGCCCATGTCTCGCCGAGGCGATACCCGTCGACACCGGTCGCGGCGCGCCGCGACCACTCCAGGGTGCCTTCGGCGTAGTCGGCCCAGACGTATCCGACGACGTCGCCGTCGGGGGTCTCGACGGCCACGTACTGGACGGGGTGCCGGTGCTGCATGCGGGGTCAGGCCTCCTGAGCGATGGTCTTGACCGCGGCGGTGTTCGGGGCGTCGGTGAGGGAACCCGACAGAGGGCGGCCTCTGCCACCGGGCTCCGGTCCGGCCAGGAACTCGGCGATGGCCTGGGACGGGCGGATACCCCGCGCCTTGGCTTCACGCAGCCTGCTGATCCAGGACATGCTCTCGTTCGCCCCCACGGGACCCGCGGCCCGCCTCGGCACATACGCGGCGGCGTCGTCCTCGTCACCGCCCCACACGTATCCGAGAACCGCACCGCCCTGCTTGTCGACCACCGTGAAGTACCGCACAGGCTTGTCGGTCCTGTCCCGATACCGTGCCGGACCGCCGGGCGCCTCCTGGAACCACATGCCCTCGGCGAAGCGCGGGTTGACCGGTCGTTCACTGCTCATGGTGGTGCGTATGTCTCCTAGTCACCCTTGGCAAGGGCCTCGACCGCGGCGGCGTTCCGGGCGTGCCAGTGACCGCCCTCGGCGAGGGCCCGTCCGCCGGCAGCCGCGCGCGGCACCCACGCGGCGGCGTCCTCGTCGTCGTCGGCCCATACATAACTCAGGGCCGCGCCGCCCTCCTTGTCGGCCACCGTGAAGTACCGCACCGGCTTGTCGCTCCGGGTCCGGTAATGCGGCGGACCCGGCGACACAACATGCCATCGTCAGAACGCGGGTTGATCGGTTTACTCACTGCTCGGCCAGGGCCGTGACTGTCTTGAGGCTCGGAGCCTGTTGCAGGGAATCAGGCACGACATGGCTGGAGCTTGCGGGATCGGAGTCCCTGACCATTTCTGCCAGAGCAGTTGTCGGCGCGAGCCCACGGGCCTTGGCGTCGTGCAGTTTCCGGGCCCACCGCGCGCCCTTGTTGAACGCGTCGTCACCGCCTGCCTTGCGGACTTCCCATCCGGCGGCGTCGTCCTCATCGTTCGCCCAGACGTATCCGATCACGTTGCCGTCCCTTTCGGCCACGGTGAGGTACTGAACGGGCTTCTCGGTCGTCGCGCCGTACAGCGCCGGCCCTCCCGGCTTGGGGGTGAACCTCAGGTCCTCGTTCAACCTCGGATTGAGCCGCTGTTCCTCGTTCATCCGTACAGTGCTCCCTAACTCCGGGGCAGGACTTCGCCGTACACGTGGATCTTGCCATTGTCCATGAAGACCCTGGTCACTCTGTATTCGGTGCCACGGGCAAGGAGTAGCTCCCGCTCTTCCGCGCCGTAGTTGCTGACCTTCTCCAGCCAGAGAGCGGGCGTGCCCTCCGGAAGCCGAAGGTGCATGACCGCTTCCTTGTCTTTGAACGCTCCGACCGGATGATCACCGAGAGACGTGGAGGTGTACCCCAGGTCCGGGAAAGTCTGGCCGAGCATGTCCATCGGCGAACGCAGATTGAGGTAGCCCAGGTCGGTGCCCCGTACCACCATGATGGTGTCTGGAACAGCCCGCGAGGACAGTACGCGGTCCATCTCGGCGATGTCGTGCAACACCTCCGGGCGCGAGCTGAATCCGTGGCTCCCCCGCAAGTAGCCATTGATGTCTTTGTACGAAGGGAAGAAGTCGCCCGAGTAGTCGTTGAGCGCCTGGCGTGCGGACGGGTCCAGGTTGTCGACGTAGTCGTTCCAGTAGTCCTGTCCGTACTCGATCGCTGCCTTGCTGTCCGCGAATGGCAAGGTCCCTTCCGACAACTCTGCGGTTGCAACCCTGTGCTTCTCCGCGACCGAGAGGTCGTCGAACTCATCCGCCGAGACATGCGGCTTGTATTCGAACGTGTCGCCGGCCCCGCCATGCCCCGGCACCTCACTGCCGGCGTGGCCCGGGGTAGCCGCGTCCACGCCGTCGTGCCCGGCGATGTCCGCCGCGTCGTGCCCGAGGCCGCCGTGGTCGCCTACGTGCCCGGCGTCGTGGGCGTGCCCGGCGTCATGACCGGCACCATCGTGACCGGCGCCGTGATCTGGATGACCGCCGGTACCCGGGGTGTCATGCCCGCCCGTGTGCGGAGCGGCCGGCGGCGCGTCGTGCGGGGTGGTGTGCGGCACCTCGTGCGCCGGGGCCGTCGGGGTCTCGTGGTACCAAGCCGAAGGCGTCGTACCGGCGTGCCCGCCCGCCGAGACCGCGTCGCCCGTGCTGTGCGGGATGCCTCCGTGAACGCCGCTGCCGGGGACGTGCGGGACGCCTCCGGTGATGCCGTTGTCCGGGACGTGCGGAACCGCGTCCTGGACACCGTCGCCGACGGACTTCGGGATGCCGCCGTGGATCCCGTTGCCGGGGACATGCGGGGTGCCGGAATGCACAGCATTGCTCACGGAGTGCGGAACCCCGCCGTGGACACCATCCCCGGCAGCCTTCGGAATACCGCCGTGAATCCCGTTGCCCGGTACATGCGGGGTGCCGGAATGCACAGCATTGCTCACGGAGTGCGGAACCCCGCCGTGGACACCATCCCCGGCAGCCTTCGGAATACCGCCGTGAATCCCGTTGCCCGGTACATGCGGGGTGCCGGAATGCACGGCGTTGCTCACCGAGTGCGGAACCCCGCCGTGGACACCGTCGCCGACGGACTTCGGAATACCGCCATGGATCCCGTCCCCTGCAGCCTTCGGAATACCGCCGTGAATCCCGTTGCCCGCAGCCGACGGCAGCCCGCCCGGGACCTTGGCCGGTGTGTGCGGGAGCGCCCCGTGTGCGGCGTTGTCCGCCGCATGGGAGACCCCCACAGGCACCGTCTCCGGCGCCGGGACCGTCCAGTGGGCCGGCAGCCCAGGCGCCGCCTCCTTCGGGATCGGGGTCGTCTCGACGTTGCCCGCGTGGTCGAGGAGGTTTCCGTTCGGCTCCAGGAGCCGGCCGTCTGGGAGGTGTACGGAGCCGTCGGGGAGGGTCGGGATGTCGATCTTGCCGACGCCCTTCAGGTTCTTGGCGATGTCGCCGACCTTGGACAGGCCCGCCCCGGCGCCCTTCATGACGTACGTCATCGGGTCGATGATCTTGCCGGCCTTCCCGGCCAGGGAGACCGCCTTGGCCACCGCGCCCGCCTTGCCGGCGCCGGCCGCGGCCGCGCCCTCGCCGCCGGTGAAGACCGTGGTGAGGACGTTGAAGGTGACCGCACCCGCCGCACGCGCGGGGTTCTTGCCCCACTCGTCCCACGCCAGCAGCGCCTTCCCCGTCTGCTTCATCGTGTTGCGCGACTCACGGAACCACGACGGCAGGGCCTTGTCCGGCAGCGCCCAGAACGCGAGCTGGGCACCCGGCATCATCGACAGCGTGAGCCCGGTCGCCAACTGCGCCAGGCCCTTCCACGCCTGCCCCATCGCGTCCCAGCCGCCGAACCCGACCAGCGTCCCCAGACCCTTGATCGTGCCCCAGACGCCGTCCACGATCAGGCCGTCCCACACGAACGACTTCACCCAGTGGCCGACTTCGTACCAGTGGTGCTTCTCCTCCACCGGGTCGCCCCACGGCAGCTTCGCGTCCTTCAGGTCCGACGCGTTGTAGCCGTACTGGTCCTTCCGGTCCGAACCGTCACCCGCGACCATCTGCGTGCCGTGCCACAGCGCCGTGATCTCGTTGTGGCACGTCCGCTCGGCGGCCCAGAACGCCGCCACCGCCGCCGTGATGTCGTCCCGGATCCGGTTGTGCTTGTCGACCTTGTCCCCGTCGTACTCCCAGTCGTCGTCCCCCTTGACCGAGGCGACGAACTCCGTCGCCTCCGTCTTCAGCTGCTTCAGCTTCGCCACCAGCGGACGGATCTCGGTCGCATACCCGGACAGTGCCGAGGAGACCGTCTCCAGGTCCGTGGCGAAGGTGTCCGAGCGGTCCGACACCGGCTTCGTCGACGCGAACAGCGTCTCCGCCTCGGGAGCGTGGTAGTACGCCGACAGCCCCTGGAACTGTGAGTGCACATCCGCACCCGTGGAGCGGATGTGCCCGGCGTCCTTCTTCAGATCGCCGTAGTCCTTCTCCAACTGCTCCAGATCACCGGTGAATTCGGGAATCTCGTCAGGATTGATCACCGCTGACCCACTCCCGGCATCGTCACCCCGGGCATGGACGCCTTGCGCTGCACCTCTGCGGCCATGGCGTCGTCGCCGTTCAGATACGCCGTCGTCGCGTCCACCGCGCCCTGCATCGACTTGCCCGCCCTCGCGGCGATGAACTGCAGGTCCTTCATGGCGTGTTCGGCGTACTGCGAGAGCGCCAGCGCCACCAGGCCGCCCTGGGCCTTCCCGCCGTCCTTACCGCCCGACGCGCCGCCCGATCCGCCCGATCCGCCCGATCCGCCGTCCGCGGAGATCGTGCCCGCGCTCGACGCCGCCGACTGCAGATGCGCGCCGTAGTCCTTCGCGTACGTCTCCAGATGCGACGCCGTCGTGCCCGTCGTCGTCAGCACATGCTGAATGCCCTGCGGACGCAGGTCCCAGCCCGTCATACCAACCCCCGTGAATCCGGCACCCGGCCGTCACGAACCATCAAGAACCACGACAGCCGCAGCGGCCGCCGGTGAACCACCAACTGCCCGCGGTTCAGCCGATGTTGTCCACCGCCGACTTCGCCTTCGCCAACGTCGCGTGCGCCGTCGAGTCGTTCTTCTCCATCGTCGTCTTCAGCAGCTGGATGATGTTCCGGACCTCCTGCGAGGCCTGGTTCCAGCGGTGCTCCTTGCCGTGGTACTCGTCCGCCACACCGTCGGCCGTGAAGTCCGACATCGCCTTCTTCACCTGCTTGTCCCGCGCCGAGATCACCGCCTCCAGCTGGGCGATCACCCCCGCGAGATTCCCCTGCACGTCCCCCGACGCCGTCGTGTCGTAGGAACGACGATCCATACCCGCACCAGCCATCACACACCACTCCCCGAAAACAACCTGAATGACCCGAAAGGCCCGAAGGGCCGGAAAGGACCGAACGCGGCTCAGCGGCCCGAGAACCGCGCCGCGTCGAAATTGGCCGACCCCATGTGCTGCCGGGCGTTGTCACGCTGCTCGTCGTCACCCGTGCTGAACGCGCTGTCCATCCCGGACTGGCCGCCCAGAATCGCCGCCAAGGACGAGTCCAGTTCCTTGGTGATCCCGTCCGCCCGCGCCTTGAACTGGTCGAAAGCCGCACGGCCGCCGCCGTTGAACTTCCCCTCCAAGGGCTCCGCCGCCTGCACCAACTGCCGGATCAGCGTGCCCAGATCCTGACTCGATCCGCGCGAGTCACGCATCAGCGTCGACAGCGCCTGCGCACCCATGTCGAACTTCATGTCGGCTCCCCCGTACGGGCTCACGCGGCGTGTGCCGCTCGTGTCACATACGGATCCATCAATATCAACTCGCGAATCACCCGGGCAACCCGGGGCCTTCACCATCACAAAGTCGGCAAACTTTCCTCACCGAAGCCCGAAGCCCAAAGCCGAAGCCCAGAGCCCAACGCCCGGCGCCCAGCGCCCAGGGAGGCGACCCTCCGTTGACGTCAGCGCCCCGCCTGGGCCGTCGGGCCCTCGCGGCAGACCAGCAGCAGGGCCCGGTCGTCGTTGACGTCCTTCGCGACCGCCTCGATGAGATGCCAGGCGGCGCCGTGGAAGCCGCCTGCGACATAGCGGTCGGCCTCGCCGGTGAGGCGGTCGATGCCCTCGACGATGTCCCGCTCGGAGGTCTCCACCAGCCCGTCCGTGAACAGCATCAACACGTCCCCGGGCCGCAGCGATCCCTTCACGGGGTCGAACTGCGCGCCGTCGTACACACCCAGCAGCGGGCCGTCGGCCGCCTTCTCCTCCCAGCGGCCGCTGCCCGCGCTGAGCTGGAGGCCCGGCGGGTGGCCCGCGGAGAAGAGTTCGTAGTCGCCGGAGTCGAGGTCCAGGACGAGGTGGATCGAGGTCGCGAAGCCCTCGTCCCAGTCCTGGCGGAGGAGATAGCCGTTGGCAGCGGGCAGGAACGCGTGCGGGGGCAGCGAGCCGAGCAGGCCGCCGAAGGCGCCGGACAGGAGCAGGGCGCGCGATCCCGCGTCCATGCCCTTGCCGGAGACGTCCGTGAGGACCACCTCCATGGTCCGACCACCGTTCGTCCGGGCCGCGACCACGAAGTCGCCGGAGAACGACTGGCCGCCCGCCGGCCGCAGCGCCATCTCCCGGTGCCAGCCCTGCGGGAGTTGGGGCAGCTTGCTCTGCACCCGGATCCGCTCGCGCAGGTCGAAGAGCATGGTGCCGCCGCGCCGCCAGGGCACGCCCACCCGGCTGCGGAACTGCGCGATCAGCAGCCCGAAGAAGCCGCACGCGGCCACCACGAGCACCACGCCCGGGGTCACCCGCGCCGGGCCCTCGGTGTACGGGCCGAGCTTCACCGACTCCACGATCAGACCGGTGGCCGCCGCCGCGTACAGGCCGAGCAGGCTCGCGGGGCGCAGCAGCAGGCCGCCCGCGACGATCGGCAGGACCAGCGCGGCCGCCGAGAACCACACCGCGTTGGCGAGGGTCATGGCCACGATCACCGGGATCGTGATCAGCAGCCCGGCCAGCGCGACCCAGTCCGAGCCGTCCCCGCGGAAGTAGTCGACGGCACTTCTGCGCAGGCCGGTGCGGACCCGGTGAACCAGCTTCTTCAACCGGGCCGTGAACGTGTCGGCCTCCGCGCGCCGCTCTCGTCCTGCTGCCATTAGTTCGGGACCCTATCCATCCGACCAGCCGCTTGGCACGGGAGGTCCCACTTGTCCCCCCTGCGAGGTTCAACTTCACAGTGAACTTCACCGGAGGCCCTCGCGGTGGCGCCCAGCGGAAATTCCCTGGCTCGTCCCGCAATGCGCTGGTAGGCATGGTCCATGGGGACAGACGCGAGCAACACACCGGCCGGGCGGACCGAGCTGCGGGTACTGCGCCAGGACGAGTGGAACACCTGGTACGACAACCTCGTCGACGCCTTCGGTGGCGTCCCGGAGTCGCCCGAGGAGCGCGAGCTCTGGGAGGGGCTCACGGAGTTCGACCGCTTCCTCGGCGTCTGGGACGGGGACGCGTGCGTGGGGACGGCGGGCGCGTTCAGCTTCCGGGTCACGGTGCCCGGCGGTGCCTCGGTTCCGGCGGCCGGCGTCACGATGGTCAGCGTGGCCGCCACGCACCGGCGCCGCGGCATCCTGACGTCGATGATGCGCCGGCAGCTGGACGACGTACGGTCCTGGGGCGAGCCGTTCGCCGTGCTGACGGCCTCCGAGCCGGTGATCTACGGCCGGTTCGGGTACGGCACCGCGACGATGCGGACGACCGCCGAGATCGACACCGCCCGGGTGCGGCTCACGGTGCCGCCGGGGACGGACGACGTACGGCTGCGCTTCGCCGAACCCGCCGCCGTACGGGACCAGTGCGAGGCGGTGTACGCGCGGCTGGTGGCCGGGCGGCCGGGGATGACGGCGCGGCGGCCCGGGTGGGAGAACCTGCCGCTGCTGGACCCGGAGAGCGAGCGGGAGGGGTCCTCACCGCTGCGCTGCGTGGTGGCCGAGCGGGAGGGTGAAGTCGTCGGCTACGCGCGGTACTTCGTCAAGCCCGAGTGGGACGTCCAGGGCCCCAAGGGGACGGTCGTGCTGCGTGATCTGGAGGCGCTGGACCCGGCGTCGTACGCGGCGCTGTGGCGGTTCCTCTTCGGCATCGACCTGACGTCGAAGCTGGCGCTGCGCAGCCGTCCCGTCGACGACGCCTGGCAGCAACTCGTCTCCGACCTCCGCCGGTGCTCGATCCGGCAGGCGGACTCGCTGCACGTACGGCTGGTGGACCTCGGCGCCTCGCTGGAGGCGCGTACCTACCAGGCGCCGGTGGACGTGGTGTTCGAGGTCGAGGACGCCTTCTGCCCCTGGAACGAGGGGCGTTGGCGGCTCACCGGCGACGCGAAGGGCGCGTCCTGCAAGCGCACCGAGGAGCCGGCCGATCTCGCCCTGTCCGTACGGGAGTTGGGGTCCGCGTATCTCGGCGGGGTGTCCCTCGTGTCGCTCGCGGGGGCCGGCCGGGTGCGGGAGCTGCGGGCGGGGGCGCTGGCGGAGGCGTCGCTGGCGTTCGGGTCGGCGGTCGCGCCCTGGCTGCCGCACGGGTTCTAGCAGTACCGCTGAACGCCCCTACGGCTTCTGGCAGTTGGGGCACCAGAAGAGGTTGCGGGCGGCGAGGTCGGCGGTGCGGATCTCGCCGCCACAGATGTGGCAGGGGCGGTTCGCCCTGCGGTAGACGTAGACCTCGCCGCCGTGGTCGTCGACGCGCGGCGGGCGGCCCATCGCCTCGGGGGTGTGTTCGGGGCGGACGGTGTCGATGCGGTTGGTGCGGACGCCCTCGCGCATCAGCTCGACGAGGTCGGCCCAGATCGCGTCCCACTCGGCCCGCGTGAGGTCCTTGCCCGCGCGGTACGGGTCGATGCCGTGCCGGAACAGCACCTCGGCGCGGTAGACGTTGCCGACGCCCGCGATGACCTTCTGGTCCATGAGGAGTGCGGCGATCGTCGTACGGCTGCGGGCGATACGGCGGTACGCGGCGCCCGGGTCGGTGTCCTCGGCCGGGCGCAGGGGGTCGGGGCCGAGGCGGTCGTGTATCGCCCGCTTCTCGGTGTCCGTGATCAGGGCGCAGGTGGTGGGGCCGCGGAGATCGACGTACGACGTGTCGTTCACGAGGCGTAGGCGGACGGTGTCCGTGGGCGGGGGCGCCGGGGCTCCGCCGAAGGTCACCTTGCCGAACAGGCCGAGGTGGACGTGGATCCACTCCTCGTCCCGGAAACCGAGGAACAGGTGCTTGCCGTGGGCTTCGGTGCGGGTGAGTTCCGTGCCGTTGAGCAGTGCGGCGGCGTCACTGAACTTGCCCTGGGGACTGGTGACTTGTACGGCTCGGCCTTTGAAGTGACCGCCGTAGTCCAGCGCGAGTCGGTGGATCGTGTGCCCCTCTGGCACCTGGCGAACTTCCTTTCCCACCCGCCCACCCGTCCAGGTCACTCGACAGGTGGGCGTTCCAAAGACCTCGGGGCTCCGCCCCGGACCCCGCTCCTCAAAAGCCGGAGCGGCTGATTCTGCTTACTGCTTCGGGTGATGTGCCGGAATCTCCGGCAGCTCCCCCGTCGCCTCGTACGTCGTCAGCATGTCAATCCGCCGAATGTGCCGCGGATCCTCGGAGAACGGCGTACCCACGAAGATCTCGACGAACTTCGTCGCCTCCTCCTCCGTGTGCATCCGCGCGCCAACCGCCACCACATTCGCGTTGTTGTGCTGCCGCCCGAGCGACGCGGTCTCCTCGCTCCAGGCGAGGGCCGCCCGCACGCCCTTCACCTTGTTCGCCGCGATCTGCTCGCCGTTGCCCGAGCCGCCGATGACGATGCCGAGGGCCTCGGGGTCGGCGGCGGTGCGCTCTGCGGCGCGGAGGCAGAAGGGCGGGTAGTCGTCCTGGGCGTCGTAGATGTGCGGCCCGCAGTCGACGGGCTCGTGGCCCGCCTCCTTGAGCCACTCGACGAGGTGGTTCTTGAGTTCGAAGCCCGCATGGTCGGAGCCGAGATACACGCGCATGCGTCGAGTGTGACACGGCTGTTTCCGGGAAGCAGCTCCGGGGCCCGACCACGTTAAATACAGGCAACGCCTCGCAACCTCAAGGAAACCTCAAGTAACGATCTGGATTCAAAGGTTCAGGAATTCCTTTACCTCCGATTCACTGGACCGACTCGTACGCCGCTCGTACGGGCACCCCCACCGGCATCCCAACCGGCGTAAAGGAACTCCCCCCATGACTTCTGGTTCTGGCCTTCAGGCAGGACTCAAGAACCGACATCTCTCGATGATCGCGATCGGCGGTGTCATCGGCGCCGGCCTGTTCGTCGGGTCCAGCTCGGGCATCGCGACCGCGGGCCCCGGCATCCTGCTCTCCTACGCGCTCGTCGGCACGCTCGTGGTGCTGGTGATGCGCATGCTCGGCGAGATGTCGGCCGCGAACCCCACGTCCGGATCCTTCTCCGCACACGCCGACCGCGCGCTCGGCCGCTGGGCCGGGTTCTCGATCGGCTGGCTGTACTGGTTCTTCTGGGTCGTCGTGCTCGCCGTCGAGGCGACCGCGGGCGCCAAGATCCTCGAAGGATGGATACCGGCCGTACCGCAGTGGGGCTGGGCGCTCCTCGTGATGGTGGTGCTGACCGCGACGAACCTCGTATCGGTCGGTTCCTACGGCGAGTTCGAGTTCTGGTTCGCCGGGATCAAGGTCGTGGCGATCGGCGCGTTCATCGTCGTCGGCGCGCTGGCGATCTTCGGCGTACTCCCCGGCGCCCACACCGACAAGGCGGGCTTCGGCAACCTCACCGACCACGGCGGCTTCCTGCCGAACGGCCCCGGCGCGATCCTCACCGGCGTCCTGCTCGTCGTCTTCTCCTTCATGGGCAGCGAGATCGCCACGCTGGCCGCCGGCGAGTCCGAGGACCCGCAGCGCGCGGTCACCAAGTCGACCAACAGCATCATCTGGCGCATCGGCGTCTTCTACCTCGGCTCGATCTTCATCGTGGTCTGCCTGCTCCCGTGGAACGACCCGTCGATCAAGGCGCAGGGCTCCTACGTCGCCGCCCTCGACTCCCTCGGCATCGCGCACGCCGGTCAGATCATGAACTTCATCGTGCTGACCTCGGTGCTGTCCTGCCTCAACTCCGGCCTCTACACGGCCTCCCGCATGGCCTTCTCGCTCGGCGGCCGCGGTGACGCGCCGAAGGCGTTCGCCAGGACCACGTCCCGTGGCGTGCCGATGGCGGCGATCATCGCGTCCGTCGTCTTCGGGTTCGTCGCCGTGTTCTTCAACTACGCCTTCCCGGACACGGTCTTCCTCTTCCTCGTCAACTCCTCCGGCGCGGTGGCCCTGTTCGTGTGGCTGGTCATCTGCGCGTCCCAGCTGCGCATGCGCCGGATCATCGAGCGCGAGTCGCCGGAGAAGCTCGTCGTGCGGATGTGGCTGTACCCGTACCTCACCTGGGCGACGATCGCCCTGATCGTCTTCGTCCTCGGCTACATGCTCACCGACACCGAGGGCGAGAGCAGCGGCCGTACGACCGTACTGCTGTCCCTGCTGGTCGCGTTGGCGGTCGTGGCGGTCTCGGTGATCAAGGAGCGGGTGCGGGGTGGACAGGCGGTCACGACCGCCGAGACGGACACCGACACGGACAAGGTGTCTGTGGGCTGAGGGAGTTCGCTCAGGACGTTCACAGCACGACGAAGCTGTTCTTGACCCTGTCGTAGGTCTTCAGGGCCTGGGTCTCCACGCCCGGCTGGTACCAGGTGTTGATCTGGTACGACTTCCCGTCCTCGTCGAATCCGAGCAGCCGGGCGTGCCACGGGACGCCCTTGAGCGTGAACGTGTACTCCCAACTCACCGCCGGATACCCGCGGAACGTCGTCCTGTCGAGCCGGATCTTCCGGTAGCTCTCCCCCTGGTGGGCGTTCCGCTCCGAGGCCTCCCAGGTCTCCATCAGGTCACCGCGCGCGAGCGAGGACTTGCCGACCAGTTCCTGGGTGCCGTCGGGGGATGTGTAGTGCACCTCGGCCCCCGTCTTCAGATCCCGCCGCCACCCGGCGGGCGTGGCCCACGCGAACCCGCCAGCTTCTCGGCGCGTGCCCGGGGGCAGGGTCGGGGGGCGGGAGGTGCCCTCGACTGTGGGGGAGGGGGAGACGGCTGTCGGGGACGGGGACGGGGACGGGGAGTGGGAGGCGGACGAGGACGGGGACGGGGACGGGGACTGGGAGGCGGACGGTTCGGTCGAAGCCGCTGAAGCGGTCGCTGAACTACCGGACGATCCACCGGAGTTCGCGAGGATCGTCCCGATGACCGCACCCACGACCACCACTGCCGCACCGGCGATCAGTCCGACACGGCGACGGCGGTTGGTGAACGGCTGGGCGGGACCCGGGAGTTCACCGCCGGGCGGCAGAGCGGCGGCGGGGCGAGGCACCCGAGCCGGATGCGGACCGAGGGCGCGGCGCGGTGGTGCCGGGCGGGGCGAGCCGGAGCCGGGAACAGGGTCGGGGCCAAGGCCCGGGTGCGGTGGTGCCGGGCGCGGGGCCGGCGGGTGGGCCGGGAGGGGCACTGGCTTTCGCGCGGTCAACGCCGCGGCTCGTTCGGCGAGTTGAGCCTCTTCGCTGCGCTCGGCTTGTGCGGCGGGTTCGGCTCGCGCGGCACAGTCAGCCTGTTCGGCGCGACTGGCTTGCTCGGCGCGACCCACCTGATCGGCGCGACCAGCTTGTTCGGCGCGACCGGCCCGCTCGGCGCGACCCGCTTGATCGGCGCGCTCAGACTGATCGCCGCGGACAAGGGAGACACCCGTCCTGCGTGGCGCAGAGCGCCCGGAGTTGTTGGCCGAGGCCTCGGAGCTCAGCTCGGATGCCGCTTCGGAGGCGGCTCCGGATGCGACTCCGGCGGCGGCCTCGGATGCGGGAGCCGGTTCCTCCACGGCGGGCCGCTGCGTCGGTATCGCGTCCTCGACGGGGTCAGGGTCGTACAGCCGGGGATCGCGTGCCGCGCGGACGAGTGACGGCGCCAAGAAGGCCGGGGTGGGTGACTCCCGATAGGCCTCGCGCGGCGACTCCTCCAACTCCGCTTCCACAGCCGCCAGTTCCTCACTCCCCTGCCTCTCACCCCCCTCAGGCTCCTCAACTCCCTGCAACCCCTCAATCCCCTCAATCCCCTGCGGCCCCTCAATCCCCTGCGGCCCCTCAACCCCCTCAGGCTCCTTAACCCCGTGCGCCCCCTCACCCCCCTCCGGCCCCTCAGACCCCTCCCGCGGAAACGCCACCCGCACCAGAACCCGCTCCAACTCCCCCAACCCCGGCCGAGCTTCCGGCTGCTTCCGCAGCAGCGCCGCGAGGGTGTCGCGCAACGGGCCCGCAGTCACCGGCAGTTCAGGCTCCTCGTACAGAACCGCGTGCAACGTAGCCAGTGTCGTGTCCCGGGAGAACGGTGAGCGGCCGCCCAGCGCGGCGCAGAGGGTCGCGCCGAGGGACCAGATGTCCGAGGGCGGTCCCTGCGGATGGCCGGAGATCCGCTCGGGTGCCATGTAGTCGGGCGAGCCCACCAGCATGCCGACCACCGTCAGCGCCGTGGCGTCCTGGATCGCGGCGATACCGAAGTCGGTGAGCACGACGCGTCGGCCGCCGTTCTCGACGAGCACGTTGCCGGGTTTGATGTCGCGGTGCAGGACGCCCCCGCGTGCACCTGACGCAGGGCGGCCACCAACCCGAGGCCGATACGGGCCGCCTCGCGCGGGCCGAGCGCACCGTCGTCCGCGAGGATGCGTTCCAGGGAACGGCCGGCGACCAACTCCACGACGATCCACAGGCGTTCGCCCTCGTCGACGACGTCGTAGACACGCACGACGTTCGGGTGGTCGATGCGGGCCGTCGCCCTGGCCTCGCGCAGGGTGCGCTCGCGGCGGGTGCGGGTGTCCTCCGGGTCGAGGCCGTCGATGCGCATTTCCTTGACCGCGACCTGCCGGTCGAGTATTTCGTCGGCGGCTCGCCACACCCGCCCCATTCCCCCCTGGCCGATACTTTCGACCAGCCGATAGCGTCCGGTCACCAGGAGTCCCGGAACACCGCCACCCCTCACGTTCCCCGAATTTCCCGCATTCCCCGGCAATCCGCTGCACCCCCACAATGGTCACACTTCATGCCGTACCAGCATAGTGCGGAGAAATCTTGTGGTACCTCTTCAAGTACTGCGAATTCAGGCACAGTCGCAGGGGGAAACAGGGGAACACAAGGGGGACGAACATGAGTTCTCGTCGTGCGACGGCCATTGCCACGGCTGTCACAGGATCGCTGCTCACGGCATCTTTCTCGGCGGTGATGATCCTTTCCTTCACCGCCTCGGCGGATGACCAGGGACCGGGGAGCGGCAAAGGCGGAAAGGCGATGGACGCGGCTCCGGCGGGAGTGAAACTGACCACGCTCCTGCCGGAGAAGATCTCGGTCGACAACAGTTCGAAAAAGACGGCGATCACCGCCACCGTAAAGAACGAGGGGACCAAGGAGAGCGGCGAACTCAATCTCCTGGTCGTCGGTTTCGACGGCCTCAAGGTCAATGGCGTGCAGGGTTGTTCGGCGATCGCCGAAAAGGATCTGCCGCCCGGTTCGAACAGCGGATTCAAGTGCTCCGTCGGCACGCTCGCCGCGGGCAAGTCGAAGTCGTACGCCGTCGACGCGACGTACGACCTGAGCAAGGCCGGGAAGATCTGTCTGCCGGTGATGTCCGCCGACGGCAAGAAGACCTTCTGGCAGCAGGGCCCGGTCCCGTTCGGTACGACGAACCCGTCACCGAACGCCCCGGCCACCCCGCTGCTGCTCGGCACCGACAACAAGCCGGTGGCGCCGGGCGGCGACACGCTGCCCAAGACCGGGGTCGGCGATGCCCTCCTGCCCCTGGGCGCGGCCGGCGCGGCCCTGATCGCGGTGGGCGCGGCGGGTGTGTACTGGTCCCAACGGCGGCCGGGGCAACGGCCGTTGGAAAGCTAGGGGCAAGGGGGAGGGCCGGGTAGCGGGAGCACCCGGCCCTCCCCCTCCACTCCCACTGGAAAACATGACGGTACGTGTCAGGTTATGCGGCCAGCATGACCCCATGAACCACACACACCCGCTCACCTTCCACCCCACCGACCCCGGCTACGAGGACGAACTCGCCGGTTTCCAGACCGGGTTCACCCAGCGCCCCGCCGTGATCCACGGCGCGCGCTCGGCCGACGACGTGATCGCCGCCGTACGGTACGCGGCCGCCGAGAACCTGCCGGTCGGCGTGCAGGCCACCGGGCACGGGCTGCCGGGTGGCTCCGAGGGCGGGGTGCTGATCACGACGAGGCGGATGGACGGGGTACGGGTCGACCCCGAGGCACGTACCGTGCGCGTCCAGGCGGGCGTGCGCTGGGGACAGGTCGTGGCCGCCGCCGAACCCCACGGCCTCGCTCCGCTCAACGGTTCCGCGCCGAGCGTGGGTGCCGTGTCGTACACATTGAGCGGCGGACTCGGCATCCTGGCAAGGGAGTTCGGGTACGCGGCCGACCACGTCCGCTCGCTCGACGTCGTCACGGCCGACGGTCAACTCCGCCGGGTGACAAGGGAGTCGGAGCCCGACCTGTACTGGGCACTGCTCGGCGCGGGCCACGCCTTCGGTGTCGTCACGGAGTTGGAGATCGACCTCGTCCCCGTGCGCACGCTCTACGGCGGTTCGCTCGCCTTCGACGGGCGGGAGGTCGACCCGGCCGCCCTGCTGCGGGCGTACGAGGAGTGGACGCGGACCGTGCCGGACGAGCTGACCTCGTCCTTCGCCGCCGTACCGTACCCGGACATCCCGGCACTGCCGCCGCGGCTGCGCGGGCGGTACGTGCTCTCCGTGCGCGTCGCCTACACGGGCAGCGGCGATGAAGGTGCCCAACTCGTCGCGCCGCTCAGGGAGTTCGGTCCGGTGTTGGCCGACTCGTTGCGGGAGATGCCGTACACCGAGAGCCACACGATCCACAGTGACCCGCCCGCACCGCACGCGTACTACGGGGACAGCGCGGTGGTGAGTGAGCTGGATGTGGCGCGGGTGGGCGAGGTGCTGGCGCTCGCCGGGCCGGACACGCCGGGCGGCATGTGTGTCGTACAGGTCAACCATCTCGGCGGGGCGCTGGCGCGGCCCGCGCCGAACTCGGTGCCGTATCGCGAAGGGCGTTTCCTGGTACGGATGTTGGCGGTCGGGGAGCGGGAGGCCGCCCGGGCGCGACTCGATCCGGCCTTCGCCCTGCTCTCGCCCCACACGCTCGGGCGGGCGGTCAACTTCGCGTTCGGGGCCGGTGATCGGGGCGAGGGGCTGTACGACGCGGAGACGCGGAAGAGCCTCGCCGGGCTGAAGTCGGAGTACGACCCGGCGAACCTCTTCCGCGGGAACTGCCTTGTCAGCGCTGCTTGTTGACGAACTTCCAGGCGGTCGGGGCCGCGCCCATCGCCAGGGCGGCCTTCAGGGCGTCGCCGATGAGGAACGGGGTGAGGCCGGCGGCAAGGGCGGCGCTCGTCGAGAGGTCGAGGCTCAGCGCGAGGTACGGGACGCCGATCGCGTAGATGATCGCCTCGCCGAGCAGCATCGTGCCGGCCATGCGGAGGACCGAGCGGTCGGCGCCGCGGCGGGCCAGGGCGCCGACGGCGGCGGAGGCGAGCAGCATGCCGACGATGTAGCCGAAGGAGGCGCCGCCGCCGGAGGTGCCCTGGGCGAACCACGGGACGCCGGCGAGGCCGAGCAGCGCGTACAGCGCGAGGGAGAGGAAGCCGCGGCCGGCGCCGAGGGACGTGCCGACGAGGAGCGCGGCGAAGGTCTGGCCGGTGACCGGGACCGAGGAGCCCGGCACGGGCACGGCGAGCTGGGCGGCGAGGCCGGTGAGCGCGGCGCCGCCGAGCACGAGGGCGATGTCCCGGACGCGGGAGGCGGGCAGCAGGTCGGCGAGGACCTGGCCCGGGCGGGTGGTGGCGACGGCGGTACTCAAGGGGACTCCGCAGGTTGACGGGGGTGCAGGGGGACTTTGTGACGCTATCCCAGGGCCCTCGGGCCGATCACCGTCAGCGTCCGACAAAGGGTCCGACGCGGACTTGGTGGGCTCCGGACAAAGGATGCCCGCTACACGCGCCCAGGCGTGATGCCGGTCACGCGGACCTCGTGCCGTCCCGCACACCGGCACCATCGCCATCCCGCACACCGGCACCATCGCCATCCCGCACACCGGCACCATCGCCATCCCGCACACCGGCACCATCGCCATCCCGGACACCGGCACCATCGCCGTCCCGGACACCGGCACCGTCGCCGTCCCGCAAACGGGCACCATCGCCATCCCGCACCACGCCACCATCGCCATCCCGGACACCGGCACCATCGCCATCCCGCACCACGCCACCATCGCCGTCCCGCACAACGCCACCCGTGCCGTCTCGCACACCGGTCACCGTCTGGGCAGGGGTGGGCCGTTTTGCTAGCTTCGACCGCATGGTTGCCCAGGCCCGGAACTTCGCGTCGCGTCGCTATGTCGACCTGCGACGCCAGGCCGCGGCGACCTGTTACCGCCCCTGAGGCGGGCGGAGCGGATCCGGTGCGCCTCCCATCCGAGACGGCGCACTGTCGGACCCGTTCCCGAGGAAGATCCCCATGCCCCGTACCGCGGCACCCCTGCTCGCCTCCCACTCCCCCAACTCCCCCGTTCCGCGCGCCGCCGACAGCGACCGGCGGCGCACCAACGCGAGCGTCATCCTGCGCTCGGTGCTGGAGCACGGCCCGGTGGCCCGCTCCACCATCTCCCGGCTGACCGGACTGTCCCCGGCGTCGGTCACCGACTACTGCGCCCGCTTCGCCCAACTCGGCCTCATACGGGAGTCCGCCACACCTCAACGCTCGAAGGGTGTGGGCCGCCCCCACGTGCCCGTCGACCTGGACGCGTCACGGTTTGTTGTGGGCGGGGTCCATGTGGCCGTGCCCTATACGACGGTCGCGCTGCTGGATCTGCGCGGGCGGGTGGTGGCCGAGCGGCGGATCGGCCACGACGGCTACCTCACCGATCCGTCCCGGGTGCTCGCGCGGGCCGCCGAAGGACTGGCCGCGTTGCTCGCGGAGGCGGCCGGGGCCACCCCGCTGGGTGTCGGGGTCGCCGCCGGTGGCTGGGTCGACCGGGACTCCGGGACCATCGTCGACCATCCGCTGCTGGGCTGGCGGGACGTGCCGGTGCGCGAACTGCTCGGCGCCCGCACCGGGTTGCCGGTCCATGTGGACGGCCACGCCCGGGCGTTGGTCAACGGCGAGCGGCTCTTCGGGCGGGCCCGAGGCAGCCGTAGCGTGCTGCATCTCTTCGTCGGCAACGTGGTCGACGCGGCCTTCGCGACCAACGACGAGGTGCACCACGGGCCGCGCTCGCAGGCCGGGGCGATCGCCCATCTGCCGTTGCGCGGCGGCACGGAACCGTGCGACTGCGGGCGGGTCGGCTGCCTCCAAGTGGAGCTGAGCGAACGGACGTTGTGCCGACGGGCCCGGGAGGCGGGGATCGTCGACGGGGTGAACCCGACCCACGTCGTGACGGCGGCGGAGCGCGGAAACCCCGTCGCCGTACGGCTGTTGACGCAGCGGGCGCGGATGGTGGGGCGGGCGGTCGGGCTGCTGCTCGACATCCTCAACCCCGAGACGGTGGTCGTCACCGAGCTGGGGGTCATACGGCGGGAGGACTGCCTGCGCGCGCTGCGCGAGGAGGTCGGGGACGCGCGGGCGTCGGCGGTCGTGCCGACGAGTTTCCCGGATTCCGTGCTGGCGGTGGCGGGCGGTTCGGTGATGCTCGATGTGCTGTACCGGGATCCGTTGGGTGTGTGACCCAGTGTGCGTCCCGGCGCGTGACCGAGCGTTTCACCGGGGCGTATTTAATTCAGAAACTCGGAATGTTGACAGGGAGCGCGCGTGACCGGGAACATCCTGGTCATGAGCCTGCAGATGAGTTGTCGCACTTCTTGTTGCTGACCCGTTGACGCGCCCCGGGGCGCCGGTCTCATCCTGCCTGAATTTCTCTCTCCGGACTGCTCCGTCTTTCGCCGTCCGTGAATTCCACGCGCATTCCCGCATCCCGCATCCCGCATCCCGCGTTCCCGCGACTTTTGATCAGGGAGTCCTCCCATGCCTCATTCCCGTGCGCCCGGCCTCGACCGGCGGCTCTTCCTCACCTCCGTGCTCGGTGCCGCCGCAGGCATCGCCGGCCTGAGCGGCTGCGCCACGAGCAGTGCCGCGGCCGCCAAGTCGGGGGCCGGACTGTCCGCCCCGCTCGCCGAGAAGGTCCCGTCCGGCACGAGCCTGAAGATCTCCTCCTACCTGAACACCCAGCAACTCCAGTTCAAGCTGGCGAAGTTGCCCAAGTTGCCGTTCACCGTGTCGAGTTGGGTGAACATCGGCGCCGGTCCCGATGTCATCAACGCGTTCCGCGCCAAGTCCCTCGACCTCGCCAACAACGCGGGCATCCCGCCGATCCAGGCGCACTACCAGGGCTACGACGCGAAGATCGTCGCGATCGACGTCACCCGCAAGCCGAACTACCTCTTCGCGACCAAGCCCGGCAGCGACATCCGCACGGTCGCCGACTTCAAGGGCAAGAAGCTTGCGTTCTCGCAGGGCCAGGCCCAAGGGGTCGTACTGCTGCGGGCGTTGAAGGAAGCCGGGCTGAAGTACGACGAGGTGAAACTGGTCCCGCTGACCAGCAACCAGTTCTTCACCGCCCTCCAGTCGGGCCAGGTCGACATCGCCCCGCTCGCCAACAGCCAGGCACCGGCGTACCTCAAGCAGTACGAGGCGAAGGGCGCCCGCGCGATCACCACCGATGTCGTAGACCTGCTCAACCTGTTGTGGGCGCCGTCCGCCGTGCTGGCCGACTCGGCGAAGGCGGCCGCGATCGCCGCGTACATCCCGCAGTGGGCGCAGGGTCAGGTCTGGCAGTACGAGCACCCGGACTCCTGGAACGAGGAGTTCTACGTCAAGACGCAGAACCTGACGCTCGCGCAGGCCCAGTCGGTGACCGCGCTCGCCAACAAGCCGTTGTTCCCGCCGAGTTGGGACGAGGCCGTGAAGTGGGAGCAGGAGACCGCCGATCTGCTCGCGGAGGGCGGCTTCGTGAAGGAGTTCAAGGTGGACTCGCTCTTCGACCGGCGCTTCGAGGGGATCGCGGCGAGGGCCGTCCCGGCGGAGTACCGGAAGTGACGGCCATGACGACCTCCCAGACTCTGGACACGTCTGCCGCAACTCCCTTGCCAGCCACCGCCGTCGATAGTGCCGCCAAGGCTCCGCGCAGGCGGCGGCGCGGTCTCGCCCCCGGCAAGCGGCTGCCCGCCTCCCGGATCATCGGCCCCGCGCTCTTCCTCGCCCTCTGGGCCGTCGCCTCCGCCGCCGGCCAGTTGGACCCGGCCGCGATCCCCGCGCCCTGGACGGTGTTGAAGACCGCCGGCCGGCTGTGGACGTCCGGCACGCTCCCCACGGACATGCTGACCTCACTGGAACGCGCCGCCTACGGCTTCGCGCTCGGCCTCACCGCCGGTGTCGTCCTCGCGCTGGCCGCCGGGCTGAGCCGGGTCGGTGAGGCGCTGATCGACGGAACCGTGCAGCTCAACCGGGCGATCCCCACCCTCGGCCTGATCCCGCTGTTCATCCTCTGGCTGGGCATCGGCGAGACCTTCAAGATCGCCATCATCGCGATCGTCGTCTACATCCCGATCTACCTCAACCTGCACGCCGCGCTGTCCGGCATCGACCACCGCTATGTCGAACTGGCCGAGGTCCAGGGCCTGTCGAGGCTCCAGTTCGTCCGCCAGATCGTCATCCCCGGCGCCCTGCCCGGCTTCTTCGTAGGCCTGCGCCTCGGGGTGACCGGCTCCTGGCTGAGCCTGGTGGTCCTGGAGCAGATCAACGCCACCAGCGGCCTCGGTTACATGATGTTCCAGGCCCAGAACTACGGCCAGTCGGACGTCATCCTCGTCGGCCTGCTGATCTACGGCGTGTTCGGCCTGCTCTCCGACAGCGCGGTCCGTCTGATCGAACGGAGGGTGCTGTCATGGCGCCGCACACTCAGCAGCTGACCGACCCCGTTACCGACGCCGTCCCCGCGGTCCAACTCCGGGGGCTGACCCGGTCGTTCGACGGGCGGGTCGTCCTCGATCACATCGATCTCGACCTGCCCGCCGGGCAGTTCACCGCGCTGCTCGGACACAGCGGTTCCGGAAAGAGCACGTTGTTGCGGGCCATCGCGGGGCTCGACCACGAGGTCGTCGGAAGTGGTCAACTCACCGCGCCTGAGCGGGTGTCGGTGGTGTTCCAGGACTCCCGGTTGCTGCCGTGGCGGCGGGTTCTCGACAACGTGCTGCTGGGGACGGAGGGGAAGGAAGCCGCCGCGAAGGGGCGTGAGGCCCTCGCCGAAGTAGGGCTCGCCGGACGTGAGCGGGCCTGGCCGAACGAGTTGTCCGGCGGTGAGGCACAGCGGGCCGCGCTGGCCCGGTCGCTCGTCCGTGAGCCTGAACTCCTGTTGGCGGACGAGCCGTTCGGGGCGCTGGACGCACTGACCCGGATCCGGATGCATGTGCTGCTCCGGGAGTTGTGGGAGCGGCATCGGCCCTCGGTGCTGCTGGTCACCCATGACGTGGACGAGGCGATCGTCCTCGCGGACCGGGTGCTGGTGCTTGAACAGGGGCGGATCGGGCTGGACTTGGCGATCGATCCCGAGGTGCCACGTGCCGAGTATCGGGAGCGGTTGTTGGCGGCACTCGGTGTGACGTCGGATTCCCGGTGAGCGTCGGCTGTCGCGCGCGCCTTCTGGGGGCTGCGCCCCCAGACCCCCATCGGCCCTGAAGGGGCCTCGTCCTCAGACGCCGGACGGGCTGAGTAATGCCGGCCTGCGCTCGAAAGTTCCCCCACCTGTCCCTCGTAAAGGACACCCATGCCCCGCCAACTCCACCTCAACGCCTTCCTCATGAACACCGGCCACCACGAGGCGTCCTGGCGCCTCCCGGAGAGCAACCCCTACGCCCACGTCGAGCTGGACCACTACACACACCTCGCCCGGATCGCCGAGCGCGGCACCTTCGACTCCCTCTTCCTCGCCGACGGACCGCAGTTGTGGAGCAACCTCGCCCAACGCCCCGCCGGAGCCCTGGAACCACTCACCCTCCTCACCGCACTGGCGACGGCCACCGAACACATAGGCCTCATCGCCACGGCGTCCACGTCCTACAACTCCCCCTACAACCTGGCCCGTAAGTTCGCCTCGCTCGACATCATCAGCGGCGGCAGGGCGGGTTGGAACATCGTCACGACCGCCGGTGTGGAAGCTGCCCGCAACTTCGGGCTGGAACACGAGCCCGCGCACGCCGAACGGTACGCGCGTGCCGCCGAGTTCCTCGATGTGGCGCTGAAGCTCTGGGACAGCTGGGAGGACGACGCGATCGTCGCCGACAAGGCGGCCGGCGTGTGGGGCGACGACACGAAGATCCACCCGCCCCACCACCAGGGGACGTACTTCAGCGTCGCCGGCGCCCTCAACGTCCCCCGCTCACCCCAGGGTTACCCACTCCTCGTACAAGCCGGATCGAGCGAGGACGGCAAGACGTTCGCGGCGCGGTACGCGGAGGCGGTGTTCACCGCGCAGCAGACCCTCGCCGACGCGCAGGCCTTCTACAAGGACCTCAAGTCCCGTACGGCGGCGGCCGGTCGGGACCCCGAGCACATCAAGGTGCTGCCCGGCATCGTGCCGGTACTCGGCTCGACGGAGGCCGAGGCGCAGGCGAACGAACGACTCCTGGAGGACCACATCGTGTACACGCACGGAGTGGACCGCCTGGAGCGGCTCCTCCAACTACCTTCCGGAACACTGGAGTTGGAGGCCCCCCTCCCCGACCTCCCGCCCGAGGACGCCATCGAGGGCGCGAAGAGCCGCTACACGCTCGTCGCCGAACTGGCCCGCCGGGACCGGCTGACCGTACGCCAACTCATCGGCCGGCTCGGTGGCGGGCGCGGGCATCTGACCTTCGCCGGTACGCCGGAGCAGGTCGCCGACGCGATCGAGGCGTGGTTCACACAGGGCGCGGCCGACGGCTTCAACATCATGCCCGCGGTCCTGCCCTCCGGCCTCGACGCCTTCGTGGACCACGTCGTCCCCCTCCTCCGCACCCGCGGCCTGCTCCGCACGGAGTACGGCCCGCGCACGACCCTCCGGGAGCGCTACGGCCTCCCCCGCCCCGCCAACCAGTACACCCGACCCACTCAGCCCGCCCGACCCACCCAACCCGCCCTCGTCTGAAAGGACTTCACCATGTCCATCGAGATCCAGAAGGTCACCGCGAACATCGGCGCCCGCGTGTCGGGCGTGGACATCGGCAAGCCGCTGGAGGCCGAGGAGGTGACCGCGATCCGCGAGGCCCTGAACATCCACAAGGCGCTGGTCTTCGACGACGTCCACCTCGACGACGAGGGCCAGGAGGCCTTCGCCCGCCACTTCGGCGACCTCACCACCGCGCACCCCACGGTGCCCGCGGTCGACGGCGCCCCGAACGTCCTGCCCGTCGACAGCGAGCGCGGCCGCGCCAACCACTGGCACACGGACGTCACCTTCGTCCTCAACCCGCCCCAGGCCAGCACCCTGCGCAGCATCACCGTCCCGCCGTACGGCGGCGAGACCCTGATCGCCAGTTCGGCGGCGGCCTACCGCGACCTGCCGGAACCGCTGCGCGTCCTGGCGGACACCCTGTGGGCGGAACACACCAACGACTACGACTACGCCGTACCGGAGGAGTCGATCGACGCCGAAAAGGCCGCCCAGCGCGCCCAGTTCACGTCGATCAAGTTCCGCACGGTCCACCCGGTCGTCCGCGTCCACCCGCTGACCGGTGAACGCGGCCTGTTCATAGGCGGGTTCGCGCAGCGGATCGTCGGCCTGTCGGCGACCGAGTCCCGCAAGCTCCTTGACCTCCTCCAG
The DNA here is from genome assembly GCF_033335955.1 of Streptomyces sp. N50. GTDB lineage: Bacteria > Actinomycetota > Actinomycetes > Streptomycetales > Streptomycetaceae > Streptomyces. Next base: position 2,930,686 of record NZ_CP137549.1, read on the forward strand.
GCGTACGTCACCCGCCCCGAGAACATCCTCCGCCACCGCTGGTCCCCCAACCAGCTCGTCCTCTTCGACAACCGCATCACCCAGCACTACGCCATCGACAACTACGACAACCAGCCCCGCCGCCTCAACCGCGTCACCGTCGCCGGCGACATCCCGGTCGGCATCGAGGGCAAGGAGAGCTACTCGATCGAGGGGGACGCGTCGCACTACACATCGGTGGCGGAGTAGCCACACAGCACCTTTTCGCTGATAGGTTGTAGTTGCAACTTATGTGCAATAAGAGGCCCGAAGGGGATCGATCCGCCATGCCCGTCTACACGCTGCCCGACCTGCCCTACGACTACTCCGCGCTCGCCCCCGTGATCAGCCCCGAGATCATCGAGCTGCACCACGACAAGCACCACGCGGCGTACGTCAAGGGAGCCAACGACTCGCTGGAGCAGTTGGCGGAGGCGCGCGACAAGGAGCAGTGGGGTTCGGTCAACGGGCTGGAGAAGAACCTGGCGTTCCACCTCTCGGGCCACATCCTGCACAGCATCTACTGGCACAACATGACGGGCGACGGCGGCGGCGAACCGCTGGCCGCGGATGGCGTCGGCGGCCTCGCCGACGCCATCCGCGAGTCCTTCGGCTCCTTCGCCGGCTTCAAGGCCCAGCTCACCAAGGCCGCAGCGACAACCCAGGGCTCAGGCTGGGGCGTCCTCGCCTACGAACCCCTGAGCGGCCACCTGATCGTCGAGCAGATCTACGACCACCAGGGCAACGTCGGCCAGGGCTCCACCCCCCTCCTCGTCTTCGACGCCTGGGAGCACGCCTTCTACCTCCAGTACAGGAACCAGAAGGTCGACTTCATCGACGCGATGTGGGCGGTCGTCAACTGGCAGGACGTGGCGCGGCGTTACGAGGCGGCGAGGTCCAGGCAGACGATCCTGCCCGCCTGACCCACAGACCCACAGACCCACAGACCCACATAAATCGTCCTGCCTCGTGATCGTCTTCTCACCCTTCACGCGGGCAGGCGGTTGAAGAGGAGGGCCCCCGCGAGGACGTGACTCGCGGGGGCCCTCCTCTTCAACTCTCCGTCCCGCACGGCACGTTGAGGGACATCAGAGCCACCGTCCCTCCCTGGAGCCGGAGTTCACTCACCGCCGCGTTCCGCAGCCTCGGAAACACCCGCCGGTACTCGCCCAGCGGAATCCCCAGCAACCGGCACAGCACCAGGCGGAGGAGGGTGTTGTGGGCGACGACCAGGACCCGTTCTCCGGAGTGCGCGGCCGCGATGCGGTGCAGGGCGGCCGTTCCGCGCGTCGCGGCTGTCGTCGGGTCCTCGGCCTCCGGGAAGGGGTTCGCCACCGGGTCGGACCGGAAGGCCTCCGCCGCCCCGGGGTTTTCCACCTCGAACTCCGCGAGCGTACGGCCCTCCAGCACCCCGAAGTCGCATTCGCGCAGGGCCGGTTCGGTGTGGGGGGTGAGGTTCAGGGCGTGGGCGGCCGGGGCTGCCGTGAGGATCGCCCGGGACAGCGGGGACGTCCAGATCGCGTCCACCGGGTGGGCTGTCGCCCAGCGGCCGAGGGCTTCCGCCTGGGCCCTTCCCTCGTCGGTGAGGGCGACGTCGCTGATGCCGGCGTAGCGGTTCTCGGCGTGCCAGACAGTCTGACCATGGCGGGCGAGGAGGAGGGTGGTGTTGGTGCTCATGAGTCGATCGTGTCCTGGTTCAGGCGGGTGCGGGTGTGGGTCGCGAGCGGGGTCGGCAGCCAGCCCCGGTTCTCCAGTTCGTCCACCAGGCGAGCGTACGGCTCGGTGAAGCGGGCCGTGTGGGACGAGCGGGGTTCGAGGAGCGTGCGGATGCGGACCATGCCGTCGGCCACCTCCGACAGCGCCCTGCCGCCCGCCCCCGTTCCGTACGCCGCCAACACCGCCATCCCCAGCGCCGGTTCGATCTGTTCCGGTACCCGGGCAGGGCGGCCGAGGACGTCAACGCGGAGCTGGTTCCAGTACGCGCTGCGGGCCGCGCCGCCCGTGAAGGTGAGGGGGCCGTCTATCGGGGCGCCCAAGTAGTGGAGGTAGTCCAGGCACAGGCGCTCCGTGAACGCCACGCCCTGCAGCACCGCCGCCCAGCTGTCCGCCTCCGACACCGGAGTGCCGAGTGTGAAGGCGGTGGCATCGGGGGCCAGGAAGGGGAAGCGTTCACCGGGTGAGGCCAAGGGGTACGTCAGCGCGCCCGACGGTTCGTACTCCGCCGCCCGGCCGTCCAACTCTGCCAGCTCCGCCGGGTCCGCCACCGTCGGCAGCGCACCCGCGCCCACACTCGACGCCCCGCCCGGTAGCCAACTGCCGTCCGGTGCCCGGTGGTTGTAGACCACCCCGGCGTCGTCCCGGACGGGTTTCGCGGACGCTCCCTTGAGGACCAGGGTGGTGCCGAGCACCGAGTTCCACGCGCCGGAGCGCAGCGCGCCGGACGCGATCTGGGCCGCGCAGCCGTCCGTCATCCCCGCGACGACCGGGGTACCGGCGGGGATGCCGGTCGCTTCGGCGGCGGCCGGGCAGACCTCGCCCAACCGGGTGCCGGGGCGTACCACCGCCGGCAACACCTCGCGCCAGTCGGCCAGTTGGGGCGGCCAGGCCTCACGCTCCGCGTCGTAGCCCGTCTTGAGGGCGTGGCTGGAGTCGGTCGGGACCACCACCCCGCCCGTCAACTGCGCTGTGATGACGTCGGGTTGATGCGTCACTCGGCCGGGACCATACGCATCCAGCAGCCACAAGGCCTTCGGCAGCGCCCAGCTCGTCTGCATCCCGACCCGCGCCGCCTCCGCCACCGCGCGCCCGTCGTCGTACATCAACCCCGGTGTGAGCGGGCGGCCTTGGGCGTCCGTCAGCAGGACCGTCCCGGAGGTGCCGCACACCGCGAGGCCGCCCGGCCGTACCCGTGAGGACCGTTGCGACATCGCCGCCCGCGACGCCGTGCACACCGCCGCCCACCACTCCCCCGGGTCCTGTTCGTGCCGTACGCCGTCCCGTCGGCCGGTCAGCGGAGCGGTACCGCTGCCCAGGACCGTGCCGTCGACCGTGACCAGCAATGCACGGACGCTCTGCGTACCCAGATCGATCCCCAGCCACGCCCCGCCGTCACCCTCGAACATCATCCGAACCTCCCTCAGGGGTTACGCATTCGGCGTTCCCCGTTCATCGTGGCGGAGAGGGAGGGAGCCCCACGATGACCAAGACCCTGCGTGTCGTCGCCGCCGGTGACCATTTCGTACTGCCTTCGCTGATCACCGCGGCCATCACCGAGGAACTGCGCGAACACCCCTTCACGGTAAGAGAGTTGGAGCTCGGCTGGCCTCTGGAACCCTTCGGACCCGTCGCCGAGGTGGAGGAGGCCAGCGATGCCGAGGACGAGGTGATCGAGGCCCTGCGGGACAGCGGAGCCAGTGCGCTGGTCACCCAGATGGGGCCCGTCACCGAGCGCGTACTGGATGCCTGCCCCGATCTGCGGCTGGTCGTCGTGTGCCGGGGCGGTCCCGTCAACGTCAACCTGGACGCGGCCAAGACCCACGACGTACGGGTGTGCTTCGCGCCCGGCCGCAACGCCGCCGCGACCGCCGAGTTCACCGTCGGGATGATGCTCGCCGCACTCCGCCGGATCCCGCAGGCCCATGAACTCCTTGCGGGGCAGGGCAGTTGGGAGGCGGGGGCGGCCTACTACACCTACCGGCACAGCGGGCTGGAGCTGGAGGACCTGCCGGTCGGGCTCGTCGGCTACGGGGCCGTCGGCAGTCGCGTTGCCCGGGTGCTCTGTGCCTTCGGGGCACGCGTGATGGTGTACGACCCGTATGTGCACGGCGAGATCCACGGACTCCGGGTCAGCGAGCTGGACGAACTCCTGCGCCGGTCCCAAGTCATCACGCTGCACGCCCGGTTGACCCCCGAGACACGTGATCTGATCGGCGCCCGCGAACTGGCGCTGCTGCGGCCCGGCGCGGTGGTGGTGAATGTGGCGCGGGGTCCGTTGCTGGACGAGGAGGCGTTGTGCGACGCGTTGGAGAGCGGCCAGGTGTCAGCCGCCGCCCTCGACACCTACACACGCGAGCCCTTGCCCGCCGGGTCACGCCTGTTCGGCTTCGCCGACCGGGTCACCCTCACCCCGCACCTCGGGGGTGCATCCCGGTCCGTGGCCCAGAAGGCGGCACGCATCGCGGCGGCGGAGGTAGGACGCTGGGCACGAGGTGAGCGCTTGTCCCACCAACTCGGGTGAGAGCCCACCAAGTTCCACTGTGCCAACGTGGACGGCCGAGAGGGAGCCGTAGGGGCGCGCCGGTGTTGAGAGCCCCAGCGCGCGGAGGCCCGAAGGGTCGAGCACGGTGGGTCTCTCGACACCGGCTCCCAGCGCCCCGGAGGCGACCGAACCAAAAGAGGTGCGCGAGGGGTGCGCTGACAGCACAGGCCCACTTACGCGACGCCAACCAACACCGGCCCACCTACGCGACACCACTCAACACCGGCCCACTTACGCAAAACAACCCAACACCGGCCCACCTCCACCCCACTTCACCCGACCCCCCATCCCCCACCCCCAGGAGGCCCCCACATGTACGTCGGAATCGATGTCGGCACGTCCACGGTGAAGGCCGCCGCCTTCGACGACTCCGGGCGTGAACTCGCCGTAGCAGCACGCCCGGTGGGCCTCTCCATGCACGGCGGGTTCGTCGAGCAGGACATGGACGAGGTCTACGGCGCGGTCGTCGCCGTACTGGACGAACTCACGGCGGAGGTCGACGGACCGTTCGAGCTCGCCGGGCTGACCGGGCAGGGCGACGGGGTGTGGCTGGTGGACGCGGACGGGCGGCCGGTGCGGGCGGCGGCGTCCTGGATGGACGGTCGGGCACACGAACTGCTCGATCAGTGGCTGGCGGACGGAACCTTCGAGACGGTGTTCCGGCGGACCGGGAGCGCGATGTTCCCCGGGTGTCCGGGGCCGCTGCTGGCGTGGCTCGCCGCGCACGAGCCCGCTGCTCTCGACGCCGCCGCCACCGCCCTGTACTGCAAGGACATGGTGTTCCAGCGGCTGACGGGGGCGCGGGCGACCACCGATGTCTCGGACGCGTCGATGCCGTTCCTCGACCCCCGGACGCGGTCGTACGACAACGGTGTCGTCGAGTTGCTCGGGCTGACCCGGCGACGGCGGCTGCTGGCACCGGTCGCCGACCCGGTCGCCACGGCCGAGACGCGTGGCGAGGGGCTACCGGCGGGGACCCGGATCGCGAACGGGCCGTACGACCTGCCCGCCTGCGCGCTCGGCGCGGGTGTCACCGAGCCCGGGGACGGACTGCTCATCGTCGGGACCTGTCTCGCCAGCCTCGTCGCGACCACCGAGCTGGACCTGAGCGGCGAACCGGCAGGGCTGTACATCTCCCTCGACCGGCCGGGGCACTGGCTGCGGGCCATGCCGGCGATGGTCGGTACGGCGGCCCTGGACTGGGTGCTGTCGACGACCGGCGTCCGGCACGAGGAGGTGGACGCGCTGCTCGCGGCGACCCCGGCCGGGGCGAACGGGGTGCGGGTGCTGCCGTACTTCGCGCCGTCCGGCGAGCGCGCGCCCTTCGTCGAGCCCCGCCTCCGCGCCGAACTCACCGGTGTCTCCCTGGAGTCGACGCCGGCCGATCTGATCCGGGCGACCTGCGAGGGCATCGGCTACGCGGCCCGGCACTGCCTGGAGGCGGCCGGCCTCACGGGCTCCCTGGCCGTGTGCGGTGGCGGTACGCGCAGCCCGGCCTGGATGCGGCTGCTCGCGGATGTGCTGGGGCGGCCGTTGCGGGTCGTCGAAGGTGAGGTGGGCGCGCGGGGTGCGGTGCTCGCGGCGGCCGAGCGGTACGGGGTTCCTCTGGACGCGGGGGCGTGGACGCGGCCGACGGAGATCGTGGAGCCGGACGCGGGACGGGCCGCGTTCTACGCCAAGGGGTTCGAGGACCACCTCGCCCGCCTGACGACCGCGCGCCACCGGAGCCGATGACGCCGAACGCAACGCAAGCCACGTCCTACGCCAAGGAGTTCAAGAACCACCTCACTCACCCGACGACCGCACACCACCGAAGCCGATGACGCCGAACGCAACGCAAGCCACGTCCTACGCCAAGGAGTTCAAGAACCACCTCACTCACCCGACGACCGCGCTCACCCGACGGCCGCGCGCCACCGGAGCCGGTGATTTCGGGGGCGGGCGCCTGCGATTCGCGGTGTACTACCGGCCTGGCCGTGCGTGGCGAGGAGGAGTTCATGACGGTGCTTCGACGGTGGTGCCCGAACTGTCTCGGGTGGCAGGACTTCCAACAGCTGGCCGACGCCGAGAAGGCCGCCGTCCGTGAGGAGAAGGGGCCCCGGCACTACGTGGGGGATCTGTGGCGCTGCGCCGTGAAGGGCTGTGTGCGGTACCAACCGGCGTACCACGCGCGGGGCGGCGGCGATCTCCCCGAGAAGTTCCGTGAGGAGAAGGCCGCCGCCCCGGAGTGAGCGCCGCCGTGCTTACACCAGGTTGCTGAAGTCCGGGCCCTTCGTGCGGGTGCGCTTCAGCTCGTAGAAACCGGGGACCGAGGCGACCGCGACGGTGCCGTCCCAGAGGCGGGCCGCTTCCTCGCCCTTGGGGGCGGGGGTGACGACCGGGCCGAAGAAGGCGATCTGCTCGCCGTCGGGGCCCGGGACGGCGATGACGGGGGTGCCGACGTCCTGGCCGACCTTGTCGATGCCCTCCTTGTGGGAGGCGCGCAGCTCGGCGTCGAACTCGAAGTCCTCCTGGTCCGCGTAGTCGATCAGGTCGGCGGGCAGGCCGACGTCGGCGAGCGCGCCGGCGACGGCCTCGACGGTCGGACCCTCGCCGTTGTTGTGGATGCGGGTGCCGAGCGCGGTGTAGAGCGGGCCCAGGATGTCCGAGCCGTGCTTCTGCCACGCGGCGGTGACCACGCGGATCGGCTTCCACGCCTTGGTCGCGAGCAGCTCGCGGTACTCCTCGGGCAGCTCGTCGAGCCGGGGTTCGTTGAGCACCGCCAGGCTCATGATGTGCCAGCGGACCTCGATGTCCCGGACCTTCTCCACTTCCAGCACCCACCGGGAGGTCATCCAGGCCCAGGGGCACAGGGGGTCGAACCAGAAGTCCACGGGGGTCTTGGCGGGCGTGGTCGCGGTCTCAGACATGACGCTCCTCGGAATACGGCCGTTTCCCCACGGCAACACCGCCCCTCGCCACCTCATTCCCGGGTACCCGCCGTCAGGGGCGCATGGCAGGATCGGCCCTGACCGCATAGCGAACAGCGTTGATCGAACACAGTTGATCGAACACCAACCGACGTCACCCGAGGGAGCCACTCCGTGCCCGGTGAGAATCTGACCCGCGACGAGGCCCGTGAGCGGGCCGCCCTGCTGTCCGTCGACGGGTACGACGTGTCCCTCGACCTGCGCTCGGCGGTGGGTGACGACGCCGGGGAGGGGCCGCGGACCTTCCGGTCGGTGACCACGATCCGGTTCCGCTGCGCCGAGCCGGGCGCGGCGAGCTTCGCGGACCTGATCGCACCGGCCGTGACCGCCCTGTCGCTCAACGGCAAGGACCTCGACCCGGGCGCGGTCTTCGACGGCACGCGTATCCAGCTGGAGGACCTGGCCGCCGAGAACGAGCTGATCGTCGACGCGCAGGCCGCGTACTCCCGCACCGGCGAGGGCATGCACCGCTTCGTCGACCCGGAGGACGGCGAGGTCTACCTCTACACCCAGTACGAGCCGGCCGACTCCCGCCGTGTCTTCGCCAACTTCGAGCAGCCCGACCTCAAGGCGCCGTTCCGCGCCGAGGTGAAGGCCCCCGAGGGCTGGACGGTGTGGAGCAACGGCGTCGGCGAACTGACCGACGGCGTATGGAAGTTCGCGGAGACGAAGCCGATCTCGACGTACATCACGGCGTTCGCGGCGGGCCCGTACCACTACGTGACGGACTCCTACTCCCGCACCTTCGACGACGGTACGACGCTGGAGATCCCGCTCGGCGCGATGTGCCGCAAGGGCCTGGCGCCGTACTTCGACGCCGACGACGTCTTCCTGATCACCAAGCAGGGGCTGGACTTCTTCCACGAGCACTTCGACTACCCGTACCCGTTCGGGAAGTACGACCAGGCGTTCGTGCCGGAGTACAACCTCGGCGCGATGGAGAACCCGGGGCTCGTCACCTTCCGCGAGGAGTACATCTTCCGGGGGAAGGTGACGCAGGCCTCGTACTCGGGGCGGGCGAACACGATCCTGCACGAGATGGCGCACATGTGGTTCGGCGACCTCGTCACCATGGAGTGGTGGGACGACCTGTGGCTGAAGGAGTCCTTCGCCGACTTCATGGGCGTGTTCGCCAACGTCGGCGCGACCCGCTTCACCGACGCCTGGATCAGCTTCGCCAACCGCCGCAAGGCGTGGGCCTACCGCGCGGACCAGCTCCCCTCCACGCACCCGATCACCGCCGACATCCGCGACCTCCAGGACGCGAAGCTCAACTTCGACGGCATCACGTACGCCAAGGGGGCTTCCGTACTGAAGCAGTTGGTGGCGTACGTCGGCCAGGACGCGTTCCTGGAGGGCGCGCGCCGCTACTTCAAGCGGAGTGCCTACGGCAACACGCGCCTCGGCGATCTGCTGTCGGTGCTGGAGGAGACGAGCGGGCGGGACATGGCGTCCTGGTCGCGGTCGTGGCTGCAGACGGCCGGGGTCAACTCCCTCACCCCGCAAGTGGTGTTGGACGTGGAGGGCGGCCGTATCGCCGAGCTGACGGTGCTTCAGGAGGCGGCGGAGTCGCACCCCGAACTGCGCCCGCACCGGGTGGTGATCGGCCTCTACCGGATGGAGGACGGCCGTCTCGTGCGGTACGAGCGGGCCGAGGTGGACGTCGACGGCCCGCGGACGGTCGTGGTGGAGCTGGCCGGTGCGGACGCGCCGGAGCTGGTGCTCGTCAACGACGAGGACCTCACGTACGCCAAGACCCGTTTCGACGCTGTGTCGTTGGCGACCCTGCGCGACCATCTCGGGGCGCTCACCGACCCGATGGCGCGGGCGCTGTGCTGGTCGGCGCTGTGGAACATGACGCGGGACGCGCTGCTGCTCGCGCCCGACTTCATCGACCTGGTGATGCGGTTCGGGCGCCGGGAGACCGACATCGGTGTCCTGCAGATGCTGCACGCGTGGGCGAACTCGGCGCTGGTCAACTACTCGCCGCCGTGGTGGCGCGAGACCGGCGCGAAGCTCCTGGCGCACATCGCGCTGCGGGATCTGCGGGACGCGGAGCCGGGCAGTGAGCAGCAGCTGGCGTGGGCGCGTTTCTACGCGTCGGCGGCGTCGGCGCCGGAGGAACTCGCCCTGCTGCACGCCCTGTTGGATGGTACGGAGAAGGTGGAGGGGCTGGTGGTCGACCAGGAGCTGCGCTGGGCGTTCCTGGAGCCGCTGACCGCGCACGGCGCCGCCGACGAGGCCCTCGTGGCCGCCGAACTGGCCCGGGACGACACCGCGTCCGGCAAGCGCCACCAGGTCCGCTGTCTCGCCGCCCGCCCCTCGGCGGCCGTCAAGGCACAGGCGTGGGCGCAGGTCGTGGAGTCGGACGCGCTGTCCAACGCGCTCGTCGAGGCGACCATCGCGGGGTTCGCGCAGCCGTCGCAGCGGGAGTTGCTCGCGCCGTACACGGAGAAGTACTTCGCGGCGATCGAGCGGGTGTGGTCGGAGCGGTCGATCCAGATCGGCGTGGATGTGGTGCGGGGGCTGTTCCCTGCGTTCCCGGCCGCCGAGGACGCGCAGGCGACGCTGGACGCGACGGACGCGTGGCTGACGTCCCACGAGGGGGCGGCACCGGCGCTGCGGAGGCTGGTGCTGGAGTCGCGGGACGACCTGGCGCGGGCGCTGCGGGCGCAGGCGGCGGACGACGAGGGGCGGGGTTCCGGCAGCTACCAGGGCTGACCCTTGGCCTCCGGTCGACCTCTCCGTCACCGTTACTGAATACAGGTAATCCACCCCGTAACCCCTGGTCCACCCCATCCGGACCAGGGGTTTTCGGCGCCTACTCGGCATCCGAACGCCTGTCCTTTAGTGCCGCCTTGTCCGGATTTATCGACGGGCATGTAACAGCGGTTAGGGACCGGATCCGGCGCGGGAAACCCCGTTGCATGAACCACAACACCCCGCTCTCCCCCCGCCCCCTCAGCCACCTCACCGAGGTGCACCGCCGCGTGCTGACGACGGCTCAGCTCCGGGCGCACGGCGTCCCGGCCGCCGAGGTGAACGAGCAGTGCCGTCCCGACGGGCCGTGGCAGCAACTCCTCCCCGGCGTCGTCCTGTTGCACTCCGGCCCGCCCACCGGCGAGGAGCGGCTGCACGCGGTGCTGATGTACGCGGCGCGGGAGCGGACGGCGGGGGTCCCGGTCCAGCCGGGCGCGGAGGGGCCGCACCGCCCGACGTACACGGAGACGATGGTCACGGGCCTGGCGGCGCTGACCCTGCACGGCTTCACGTCGGCGCCGGAGCTGGCCTCCCTGAAGCAGATCGACGTCCTGGTCCCGCGGATGCGCCGACTGCGCTCGACGGGCAGCGCGCGGATCGTCCGCACCGCTGCACTCCCAACCGCCCAGCAGGTGAAGGGCGTTCCGGTCGCCCCGGTGCCGCGGGCCCTCGCGGACGCGGTGGCCGAACTGTCGGACGCGAACGCGGTACGCGGGCTGCTCACCGAGGCGGTACGCGGCGGCCACTGCGAACCGGCCGCGGTGGTACGGGAGTTGAACAACGCCAAGCTGCTGAGCCGCCCGCACGTGGTGGACGCGGTGGACTCCCTGCTGGCCGAGGGCCGCGCGATCGCGGAGGACCGCCTCTACCGGATGGTGAGCGAGCACGGCCTCCCGGACCCGGTCTGGAACGTCGACCTGCGCCTGCCCGGCGGCCCGCACCTGGGCGGCCTGGACGCGTACTGGCCCGAGCAGGCGGTGGCCGTAGAACTGGACACCCGTGCACCGCGTCAAGGCCATCGGCAGGACAACGACGCCCTGTGGTCGGAGTACGCCCGCAAGCGCGAGCACCTGGAGCGGCTGGGCATCACGGTCGTCCACATCACCCCGAAGAAGCTCCGGGACGCGATGGAGCAACAGGCGGCGGTGGTCCGTACGGCGCTGATGGCGGCGGCGGACCGCGATCCGGCCGCGTATGTCGTGGTGCTGCCCCGGTAGTGACGGACCGGGGCGGGATCAGGAGGGGAGAGGAGGGGCCACCGGGGGTCGGTGGCCCCTCCTCATGTCTGCCGTCGCGTGTTTTACAGGGGTGTGTTCTACAGGGGTTCCGGCAGGGGCGGCGGGGTCGCGGTGCTGGTCGTGTGCCCCGCGTGCAGGCCGTCCATGAGGGCGGCGTAGGAGGCGATCATGCGCGTACGGCTGAAGCGTTCGCGGCTGCGGGCGTGGGCCTGGGCGAACTCCGCGCGGCCGATGACCGCCTCGGTCCAGGCCGACGCGATGGCGTCCGGGTCGGGGGGTGTGACGATGCCGTGCCCGGCGACGATGGACGCGCTGTCGCCGACGTCGGTGGAGACGGGTACGGCCCCGCACATCATGCCCTCGATGAGACAGAGGGGCGCGGCCTCGCCGAACGACGACGTCAGCGCGACGACGTCCGACCCGGCGTAGACGGTCTCCATGTCCCGCCGCACACCGAGGAGATGAAGCCGCTGGGCGAGTCGCTCCCGGTCCGCCCCGAAGGCGGTGTCGATGTCGGCGGAGAGGGCGGGCTGGTCGTCCGTCATGCCCGTGCCGCACATGAGGACGTGGCCGGCGGGTTCGCGCCGTAGCCACTCGTGGGCGGCGCGGAGGAAGAGCGGGATGTTCTTCATGGTGGCGTAGCGGGCGGCGAAGACGACGACCGGGGCGGCATCCGGAATCCCGAGGGAGGCGCGGAGGGCGAGCCGCCGGGCGGGGTCGGGCCGGAAGCGGAACAGATCGACGCCGTTGGGGATGACGTGGAGGACCTCGGGCGGGATGCCGGCGGCCTGGTAGGCGTCGCGGGTGGACTCCGCGCAGCAGACGGCGGCGACGACCTTGCCGTCGGCGATGGCGGTCTTCAGTTCGTCGAGGGCGGCGCCCTGGTGTTCGGGGTCCGAACGGTGCAGGCACACGACGACGGGGCGGCGGGGCAGGCCCGCCTGGTTGAGCAGGGAGAGCGGCTGCTCCTTGAGGGACAGGACGACGTCGGCGTCCGCGAGGGCGCGGGCCGCGTCGGCGAGCTCGGGTCCGGTGAATCCGCCGGTGACGGTCCCGTCCGGGTCCCGGTCGCCGCCGAAGGTGCGGCCGAGGGTCGAGACGCCGACGCCGGCCCCGGTCAGCTGCTGATAGCAGGCGTCGTTCTCCATGGCCTGCCGGGTTGCTTCTCGGTGTACTTCTCCGTGGATGCTGAGCACCGTATGGTGCTGGCCGCCCTCCACCAGTCCCAGAACGACGTCGCTGTGGACGATTCGGGCTCCTCCGGAGAAGAAGCCTTCGTAGACCGACAGCACGTGCAGCTCGTGTCTAGCGCGCACACGACCACCCGCCTTGCATATGAATCGAGCCATCCCCGTGAACAGCGGGTTAGCCGTTATGAGGCGGCACGGACATTTCGTCCGAATGAACTCGGCGTCTCGTGTCTGGGTCCGATTGGTTATCCCGGGGTCAATTGGTACGGAGGCCTACGGCGAGCTGGACGCGAACCGTCTTTCCGATGTCTCCGCGCAGAAACCAATCAAGGGATTCGGCGAGCGCGGAGACGACGAGGAGTCCGCGGCCGTTCTCTGCTCCGGGAGCTTGCCTGACCACGGGGAACGCCGGGGTCGGGTCCGACACGTCGATCGTCAGCGCGGCGTCTTCTTCGTCTACGGCAACCCGCAGCCAGACCTCGTGTCCGGGGACCTTGCCGTGCCGGACCGCGTTCGCGACGAGCTCGGAGGTGACGAGGACGGCGTCGTCGATGTCGCCGGGCCAGTTCCAGAGGGTGAGGCGGCGGCGGGTGTGGGTGCGGGCGAGGGGGACGCTGCGGGGGGTCATGGGGTAGCTCATGGACCAGTCGGGGGTGAGGAGGGGGGTGGGCATGGGAGTCCTTTCGGGTGGGATGCCCAACCACGGTGACGGGGTTGCCGATTGACCTGCAATCGAAACCCGCTCGAATATTCAACGGGGACGAAAGTGGACTATGCAGAGTTCTGCACAACCGGCTGCACGCGCCGCACACGGAATGCAAGACTCGCCACACAGCACCAGGCAACACGCACACAGGCACAAGGGCGGTGCACATGGCGGCCAAACGCGGGCGCACGGGTCAACGACTCGAACTCGGGTTACAACTGCGCCAGTTGCGCGAGAACTGCGGACTAGGCGACCGGGGTGGCGGGCTCACCCGCAAGCAGGCCATCCAAGGAACGCGCATCTCCGAGGCCGCTCTGCAGCGGATCGAGACCGGCTCCCTCAACTTTCGGAACGTGGGAGATCTCCGCAAACTGCTGACTCGGTACGGCGTGAGCGACGAAGCCGTCGTCGAGTCCCTCATCAACCTCAACCGGGAGTCGGCGACCCAGGACTGGCTGACCCAGTTCCGGGGCATCATGCCCGCCGGAATGCCGGGCTTCGTCGGGCTCGAACCGGAAGCGCGGAGCATGCGGGTGTACCACCCGACGCTGGTGTACGGCCTGCTCCAGACGAAGCGTTACGCGCAGGCGCTGCTCGAACTGCACAAGCCGGTCGAGGAATCCACCTCGGAGTTCATCCGCAGCAGCGTGGAGTTGCGGATGAAGCGTCAGGAGGTGCTCACCCGGGAGGATCCGGTCAGACTGCGCGTCATCCTCGGCGAGGCCGCCCTTCGGTATCCAGTGGGAGGAGCCGAGGTGATGCACGAGCAGTTCGAGAGACTGGTGACGCTGAACTCCTGGGATCACATCACCATCCAGGTGTTGCCGTTCCGGACCGGCTACCGCTCCACCCACGACTTCGCGATCCTGGAGTTCGGCGATCAACTACCGTCGAGAGTCCAGATCGACAACGCCTGGGGAGCCCTCTCCACCTCCGACAAACCCCGCGAAGTGGACCGTTTTGTACGGCGGTTCGACTCCATGGTGGCGTCGGCGTTGTCGCCCGAGGACACCCCCGACTTCATCCACCGCCTGACACGAGAGCTGTAGATCCATGCCCACTGTCCCCACCGCCACCGCCCTCGCCCCCGAAACAGCCTGGCGCAAGTCCACCTACAGCGACGGCACCGGAAACAACTGCGTCGAACTCGCCCCGGAACAGGCCTGGTTCAAGTCCTCCTACAGCGACGCGGGCCAGAACTGCATCGAAGCCGCCCACCTCACCCCCACCGGCATAGCCGTCCGCGACTCCAAGAACCCCACCGGCCCCGCCCTGCTCCTCCCCGCGACGGCATGGGCACCCTTCCTCACCCACCTCCGTGCGCCGGGGCCCCGCGACTGACAAGCCCCCGCCCGTCGAGCGAACTCGGCCTGAAACAGGTCGAGTTGGCCGTGTGAAGTCTCCCCGAGACGAGAGGTGCAGGCCCATGTCGACGTACCCCACCGCTTCCGAACTCGCCCCGGAACAAGCCTGGTTCAAGTCCTCGTACAGCGACCCGGGCCAGAACTGCATCGAAGCCGCCCACCTCACCCCCACCGCCATAGCCATAGCCATCCGCGACTCCAAGAACCCCACCGGACCGGCGCTGCTCCTCCCCGCGACCGCCTGGGCCCCCTTCCTCTCCCACCTGCGCGAGACAGAATCGCACCGCTGATGGAATCCGACGCCAGCCCGCCGCGACCGTGAGGCACGTTTGCGCCATGCGGTAGCCGGGGTTGTCGATTCCGCTTTTCCCGGCGGACGCATGGGGCACTGCCGTGACCGCTGATTCCGCTTGCGCGTGGGCCTGGATCGGTTTCTCGCCGTGTGCGGTCTTGTGCTCTTGTGTCGCCTGCTGTCCGTGTGTCTAAAGTGACGCCTGCTCCCGGTTCAGTTGGGGAACTGCGTGCCCGCCTCGTCCGAGCGGGACGGGAGCAGACGACCGCTGGACACTCAGCACAACGGGGACCCCACAGGCGCGTGTCGCCACAGGCCGGTTCCCGTGTGCCTTCAACCACGGGGGATCACCGCCTTGCGCTCATGGCTGTCTGCTGTCGCTCCGTCCACGGCTTCCATCTCTTCGGTCCACGGCACCTCGTAGCCGAGCGAGTTGGCCGAGCCGACCGAGTTGACCGAGTCGACCGAGTCGACCGTGATGAAACCCGGTCACCCGCCTCCCCGCCGACAAGGCCAGTGAGTCCGCCCCTGCCGACAACGGCCGGGGCCGTCCGCCTTGCCTCCCTCATCCGTCGAACAGTTCAGGAGTTCCTGCATGGCCGACGCGAAAGTCCTCGAAGCACAGCAATGGGTCAACGGAACGTACGGCAGCGTGCCCGGTTATCAGAGATGCCCGGAAACCGGCACGATCGGCTGGTCCACCATGTACTCCCTCATCATGGGGCTGCAGAAAGAACTCGGCATCAGCCCCGTCGTCGCGAATTTCGGCGACGGCACCGTCACCAAACTGGCCGCACTCGGCGAACTCGGCAGCGGCTGGGCGCAGAACAACAACATCATCAAGATCATCCGATATGGCCTGTTCTGCAAGGGCTACACCGGTGGTTACAGCGACACCGGCTACTTCGACCCGGACATCACGCTGGCCGTCAAGCACATGCAGTCAGACATGGGCCTCTCCCAGAGCGGCTCGCTCCAGGCGAAGGTCTTCAAGGCGCTGCTCAACATGGACGCCTATGTGGTCACCGCCGGCGGATCGGACGAGGTCCGCTCCATCCAGCAGTGGCTGAACGGGCGTTACTGGACGAAGAAGACGGTCGACATAGGCCCCGCCGACGGGCACTATTCCCGCAACGTCCAGCAGAACCTGATGAAGGCCCTCCAGCTGGAGATCGGAATCGCGGAAGCCGACGCCACCGGCAACTTCGGCTCCGGAACGCAGGCCGGCATCAAGTCGAAAGCCCTCGTCTCCGAAGGGTCTTCGGGGATCTTCGTCCAGCTGTTCTCCGCCGCGTGCGTCTTCAACCAGCCGATCGTCACCGTCAACGCGAACGGCGACACCATCCAGACGAACACGGTGTTCAAGACGACGTTCGACAGCAATCTGACCACGTTCGTCAGCGTCTTCCAGCGCTTCTCGGAGCTGTCCACCTCCGGCCGTGGCGACTACGCGACCTGGGCTCAGCTCCTGGTGTCGATGGGCGACCCGGACCGGCCGGTCACCGCCTCCGACACCGCCTACACCATCACGCCGTCGCGGGCGGCGAGGATGCACAGCGACGGCTACCTGTATGTCGGCAGATATCTCAACGAGGCGTCGTCCGGCGGCGGATCGAAAATGCTCGAAGAAGGCGAACTCGCCAATATCTTCGCCGCCGGACTGAGCGTGTTCCCGATCTTTCAGGACAACGGCAGAACCCTCGCGGAGTACTACTGGGGAAACGGGTACGCACACGCGCAGAAGGCCCACGACCAGGCCGTGCATTTCGGCTTCAACCGAGGCACGATCATCTACTTCGCCGTCGACTACGACGCCACCGACGCCGACATGCCGCAGATCCTGGAGTACTTCCGGGGCGTCGCGTCGGGGCTCGGCAGCAAGGGGAAGCGGTACGTGCACGGCGTGTACGGCTCGCGGAACGTGTGCGCCGAGGTCACCAAGGAGACCTACGCGCGCTACTCGTTCGTGTCCGGCATGTCCTGGGGCTTCTCCGGCAACCTCGGCTACCCCCTGCCGTCGAACTGGTCGTTCAACCAGATCAAGGAGTACCAGGTCACCAACGGGACAGACACGTTCGCGCTCGACCGTGACGCCCACCGCGTCGGTGCCGACCCCGGCCAGCACACCATCAACAGGACGTCGTCGCCGGCGAGCGAGTTCGTCGGCTACATCGAGATGCTCTACGACCTGGCGAAGGACTACGGCAAGGTCGACCCGAACCAGCTCGTCATGGAGTACCTCCGCAGCGACAAATACGACGACGCGCCGTTCCGGTCGATCATGGGGCAGGCGAACCCCGGCTTCATCGCGTACGTGAACAGCCACAGCATGAGCATCTGGAACGAGTTCAAGGACCCGTTCACCGGCCAGGATCTCGGACCGGAGCACATGATGGCCACGGCGAACGGCCAGTACCTCAGGCCCAACCCCCGGGGAGACATCAGCCTCGGCGACGTCGCCGGCTGGGGCGGCGACCTGATGACCCTGTACGGCGAATGGCGGCGCGACCACGACTCCTACGCCTCCGGCGCGACCTACATCGGCGACAAGATGGGCAAGATCGGTGTCGCGTCCACGTTCGGATTCACCGACCTCGTGGAGGACGCCGACGGCTACCTCCTCGCCCAGGCCGTACGCGGCGGCAAGACCATCGTCGAGGCCGTCCACGACCACTACGTGGGCAGCGGCGGTCTGACCCGGTTCAGGGACTACGTGAGCCAGCGGTTCGGCGGCACCATCAGCGAGGCCGCCGCCCAGGCGAAGAAGATCCTCACCGATTCTCCCGCCACCACGGACGGGGCGATCCTGGTGGCCGGCCGCGCCACCCTGATCACCAGGTACGGCGGCCTCCTCACCTTGATGCCGTTCAATCTCCCCTCCGGTCAACTCGACGAGTGGGTCAACGCGTTCGGCGACAACCTCGTACAGCACGCTTCCACGGAAACCCTCCGACGGGCCGAGTACCGGGCGAACCAGCAACGGCTTCTCGACCCGCACTAATGTCAGGTGCATGGTGTCTGTGTTCACTCTCTTCGGCCCACCCGCGATCACCATCTCCCTCTTCGCCATCGGGGCCATTCCCTACGCGCTGTGGGTGACCAGGAAGAAGCCCTCGCGGCCGGCCCGCTGGGCGGTGATCGGGATCGCCGCCGCGATCGCCGCCTACGGGGCCGGAACCGTCTACGGGCTCGCCTTCACGAACCCGCTCGACGTGTGCGCGGACAAGACCGGAGACGGCGTGTACATGGACGCCGGGCGGGACTACAGCCTGACAACGGTGGACGTGGACAGCTTCCCTCCGTCCATCACCTGCCACTGGACCAGCGGCCACAGCACCGAACAAGTGTGGTTCTGGGTCTCGCCCCTGCTGTTCGCGGGGCTGGCCTGCTTCCTGGTCTGCTGCGCTCTGCTCCTCATCAGACGTTCCAAGGACAGAAAGGCTCCTCGTGACATCGAGCTTGACGCGTAGACGGGCTCTCGGCCTCGGCATAGGAGCCGGGGCGGCCATCGCCCTGACGACTGCCGGGCCCGTGCAGGCCGCCCCCGCCTCCGGTGGGCACCAGTGGAAGCGGCCCCGGTCCACGAACGGCTGGCCGGTCCTCGGCCACGCCACGAAGTACCGGGTGGAGGGCACGAACGCCGAGGTCTCCCTGGCGACGGGAGACGCGGCGACGGTCCTCCTGCACGTGGCCCGCCGGTTCGCGTACGAGATCGACATGCTCAGGGCCGGCGACGTCCTCGGGCACACCACCGACCGGACCGTCGGCGCCCCGTTCGAGTCCACCTACCTGTCGGGCACCGCCATCGCGATCCGCCCCCTGTACTACCCGCTCGGCGCCGACGTCCAGAACACCGGCATGAGCGCGAGCGAACGGATCGTCGTCGCGGACATCGTCGCCGACTGCGAGGGCCTCGTGACCTGGGGCGGGGACCTGAAGCCGGTGAAACAGTCCCACTTCCACATCGGCGTCAAGCCCGGAGATCCCCGCTTGAAGCGTCTTGCCGCCCGTATCCGGGGATGGAACGACACGCCTGGTGAAGGCGCCGGGTCGATCGACGCCTTCGCCCCTGCCAGGCGTCGGCTCGCCGCCCGCTACCAGTAGTCCCGCTCGGTCCGTTGCCGCCGGGTCCCGTCGACGCTCAGCCGTTCCGGCCTCGACGGGGCCCGGTACGGGGCGAAGCCGTCACGTCCCGCAGAACTCCCCCACCACCACCGCCCCCGCGTCCCCCGACCAGTCCCCGTTGAAGTTGAACGCCAGCGCGTGGCGGCCGTCCGGTGTCGCCACCACCACCGACGACGAGCCGTGGATACCGCCGTCGTGGCCCCAGAGATGGACACCGCAGGGCAGCTTGATGTCGGAGATGCCGAGGCCGTAGCGCGTGGTCGGGCTGTCGCCCGCCGGGACCGTCGTCTGCATCTCCTTGAGCTGCTTCGCCGGGAGGAGCTTTCCGCCCAGCAGCGCGCCGTAGAAGCGGTCCAGGTCTGCGGAGTCGGAGATCATCTCGCCCGCCGAGGAGGCGATGGACGGGTTCAGTTTCGTGACGTCGTACGTCGGGCCCGTCGTCTCGTCCGCCAGCTTGCTGTAGGCGTGGCTGCTCGGGCTCGGCACCGTCACCTTCGTTCCGGGGAGTGAAGTCGCCTTCAGGTGCAGGGGGTTGATGATGCGGTCGCGGATCTCCGTCGCGTACGAGCGGCCGGTGACCTTCTGGACGACCATCCCGGCGAGTACGTAGTTCGTGTTGGAGTAGTTCCACGACGTGCCCGGGGCGAAGTCCGGCTTGTGGGACATGGCGATCGCCACCAGGTCGGCCGCGCTCTTCGTGTCGTAACGGTGCTGGAAGAAGCCGTCCTTGGTGAAGTACGCGGTGCCGAAGTCGTCGTCCGCCGTGTAGTTGAAGATGCCGCTGGTGTGGTTCAGGAGCTGGCGGACGGTGATGTGCGTGCCGTCGTTGCCGTTGCCCTGGACCACGCCCGGCAGCCATTTCTCGACCGTGTCGTCGAGCGACAGACGGCCCTCCGCCTCCAGCTGGAGCAGCACCGTCGACACGAAGGCCTTGGTGATGCTGCCGACCCGGTACCGGTCGTCGGCCGAACGCGGCGCCCCGGTACGGAGGTTGCCGACTCCCGCCGTCGTCGACCAGGTGGTGCCGCCGTCCTTCACCGTCGCCGTGACGCCGGGTACGCCGTCCTGCACGGCCGCCCGAAGTGCCGCCCGTGTCGCCGCGTGGTCCTTGCCCGCGGGCTCCGCCGCCGGCGCGGGGCCTGCCAGCGCCACCGACAGCGCCACCGCCGTCGCACCCAGCACTGCCGCACGAACTGCCATGTCTTCCCCCTCTGTCGAGCCCGGTCCGGCTCGGTTCGGCCCGGTCGGGGGGATGGACACAGCGGTCCGGTACGAAGGTTGCTCCGATGTATGCCAGTTGAGTGAGTTTCAGCCGTTCTGAAACATCAGCTCTTCTTCAGGAGCAGCTCCGTGTTGCGGTCCTTCGCGTCGCCGCCCAGCACCGTGCTGGAACCCGGTGCGTTGTACGACAGTTCGCGGTACAGGGCCGCGAGGCCGGTCTGGGTGAGGTCGGAGAAGTCGGTGCGGTGCGGGGCCGCGGACTCGATCAGCGTGGTGAAGAGGGAGAGCGTGCCGTCCTTGTTGTCCACCAGCTCGATGACGCGGGCGAGTTGGGGATAGTCGACGTGCGAGGCCGTCGAGATCTCCCAGAAGCTGCGGCCGTCGGGCGCCGAGTGCGGGGTGATGACGTTGCGGTGGATGTGGCCGTTGACCCAGGCCAGCACGTTCGGGTGGCTGCCGAGGAGCGCGATGACCGCCGAGCCCTCGTAGCGGCGCTCGGTGGGGTGCGCCGGGTCGGGGCGGGTGTTGTCCATCGTCTTGCTGGTGTGGTGGCTGAAGATCACCGCGTACGAGTCCTTGTTGTCGCGCAGCGTCTTGTCCAGCCACCTCAACTGCGTTGCCCCGATGGACCCTTCGTAGTGGCCGCCCGCGTCCGTGGTGTCGAGGCTGATTCCGATCACGTCGTCGGCGATGCGGAACGCGTAGTACTGGGTGCCCGCGTCGACGTTCGCGGAGGAGTAGCCGTGGCCGACCGGGCCGAGGCCCTGGTAGGCCGGGTCGAGGTGGGCCTTGAGGTACTCGGCGGAGGTGTACGGGGCGCGGTTCTCGTCCGGCGTGATCGAGCGCGCGGAGCGGGCGTGCGCCTTGAGGAAGTCGCGGTAGCCGGAGCCCTTGGGGTCCTTCGCGTCCCGGATCGAGTTCTGCAGCTTCTTCGCCTCGGCCGCCGTCGCGGTCATCAACTTCTTGCCGCCGATGGCGAGTTCGGTGAGGTACGGGTCCGCGTGCGAGCCGAAGCAGCCGAGCGGCAGCGCGTCGTGGTTGCCGACCGTCGAGTACCAGGGCAGGTTGAGGCCGGGGCTGCGGACCTCGCGGATCGCGGCGGCCAGGAAGCCCTTGAGGTGCGGGAAGCCGACCTGCTTGTCGCCGTCGCGCACGGTGGATTCGGCCTGCCAGTACAGCTTGAGGCCGCTGTTCTGGACGCCCTCGTAGTGGCGCGGGTCACCGGTGTTGGGGGTGAACCGGCCGCCGCTCATGATCTTCATGAACCATTCCAGCTCGGACTTGGCGTTGTTGTCCGTGTTGTCGCCGGTGGTCATCACGAAGTGCAGCGGGGAGCCGGTCACCGGGGCGCCGCGCAGCGCGTTGACCCGCTCGACCAGCGAGATCCCGCCCTGCACGGTCAGCGCCTCGTGCGGGCGCCACGCGTGCTTGTCGGTCGAGCGCAGGTACTCCAGACGCAGCGGGTGCTGGACGTCCATCAGGTGCAGGTCGGTGAACTGCACGAACGACGCGAGTGCCGTACGGCGGCCCGCGCGCCCGGACTTGGCGTTGGCGAGGTCGCCGCGCACGACGCGCTTCCAGCCCGCGCCATCGCCGAGGCGGCGGTAGCCGGAGCTGGTGCGCGGGGCGGCGACCGTGGCGAGGGTGGTGCCCTTGGTGTACGGGGCGAGGGGTGCGGCGGGTGCCACGCGGGAGTGCGCGACGGGTGCCTCGGCGGCGGCGTTGGCGGCATCGGCGGTGCCTGTGGCGGCCTGGCTGTCGGTGGGCCGTAGGGCGTAACCGACGCCTGCGGAGACGGACACGGCCGCGGTGGCGGCGAGGACGGTACGGCGGTTGACCCCCAGCGCGGAGCTGGCGACAGAGCGTGTGCGCGACATGGCGCGATCTCCCCGAGTACGAACTGCGTCGGCAGTGGTCGCGGGGGTTCACGGCGATCGGTTTTCGATCGCGGTCGCGAACTTCCCGCTCGTACTGGATGCTTGGCATCGGGGATGACCTGCGCGTAAACGAGACGGCAACGCGTAGCGCCGATCACCGTACGTCGATCTTGAAGACCCCTGTGCGTTCGTGAACGCTCGTCGAGCCGCCGGGAGGCGGCTACTCCGTGTTCATCTGCCGGGGTACTGAAGCTATTCCGGGACCCGTTCGATCCGTCCTACGGCATGCCGGGTGCATCGTCCAGCGGATGCCAGGCCGCCATGTCGGTGGAGCCGCACATCGATACAGCCCCGCGCCCCTTTAGGGGCGCTCAACGTGCCGGGACTGGATTGGCAGGGGAGTATTCGGGGGCGGACCAGCGGAGTGGGAGTGCGGCGGGGGTCTCGACCGCCTCGGTGAGGGTGAAACGGACCCTGCGCTCGCCGTCCTCGTCGAACTCCGGCCTTGCCTCGCCGGTGAGTTGGAGGGTGGTGCCCGTGTTCCAGTCCAGGAAGAGGAGGCCGGCTCGGGGGTCGGTGAGGAGGTTGCCGAGGCTGAGGAACATGGCGTTGCCCGGGTAGTCCGGCCAAGTCAGTTCGTGGGGTGAAGTCGCTTGTACGAAGCCGGGGTTGCCGCCCCGGTGGCTGGCGTCGGCGCCGTGTTCGTGGACGGTGGCCAAAAAGAAGGTGTCGGACGCCGCGATGAACTCGGCCTGGGATGTGGTTAGTTCGGTGCTGTGGCGGGGGTGCTCGGGTTCACGGGGCGCGACCGTCTCGTAGGACTCTCTCCGCTGGATGTATTTGGGGCAGTTGGAGAAGACCCGCTCCGCCTCGATCGCCAATCCCCTTGCCGTGCTCCGGAGTTGGCCGTCCACGCGCATACGGCGGCGGGTGCGGGGGTCCAGGGCGATCGTGCCGACCGGGAGGTCGTGTGCGTCGGCGAGGGTTGGGGTGAGGGGGTCCGTCGGGCGGGTGGCGCCGGTGATCGAGATCTGGTGCGGGCCCGTCGCGCGGACGAAACCGGGGGTGCCGGTGAGCGGGGAGGCCCATACCTTGCCCGTTGCCGGGTCCCCCGCGCCCAGGATCAGGAGGGGCTGGAGTTCGAGGAACGCGGCGGCCACCGGTTTGATGCCCTGGCCGATGATCTGGCCGACGTGGTCGGCGAGTTCACGCACCCCTACCCGGTCCTGCACGGCGCGGGAGCCCGCGTGATAGGTCTCCATGGCCTCAGCGGCGTCCATGGCTAGAAGAAGCCGCAGGTCGGGGCCTCGGCGTTGGGGACCGGGGCATCCTCCGCGCCGGTCGGCACCGAGATCTCCAGGCGGGTGCCGTCCGGGTCGTGGAAGAAGATGCCGCCGGAGGCCGCGCCTTCGCGGTGGGCGACCACTCCCTCGTACGCGAACTCGGCGCCATACGCCTTGAGCGCCTCCTCGTACTGACGGACCCGCTCGATCGAGTCGGCCGCGAACGCGAGGTGGTGCAGGCCGGCGCGGTCGTTGTCGTACGGGCCCTGCGCCTGCTGCCAGAGGGTGAGGAGCGGGTGGTCGCCGGTGCCGTCGCCCAGGAACGCGTACCGGCGGTCGTCCTCCTTGCCCTCGGTGAGGACCGCGAAGCCGAGGACATCGCGGTAGAAGGCGAGGGAGCGGTCCAGGTCGGTGACGTTCAGGCCGATGTGGCCGAGGTGCGGGGTCGTCATGGGAAGCCCTTCGCTGACATAACCGTTGTCGGTGACTTTAGTGGTTAGAATCGGTGAGGGTCAACCGGTCACGTAGTCTTGAGCGGTTAGATCAGAAGAGAGGCTCCCGATATGCCGAAGCCCACGTCGAAGTCGAAGACAAAGCCGATGCCCCTCACCGAGGACCCCCGGCCGCTCATCGGCGAGCCGCTCGCACTCGACCTGCTCAACACGTGGTGGATGCGGGACGGGGCCGTACAGGATCTGCTCACCGTTCCGGGCGGGCTCGCCGTGTGGCTCGCGTCGAACGGGCTCGACGAGCGGTTCGCGGCCGACACGATCACCCTGACGCACGTCAACATCGCGCGCGGCGCGCTGAAGACGGCCCTCGACGACGGCCGCACGGACGACCTCGACGGCGTGCTCGGCATGGGACGCATCCGCGCCACGCTCACCGCCGACGGGCCCGGCGAGGTGCCGGAGTTCCAGGACCCCAGGTGGGGGCCCGGCTGGCTCGCCGCCCGCAGTTATCTGGAGCTGCTCTCCACCGCCCCGGACCGCATCCGCCGCTGCGCCCACGAGGCGTGCATCCTGCGCTTCTTCGACACGTCGCGGAACGGCACCCGCCGCTGGTGCTCGATGGCGGCCTGCGGCAACCGCGCGAAGGCGTCCCGTCACTACGCACGTTCGAACCACGGGAACGAATAGGGGGTTTTCCCCATACGTTCATAGCGTTTCGGTCAACACTTCCCAAACAACCGTCCCTTGGGTAAAGCTGTGCCCTCGTCCGGCACTGGATTCTTCACCTACAAGGGATGCCGATGACCCTCTCCCACCAGAGACGCGTGGCCCGAATATCCGTGGCCGCCGGTCTCGTCGCCGCGCTCTCCGCGGCCGGGCCGATACCCATGGCCTTCTCCGCCGACTCACCGTCCGCCACCACCTCCGCGGACCCGAGCGTCAAGTCCGCCGCCGCCAAGCTCGGTTCGGACGACGCCGATCTGCTCGCCACGGCCAAGGCCGACGGCGACAAGAACGTCACGATGATGATCGCCACCGCGCCGGGCGCGACCGAGCAGGTCGCCCGGCAGCTGGACGCGGTCAAGGGCGGCTCCGTGGGCCGCACCTACGACAAGCTCGGCTACGTCCGCGCCACCGTCCCGACCGGCAAGGCCGACTCGGCGATCGCCGCCGCCGCGAAGCTGTCCTCGGTGCAGGCCATCGACCTGCGGCAGGAGATCGCCCTCGACGATCCGACGCCGAACGCGGACACCGCGAAGGGCGCCAAGAACGCGTCCAGCGCGGCCACTTACTCCGGGCCGAGCAAGAGCACCCCCGCCGAGAACCCGTACAACCCGTCCTTCGAAACGGGCGCCGTCGACTTCGTGAAGAAGAACCCGAAGGCGGACGGCCGCGGCATCACCATCGGCATCCTCGACTCCGGCGTCGACCTCGGCCACCCGGCGCTGCAGAAGACCACCACCGGCGAGCGCAAGATCGTCGACTGGGTCACCTCGACCGACCCGATCGTCGACGGCGACCAGACCTGGCGCCCGATGGTGACGGCCGTCTCCGGACCCAACTTCACCTACGGCGGCACGAGTTGGACGGCGCCCGCGGGGTCGTACGAGATCAGCACGTTCAAGGAGTCGTACACCACCGGCGGTGACGCGAAGGGCGACGCGAACCGTGACGGTGACACCACCGACGCGTGGGGTGTCCTGTACGACCCGGCGGCCGGCACGGTGACGGTCGACCTGAACAACAACCAGAACTTCAGCGACGACACCCCGATGAAGCCGTACAAGGACGGCTACCAGATCGGCTACTTCGGCACCGACAACCCGGCGACGGACGTCGTCGAGCGGCAGCCGTTCGTCGTGCAGATCAGCAAGGACGTCCCCATGGACCCGTACGGCGGGTCCTGGGTCGGCAAGACCGCCGACTTCGTCAACATCGGTGTCATCGAGTCCGAGCACGGCACGCACGTCGCCGGCATCACCGCGGCCAACGGCCTGTTCGGCGGCAAGATGAACGGTGAGGCGCCCGGCGCGAAGCTCGTGTCGTCCCGCGCCTGCACCTGGACCGGCGGCTGCACCAACGTGGCGCTCACCGAGGGCATGATCGACCTCGTCGCCAACCGCGGTGTCGACATCGTCAACATGTCGATCGGCGGCCTGCCCGCGCTGAACGACGGCAACAACGCGCGCGCCGAGCTCTACACGCGCCTCATCGACACGTACGGCGTGCAGCTCGTGATCTCGGCCGGCAACTCCGGTCCGGGCGCCAACACGATCGGCGACCCGGGCCTGGCCGACAAGGTGATCTCGGTCGGCGCCTCGATCTCGAAGCAGACCTGGGCGGCCAACTACGGCTCGCAGGTGGCGACTTCGTACCAGCTGCTGCCGTTCTCCTCGCGCGGTCCGCGTGAGGACGGCGGCTTCACGCCGACGCTCGTCGCGCCCGGCGCCGCGATCAACTCGACCCAGACCTGGCTGCCGGGTTCCCCGGTAGCCGAGGCGGGTTACACGCTGCCGGCCGGCTACTCGATGCTCCAGGGCACCTCGATGGCCTCCCCGCAGGCCGCGGGCGCCTCGGCGCTGCTGCTGAGCGCGGCGAAGCAGAAGCACATCGCCCTCACCCCGGCGACCCTGCGCACGGCGCTGACCTCGACGGCCGATCACATCAAGGGTGTTCAGGCCTACGAGGAGGGCGCGGGCCTCATCGACATCGTGGACGCGTGGAAGTCCATCAGGGACGGCGCGAGCGCCCACGAGTACACCGTCAAGGCTCCCGTCGACACCGCGATCGACTACGCGCTGAAGACCCCCGGCTTCGGCACGGGACTGTACGACCGCGAGGGCGGCCTCAAGGCCGGCGCGAAGAAGACGTACGACATCACCATCACGCGAACCACCGGTGCGGACAAGGCGGTTCGGCACGAGCTGCACTTCGAGAACAACGCCGGTGGCACCTTCAAGGTCGTCGGCTCCGACGAGGTCAAGCTCCCGCTGAACAAGCCGGTGACGGTCAAGGTGCAGGCGGCGCCCAGGAGTTCGGGTATCAAGAGCGCGATCCTGGAGGTCGACGACCCGAAGACCGAGGGCCTGGACAAGCAGATCCTCACGACGGTCGTGGTCTCGACTCCCGTCAACTACACCTACTCCACCGCGAGTTCGGTGCAGCGCAACAGCACGCAGTCGTACTTCGTGACCGTCCCGGCGGGCGCCAAGGCCCTTGAGGTCGCGATCAGCGGGCTGAAGGACAAGAGCCAGACGCGGTTCATCTCGATCCACCCGTACGGCGTTCCGGTCGAGGACACGGGCACCCCGTACTGCTACAACAACTACCTCGACGGCAACGGCTGCAAGCCCGACGTGCGGTCGTACGCGGACCCGCAGGCCGGTGTCTGGGAGATCGAGGTCGAGGCGCGCCGCACCTCGCCGCTGCTCGACAACCCGTACAAGCTGGACGCCACCGTCCTCGGCGCGGCCTTCGACCCGGAGACCGTGACCGTGCCCGAGGCCAAGGTCGGCGTCCCGGCCACCGCCTCCTGGAAGGTGACGAACAACTACGCGGCCCTCACCGGCACGTTGAAGGGCGGCCCGCTCGGCTCCTCGCTGACCGCGCGGCCCACCATCACCGAGGGCGTCACCCAGACCACCACGGTCGACGTCCCCGCCGGCGCCACCTCCCTGGACGTCGCCATCGGCAACGTCTCGGACACGGCGGCGGACCTGGACCTGACGGTGAAGAACGCCGCCGGGACGGTCGTCGGCACCTCCGCCGACGGCGACTCGGAGGAGTCGGTCTCCATCGCCAACCCGGCCGCCGGTACGTACACGGTCGAGGTCGCGGGCTACTCGGTGCCGTCCGGCTCCACCGCGTACGACTACCGGGACGTGTTCTTCTCCCCGGCGCTCGGCACGGTGACCGTCGACGCCTCGACCCCGGTGAAACTCGCCACGGGCGCCTCGGCGACCGTCTCCGGCAGCGTCACCGCCCTGGCCCCGGCTCCCGAGGGACGCGAGTTCTTCGGCCAGGTCCAGCTGGTCAACGCCCGCGGCACGGTCGCGGGGCTGGGCAGCGTGAAGATCGAGAAGGTCACGTCGTAGCCCTGACAGGGATACGGCGGTGAGGGGGCGGGCGTCCGTGCGGGCGCCCGCCCCTTTCCTGTCAGCCGGTCGGGCAGGTGGTGGCGCCGGGCCCGGCCAGCGCCTCGACGATCGCGGCACTGTCCGTGGCGACCGCGTCGTCGCCCACGGCCCAGAGGGTCGCCGTGTCCGAGCCCTTCGGGACTCCGACCAGCACGTGCTGCCCCTGGCGCGGCGCCGGCTGTGCCCCCGCGGCCAGGACGACCGTGACGTCCGCCGGGCCGTGGGCGGGCCGGTAGGAGCGGGTGACGGCGAGCGTGATCCGTTTCCGGGGGTCGGAACCCGGCCGCACCCCGGTCACCGTCCCCTCGACGATGAGGCGGGAGCAGGCCACGTACAGCGCCGGGTCGGACAGCGCGCCCGAAGCCTCCGGCGCCTTGTCCTGCGTCGAGCCGGAGCCGGTCTTCGCGCCCTGGTCCGCGCTGCTGCTCTCCGCGCCGCCCGAGACCCCGTTGTGCGCCCCCAGCCAGGCGAGCCCGGTGACCATTCCGGCGATCACGGCCGTCGCGAGGGTGCCGTAGGCGAGGACGCGCAGGGCGGGACGGCGGCGGCGGGCCGGGCGGGGACTGGTCACGGGTTCGGGCGCCGGGGGTGCCGACAGTGCCTGCCCGATGATCCCCAACTGCTCGCGCAGCAACGCCACTTCGGCGGTGGCGACCCGGTGCTCGGCCATGAACTCGGCGTCCGCGCGGGCCGCTTCCGGCAGGGGCTCGTCCGTGATCGCGGCCATCAGCGCGTCCACGCCGTCGTACTCGGCGGTCACGTCACACCACCTCGTCCTCGTGCAGGCGGTCGCGCAGGGCGCGGACCGCGGAGTGCAGCCGGCTCTTGACCGTGCCTTCCGGGATGCCGAGTTCCTCGGCGATCCCGCGCACGGGCAGGTCGGCGAAGAAGCGCAGGACGAGGACCTGGCGGTGCTGGTCGGGCAGTTCGTCCAGGCCCTGCGCCACCGCCAGGGACAGGACACTCGTGTCCTCGCCGGAGGGGTGCTCCAGCTGGCGCAGCGAGGCCAGCCGCTCCCCCACCCGCTCCTGGCGGCGCTTGGCGCGGTGCCAGTCCATGGCGAGGTTGGAGGCGACGACCGCCGCCCACGCGGAGACGTCGCGCGGGGCCTCGTCGCCCTTCGCCGCGCGCTCCAGCAGCCGCAGCCGTACCTGCTGGACGCCGTCCGGCAGATCCGCCTGCGGCACCCCGCCGAGCGCGAGCACCGCCCGTACCCGGCGTTCCTGGGCCGCGTCCAGAGGATCGGCGTCCTCCTGGACCCGGCGGGCCTTTCTGCGCAGCACAAGCCACCCCCTCACCGCGTTTCCTCTACGACGCGGGAGGGGTCGGAAACGTTCGGCCGGGCGAGGACGAGTTTTCCGCGGCGGGGACGGAGGCGTGGATCACACCGGTCGGCCGGAGGCGTGGATCACACCGGCGGGCGGGACGGCTTGCGGTCCGGGACCGGTGCGGGGCGGATTTCTCGCAGCGCGCGGAGCCGTCGCCGCAGGATCGGGCCGGGGGCGGTCGGGTGGCGCGTCCCACTCCTCGGGCCGGGCGGCGAAAGGATTGGACACGCGGGCACGGGTGAGACGCATCATGGAAGCGCTGGACCACGTAGAACGCACGCAAAGGGAGTCGCCGTGAAGGTCGGAATCGTCGGAGCCACCGGTCAGGTCGGCACGGTCATGCGCAGGATCCTCGTGGAGCGGGACTTCCCCGTGACCGAGCTGCGTCTGTTCGCCTCGGCCCGTTCGGCGGGGACGGTCCTGGACGGCGTGACGGTGGAGGACGCGGCGAGCGCGGACTACTCCGGGCTGGACATCGTGCTGTTCTCGGCGGGCGGCGCGACCTCGAAGGCGCTGGCCGAGAAGGTCGCCGCGCAGGGCGCGGTCGTCATCGACAACTCCTCCGCCTGGCGCAAGGACCCGCAGGTTCCGCTGGTCGTCTCGGAGGTGAACCCGCACGCGATCGTCGACCGGCCCAAGGGCATCATCGCCAACCCGAACTGCACGACGATGGCCGCGATGCCGGTGCTGAAGCCGTTGCACGCGGAGGCGGGGCTCGAGGCGCTGGTCGTCGCCACGTACCAGGCGGTGTCGGGGTCGGGTCTCTCCGGTGTGGCCGAGCTGCACGGGCAGGCGCTGAAGGTCGTAGGCGACGCGGACAAGCTCACGCACGACGGTTCGGCGGTCGACTTCCCGGAGCCGCAGGTCTACAAGCGGCCCATCGCCTTCAACGTGCTGCCCCTCGCCGGTTCGATCGTCGACGACGGCCTGCACGAGACCGACGAGGAGCAGAAGCTCCGCAGCGAGTCCCGCAAGATCCTGGAGATCCCCGAGCTCAAGGTCTCCGGCACCTGCGTCCGCGTCCCGGTCTTCTCGGGGCACTCCCTCCAGGTCAACGCCCGTTTCGCCCGCCCCATCTCGGTCGAGCGCGCCACCGAGCTGCTCGGCGGCGCCCCGGGCGTGGCCCTGAGCGACATCCCGACCCCCCTCCAGGCGGCCGGGCAGGACCCGTCCTACGTCGGCCGTATCCGCGCGGACGAGACGGTCGAGCACGGACTCGCGCTGTTCATCTCCAACGACAACCTCCGCAAGGGCGCCGCGCTGAACGCGGTACAGATCGCGGAGCTGGTGGCGGCGGAACTCAAGGGCTGACCCCGGGAGTTCTTCGCCCCCGCCGCCCCTACCCGTCCCATCCTCCAGGGGCTCCGCCCCTTCGCCCCGACACGGGGGCCAGCCCCCGGACCCCCGCTCCTCAAACGCCGGAGGGGCTGGATCTACGGCCCGTCCGGCGTCTGAGGTGCGCAGGGTGCTACGCCCTGCGCACCTCGAAGTGGAAGCAGCCGTACTCCACCGCCCGGACGTGGACGAGAACCACGGCCGGGTCGGCGAAGGCCCGGGTGAAGGCGGCGTCGTCGAGGGTGTCGACCAGTTCCCCGCCCAGGATGTGCCCCTCGGCCGAGTACCGCCGCAGCACCCGGTGGGCCCCCGCGAAGGGATACCCGGAGCCGGCCGCAGGCCCCCCGCACTCCTCCGCGTGGATGAACACCGGGCCTTGTTCGTCGTACGCCCCCGGCTCCGCGCCCGTTTCCGCAGCCCAGCGCCGCAGCGGGGCGTACGAGACCAGGGCGATCCGCTCCCCCGGCTCGCTGCGGCGCAGGCAGCAGCGGAGCGGAGCACCGCCCTCCTCATCGATCACGGGAACCATTCCGCGTCCCGCATCGTCAGCAGAGCGCAGTTCCTTCAGGGCCGTCGGGTCGACGGGTCGTGCCGTGTATGTCGTCATGAACCCAGGCTCGCGCTCGTTCGCCCCGCTCACCGGCGGGATACGGACATCGCGCTTCCGTCGGCTCCCGTGGAAGGATGGCGCAACCCACACATAACGAGGAGATGACCGCGTGCCTGGCACAAACCTGACTCGCGAAGAGGCGCAGCAGCGGGCAACGCTGCTCACCGTTGACTCGTACGAGATCGATCTCGACCTCTCCGGCGCGCAGGAGGGCGGGACCTACAGGTCCGCGACGACGGTGCGCTTCGACGTGACGGAGGGCGGCACCGAGTCCTTCATCGACCTGGTCGCCCCGGCCGTCCACGAGGTGACGCTGAACGGCGACCCGCTCGACCCCGACGAGGTCTTCAAGGACTCCCGGATCGCCCTGGCCGGTCTGCTGGAGGGACCCAACGTTCTGCGCGTCGTCGCCGACTGCGCCTACACCAACACCGGTGAGGGGCTGCACCGGTTCGTCGACCCCGTCGACCAACAGGCTTATCTCTACACCCAGTTCGAGGTGCCGGACGCGCGAAGGGTCTTCGCCTCCTTCGAGCAGCCCGACCTCAAGGCGACTTTCCAGTTCACCGTGAAGGCACCTTCCGGCTGGACCGTCATCTCCAACTCCCCGACGCCCGAACCCCGGGACGACATCTGGGTGTTCGAGCCGACGCCGCGCATCTCGACGTACATCACCGCGCTCATCGTCGGGCCGTACCACTCCGTCCACAGCGTCTATGAAAAGGACGGGCAGTCCGTCCCGCTCGGCATCTACTGCCGGCCCTCGCTCGCCGAGTACCTCGACTCCGACGCGATCTTCGAGGTCACCCGGCAGGGATTCGACTGGTTCCAGGAGAAGTTCGCCTACGCGTACCCCTTCAAGAAGTACGACCAGCTGTTCGTCCCGGAGTTCAACGCGGGCGCGATGGAGAACGCGGGCGCGGTGACCATCCGCGACCAGTACGTGTTCCGGTCCAAGGTGACCGACGCCGCGTACGAGGTCCGCGCGGAGACCATCCTGCACGAGCTGGCCCACATGTGGTTCGGCGACCTCGTGACCATGGAGTGGTGGAACGACCTGTGGCTGAACGAGTCGTTCGCCACGTACACCTCCATCGCCTGCCAGGCCTACGCGCCCGACTCGCGCTGGCCGCACTCATGGACCACGTTCGCCAACTCGATGAAGACCTGGGCGTACCGGCAGGACCAACTCCCGTCCACGCACCCGATCATGGCCGAGATCCGCGACCTGGACGACGTCCTCGTCAACTTCGACGGCATCACGTACGCCAAGGGCGCGAGCGTCCTGAAGCAGCTCGTCGCGTACGTCGGCATGGACGAGTTCTTCGCGGGCGTGCAGGCGTACTTCAAGCGCCACGCGTACGGCAACACCCGCCTGTCCGACCTGCTCGGCGCGCTGGAGGAGACCTCAGGGCGTGACCTGAGCACCTGGTCGAAGGCCTGGCTGCAGACCGCCGGGATCAACATCCTGCGCCCGGAGATCGAGACGGACGCGGACGGTGTCATCACCGCGTTCGCGATCCGGCAGGAGGCCCCGGCCCTGCCCGCCGGTGCGAAGGGCGAGCCGACGCTCCGCCCGCACCGCATCGCGGTCGGCCTCTACGAACTCGACGAGAGCACCGGCAAGTTGGTGCGCGACGAGCGCGTCGAACTGGACGTGGACGGCGAACTCACCGCTGTACCGCAGCTGGTGGGCAAGCGCCGTCCGGACGTCGTCCTGCTCAACGACGACGACCTGTCGTACGCGAAGGTCCGTCTCGACGAGCAGTCCCTCGCGTTCGTCACCGAGCACCTCGGCGACTTCGAGTCCTCGCTGCCCCGCGCCCTGTGCTGGGCCTCGGCCTGGGACATGACGCGGGACGCCGAACTCCCCACCCGTGACTACCTGTCGCTCGTCCTGTCGGGCATCGGCAAGGAGTCCGACATCGGCGTCGTGCAGTCGCTCCAGCGGCAGGTGAAGCTCGCGATCGAGCTGTACGCCGACCCGGCCACCCGCGACACCCTGCTCACCCGCTGGACCGACGCCACGCTGGCGCACCTGCGGTCCGCCGAGCCCGGCAGTGACCACCAGCTGGCCTGGGCGCGGGCGTTCGCGGCGACCGCGCGCACCCCGGAGCAGGTGGACCTGCTGGACTCCCTGCTGGACGGCGCGACGACGATCGAGGGTCTGGCCGTCGACACCGAGCTGCGCTGGGCGTTCGTCGAGCGGCTCGTGGCGGTCGGGCACTTCGACGAGGAGGACATCGCCTCGGAGCACGAGCGGGACAAGACGGCCGCCGGTGAGCGGCACGCCGCGACCGCCCGTGCCGCCCGTCCGACCGAGGAGGCGAAGGCGGAGGCCTGGGCGCAGGTCGTCGAGTCCGACAAGCTCCCCAACGCCCTTCAGGAAGCGGTCATTTCGGGCTTCGTACAGACGGACCAGCGTGAACTGCTGGCGCCGTACACGGAGAAGTACTTCGCCGCCGTCAAGGAGGCCTGGGACACCCGGTCGCACGAGATCGCCCAGCAGATCGCGGTCGGTCTCTACCCGTCGGTCCAGGTCTCCCAGGACACCCTGGACCGCACGGACGCCTGGCTGGCGGCCGCCGAGCCCAACGCGGCCCTGCGCCGCCTGGTCTCGGAGTCCCGCTCGGGCGTGGAGCGCGCGCTCAAGGCACAGGCCGCGGACGCGGCCGCCGACCACTAGGCAGGACCAGACGGAGGGCGGGTGACCAACCAGGTCACCCGCCCTCCGTGTACTCGCCCTCCGTACGCCCGCCCTCCGCGCCCAGCAGCCGCGCGGTGTCCAGCATCGTCCTCAGGTGCAGCCCGGTCTGTACGGCCACGGGCACCCACCGCGGGTCGTAGGACTTCCGCAGTTCCTGGCACCACTCGTGCACCACGTTCCCGAGGGTCTCGGCGGCGTCGGGGGCGGTGCGGGCGAGGGCGCGGCGCAGCATGGCCGCCGCACGCAGCGGGACCCGGCGGGCGGAGACGCCCAGGGTCGCGAAGTGGCCCTCGTGCGCGGGGAGTTCCTCGGCGGCCCAGGTGCCGGCGATGGACGGTGAGACGTCGACCAGTTCCAGCCCCGCGTCCCGCAGCGGTCTCAGCTCCTCGGGCACAGCGTCGAGTGCCCGCCCGTCGAGTACGGCCGTGAGCTGCCGGGTCCGGTCGAGGAGCAGCTCGCTCACCCGCGCGGTCTCCCCGGCCGGGTCGGCGGCGGGCCTCGGGTCGCCGGTCGCGGCGACGGCCCAGGCGGGCGCCTCGACGAGCGCGGTGAGGGTGCCGTAGCGCCCGGGGTGGAGCCAGGTGCTCTCGGCGACGAAACCGCTCTGGTCGCGTTCACCCGTACCCCGGCCCGACGGCAGCACCAGGACGCCCGGCGGTTCCGGGCGCCAGTCGAGGCCGTCGAGGGGGTGATGGACGAGGGGGACGCGCAGCCGGGCCGCGGTGCGCCGGAAGGCGTCGGCGACACCCGGGACGTCCTTGGTGAGCATCACGAAGCCGCCGCCGAACTCGATGCCGTGCAGGGTGAACTGGGCGGCGGGCCGCAGCTCGTCGAGCAGCCGTACCAGCGCCGCGGACTCGGGCAGCGGCTGCCGTCCGGCGCCCCGGGCCGGCATCGACTCGGGCTGGCAGGCGAACTCGGGCCGGTAGAAGGAGCGGTGGCACTCCTCCAGGGACGGCTCCGGTTCCTCCGGCTGCCAGCCCTGCGCGAGGTGCGCCCCGTCCGGGTCGAGGCAGAGCAGGAAGTGCCAGGTGCAGCCGAGCAGTTGGAGGTGGTGCGGCCGGCGGGCGAAGAGCCGTGCCAGGCGGAGTGCGGAGGCCCCGCCCACGGGTTCGTTGGCGTGCGCGCCCGCGACGGTCAGGAACTGCCGGTCCCCGTGCCCGGCCGACAGCAGCCACAACGGCCGCCCGGCCCGGCTCTCCCCCACGGCGCGCAGCCGCAGCGCCCCGGGCGCCAGGGCGGCCAACGCGCGGGCCTGCCGCTCCAGTTCGTCGACGCCGGGATACGGCGCGCCCCGGAAGTGCGGTGTCCGCACGCCGGCCCTCCCCTTCGTCACCACGCCAACTCACCGTCCCCACAAGGCTGTTGAACTTCCCCATGGGAGCTCCAGGGGTACGGCATGTCAAGAGGGACCCCGGGGACGAACGACCCCGACAGCCGTCCCCTGACCCATCCCCCCGGCCCGTCCTCAGCCCGGGAACATCCCGCCCGTGACGTTCACGAACGTGCCGGTGATGCTCGCCGCGTGGTCCGAGGCGAGGAACACGGCGGTCGCGGTGATCTCCGCGAGGGTGGGGTTGCGGCGGGTCATGCGCAGGCCCGACAGATGGTCGAGGATGCCCTGGATCGCCGCCTCGTTGAGGTCGGGGTTGACCTTGCCGAGCTTCTCGACGGTCAGGGTCTCGGGGATGCCCGCGGCCCACAGTCCTACGGCGCGCACCCCGCGCGGGCCCAGCTCCATCGCCAGGTTGCGCACGAGGCTGTCGGTCGCCGCGTCGGCGGGACCGGTGCCGCCCATCATCGGACTGCCGTGCGCGGAACCGCTGTTGAGGGTGAGGACGACACCACTGCCGCGCTCGGCCATGCGGCGGGCGGCGGCGCGGGCGGTGATGAAGTTGGCGCGGGTGCCGTTGAGAACGGGCCGCAGGAAGTCGTCGACGGGCATCTCGGTGATCGGCAGTCCCTGGACGTCACCGCGCGAGACGAGGTTGAAGGAGATGTCGATGTCGCCGACGCGGGCGAGGTGCTCGGTGACGGCGCTCTCGTCGAGGGCGTCGACGACAGCCACCTCGGCGTCCTTGATGTCACTGGCCACGGCCTCCAGGGTCTCCCGGGTGCGTCCCACGAGGTGGACGCGGGCCCCCTCGGCGGCGAAGGCACGGGCGACCGCACCGCCGATCGAGCCTCCGGCGCCGTAGACGACCGCGGTCTTGTCGGTGAGCAGCATGGTGGTTCTCCTTGCGGGTCGTGTGTCGTTCGAGTCGGCCATACAGACGCACGCGGGACCCGCCAGTCATCGGTCACCCCTCGTCGCTCACAGCCGCAGCGGCAGTCCGAAGGCCGGGAACAGGTGCGGTTCGAAGGACGTGATCTCCACGATCCGGTCGTCGGGGCCGAAGCGGAGCACGTCGAGGACCTGGGCGCGGTAGACCGTCGTACCCGGTCGGCGGACGTAACCCCCGGCCGCGAGCTGCCCGTTGGCGCGGGCGGGGAGATGGCGCCAATGCCCCAGGAACATAGGTGAGTTGGCGTCGAGACTCACTCTCAGGAATTCGAGCAGCGCATCGCGGCCGGTGAACCAGAACGGGTTCGGCGGCATGGTGAGCGTGACGTCCTCGCTGAGCAGCGCGGCGACCTCGGACAGATCGAGACGCTCGGCGGCGGCCATGTACCGCTTGACCAGGGTGCGTTGGCGCTCGGTGGGTTCGGAAGCCGTCCAGTCCGCACGGCGACCGGGGAGGCGGTCGCGCAGGGTGGGGCGGGCGCGTTGCAGCGCGCTGTTGACCGAGGCCACGGTCATGTCGAGCGCCTCGCCGGTCTCCACGGCGGTGAGCCCGAGGACGTCCCGCAGCACCAACACCGCGCGCTGGCGCGGCGGGAGATGCTGGACGGCGGCCAGGAAGACCAGTTCCAGGGTCTCGCGGGA
This sequence comes from Streptomyces sp. N50, assembly GCF_033335955.1. Lineage (GTDB taxonomy): Bacteria > Actinomycetota > Actinomycetes > Streptomycetales > Streptomycetaceae > Streptomyces. Next base: position 2,967,481 of record NZ_CP137549.1, read on the forward strand.
GACCGCGGCGGCCTCCGGCTGCTCCTCGGCGGAGGGCAACTCGCCGTCGGGGTAAGGCTGTAGCCACGTGATGCGGGCGGGCGGCTCGCCGCCGCCGTGGTTCATGCCGGGCAAGGGCTCGTAGCGCTTGGGGCGGCGGGCCGTACGGCGCTGGAAGTCCAGGCAGGCATTGGTGGCGATGCGGTACAGCCAGGTACGGGCACCGGCCCGCCCCTCGAAGGTGTCCCGGGCCCGCCAGGCCCGCAGGAACGTCTCCTGGACCAGGTCCTCGGCGTCGTCGTAGGACCCGGTCATGCGGTAGCAGTGGACCTGGATCTCACGCCGGTGGGACTCGACGAGGGCGGCGAAGTCACCCTCGTCGACGGGGACTTGGGGGACGGCGGGGGCTTCCGTAACGGGTAGGTGCGTGACGGATTCCTGAGCGCTGTCCCGCGCCGTCCGGGCCACCCGCCTCAACCGCGCGACGGAGGACGACAGTTCCGTCACGCCGGAGTAGAAGACGGAAGGCGGCTGCGGGACCAGCTGCTCCACCTGCCGCCCGATCTCCTTGATCAGCCCGTCGACTCCGACCCCGCCGCCACCGCCCTGTCGCTCCCGGTACGCCTTCTGCCGGCAGGCGGCGGAACAGTAGACGGACCGCCGGCCGGTACGGCCCGCCCGTGCGGTGAGGGGCTTGCCACAACTGGGGCAGGACTCTTCGGCCACGGGTGCCTCCGGCGTTGCGTCACGGTGTTCCCGCGTGACGCTACCTCCCGGACGCGAACAGGAGACGTACGCGGACCGATCTGCCCGAACACCGTCGCCCCGAACGCCAGCGCCATCCCCGCCACCTGCACCGCCGTGAGCGCCTGCCCGAGCGCGGCCCAGCCGACGACGGCCGCGGTCAGCGGGGAGAGCGGGCCGAGGAGGGTGACCTGGGTCGCGGAGAGCCGGCCGATGCCGCGGAACCAGAGCCAGTACGCGATCGCCGTGTTGGCCAGCGCGAGGTACAGGTAACCGCCGACCGCCCGCCCGTCCAGCGCGGGCGGCGCCCCCTCGACCAGGAGGGCGACGGGCGCGATCAGCAGCCCACCCGCGGTGAGCTGCCACCCGGTGAGGGCCAGCGGGCCGACGCCGTCGGGGCGGCCCCACCGCTTGGTGAGCACGGTGCCGGTGGACATGGACGCGGTGGCGGCCAGGGCCGCGAGCACGCCGACCGGGTCCAGCGCCCCGGCCGCCTTCAGTACGACGAGACTGACGCCGAAGGCCGCGACGGCACCGGTGAGCACGCTCCGGGCCGTGGGCCGCTGCCCCAGCAGCACGGCCGAGAGTCCTACGACGATCAGCGGCCCGACCGACCCGACGACCGCCGCCATGCCCCCGGGGAGCCGGTACGCCGACAGGAACAGCAGCGGGAAGAAGGCGCCGATGTTCAGCGCGCCGAGCACCGCCGACTTCCACCACCAGGCGCCGCGCGGCAGCACCCGGGCGAGCGCGAGGAGCACGAGGCCGGCGGGGAGGGCACGCATCAGGCCGGTGAAGAGGGGGCGGTCGGGCGGGAGGAACTGGGTGGTGACGGCGTAGGTGGTGCCCCAGGAGACGGGGGCGAGGGCGGTGAGGACTATGAGGGCGGGGCGGCTGGTGGTCGGCATGGGACGCACCCTTCAGGTAGGTCACTGGTAACTAGCTTAGTCGTAAGCTAGTTATCGTCAAGCCACTTACCCGTGATCCACTGAGCGCTGATCCACTGAGCGCTGATCCACTTTCTTGCGACCGACCTACTGACCGGCGGATACTCACCCCATGAACCACAAGGACCCCGTCGGCAAGGACCCCGTCGACGCGATCGTCGAGCAGTGGGCGACGGTGCGGCCCGACCTCGACACCGCCGCGATGGAGGTCTTCGGGCGGATCTTCCGGCTCGCCCGGGCCATGGGCGACCGCATGGAGAAGGCGTACGTCCCGCACGGCATCTCGCGCGGGGAGTTCGACGTCCTCGCGACCCTGCGCCGGGCCGACGAGCCGTACACGCTCTCGCCGCGCGAGCTCTCGGCGACCCTGATGCTCACCACGGGCGGCATGACCGGCCGCCTCGACAAACTGGAACGGGCCGGCCTGCTCCGCCGCTCCCCCGACCCGCACGACCGCCGCGGCCTCCAAGTCACCCTGACGGAGAAGGGGTTGGCGCTGATGGACGAAGCGGTCGGCTCCGGACTCGCGACCCAGACGGCGGCCCTGTCCGGCCTGGACGCCGAAGAGGCCGACCAACTGGCCGACCTGCTGAGGAAGTTGCTGGCCTCGACCGAGTGATGACCGCTCTGTACAGGTCTGTTCAGGTCTGTTCAGGTCTATTCAGCGGCAGAGGGTGCCCGCCGCAGGACATGCCGAAGGCGCCCGCCTCACCGCAGTGGGTGATGGGGGCGCCTTCCGGAAAAGGTGAGGTCAGACCTTGGCGTCGACGGCGGTGCCGGTCTTGCCGGACTTACCGGGCTTGGCCTTCGGCGCGCGGTCCTTGGACTTGTCCAGCGCCATGACCAGGCCCGCGATGACCGCGAACAGGGCGAGCGGGATCAGGACATAGAGCCCCAGCGTCTCGGCGACGCTCAGGCCGGAGCCCGGGTCGTCACCGTCGTCGCGGGTGAGCGCGAGCGCGGGGGACGTCATGAGCAGCATCATCAGCGTCGTACCGGCAGCCAGGGCGCCGGCGCGCAGGGCGTTCTTCTTGTCCACACCGCAAAAGTAGCGAACGTCCGAACGAGCCGCGCGCCCGGGGTGCCGTATGGGGTGCGGTGTGGGTCGCACGGGCCTCACGGACCGCCTTCTCCACCGGCCTCCGCCCCCTCGCCCTCCCCCAGCCCCACCCGCAGCACGTCCACCAGTGCGTGCAGCCGCGGCGAAGCCGCCAGCTCCTCCAGCGTCACCGGCCGCCCCTCCGCATCGGCGATGGGCAGGCGCCAGTTCGGATACTGGTCCCACGTGCCGGGCAGGTTCTGCGGGCGCCGGTCACCGACGGTGTCCGGGAGCCAGACGCCGATCATGCGGGCCGGGGTGCGGAGCAGGAAACGGTGGACGGCGTGGATCTCCGCCTCCTCCTCGGACGCGGGACGCCCGCCGCCCGTGGGGTGCTCGTAGAGGCCGAGCCGGGCCAGCAGCGCCAGCCACTCCCCCACGTCGGTGGCGGACTCGACCCGCTCCTCCTCCACCGGCCGGGTCAACAGGCCCAGCCGGTCGCGGAGTTCGACGTGTTCACCGGTGAGCCGGGCCGCGGTGGGCGGCAGATCGTGGGTGGTGGCGGTGGCGAGGCAGTCGGCCCGCCACTTCTCGGGCGCGAGCGGCCGCCCGTCGCCCTCCCAGTCCCGCTCGAACCACAGCACCGACGTCCCGAGCACCCCACGCTCCTGCAAGGTCTCGCGCACACCCGGTTCTACGGTCCCCAGATCCTCGCCGATCACCACGGACCCGGCGCGCGAGGCCTCCAGCGCGAGGACGGCGAGCATGGCCTCCGCGTCGTAGCGGACGTAGGTGCCCTCGGTGGGCGGATGCCCCTGCGGGACCCACCACAGGCGGAACAGGCCCATGACGTGGTCGATGCGCAGGGCACCGGCGTAGCGGAAGAGCGCGCGGAGCAGGCGGCGGTACGGGGCGTAGCCGGACTCGGCGAGGCGGTCGGGGCGCCAGGGGGGCAACCCCCAGTCCTGGCCGAGGGAGTTGAAGGCGTCCGGGGGCGCTCCGACCGACATGCCGCCGGCGAAGTACTCCTGCTGCGCCCAGGCGTCGGCGCCGTCGGGATGCACCCCGACCGCGAGGTCGTGCACGACCCCGATCGGCATGCCCGCCTCCCGCGCGGCCCGCTGGGCGGCGGTGAGCTGGTCGTCGGTGAGCCAGGCGAGGCGGCAGTGGAAGTCGACGCGGTCCATCAACTCGCCCCGGGCGCGGGCGGTTTCGGGCGAGCGCGGGTCGCGCAGGGCGGCCGGCCACTCCCGCCAGTTCGAGCCGTGCGCCTCGGCGAGGGCGTACCAGGTGGCGTGGTCCTCCAGCGCCTCGCCCTCGCGGGCGAGGAAGTCGACGTAGGCGGCCCGTCGTCCGGGGCCGAGCGGGACCTCCCGTACGACCTCCAGCGCCTCCCGCTTCAGCTCCCACACGGCGTCGCGGTCGATCAACGCGTCCTTCTCCAGGACGGATTCACGCAGCCGCGCGGCCTGTGCGAGGAGTCCGCGCAGCCGCTCCCGCTCGCTCTCCTCGACGTACGCGAACTCGGGGACGTCCTCGACCCGCAGATACACCGGGTCGGGGAAGCGGCGCGAGGACGGCCGGTAGGGCGAGGGGTCGGTGGGCGCGCCCGGCACGGCCGCGTGCAGAGGGTTGACCTGCACGAACCCGGCCCCCAGCGATCGCCCGGCCCAGGCGGCGAGTTCACCCAGATCGCCGAGGTCGCCCATGCCCCAGGAGCGCCGCGAGAGGAGCGAGTACACCTGCACCATCAGCCCGTACGACCGTTCCGCGGGCGCGGGCAACCGGTCCGGGGCGATGACGAGTTGGGCCTCGGCGCTGCGGCCGTCCGGCGCGGTGGCGGTCAAGTGGTGGACGCCGAGCGGGAGTTGCTCGGTGCTCGACCGCGACTCGCCCTGCTCGGTCTCGATGTGGAGCACGGTGCCCTCGGGCAGCGCGTCCAGCGCGGCGGGCGTGCTGCCGCAGCGACCCACGACAGTGGGCGGCAACAGCCGTGCGGCCAGCTCCTGTCGGCGGGCGGCGAGCGCGGCGGCGGTGGCCTGCGGGGTGCTCGCGTCGACGCCGAGGGCGGCCAGTACGGCGACGACCGCGACGGCCGAGGCGGGGACCGCGCGGTCCGGTGAGGGGCTGTAGGCGGTGGCGACGCCGTGCAGTTCGGCGAGGTGCGCCAGATCCTCGCCGAGGGCGTCCGCCGGCCGGGGTGCGGTCATCTAGGGCCTCGTCGGGTCCGGGCCGGCGAACGGGTCGGCCAGGGCGGCGAGTTCACCGCTCGTCGTCATCGGGTCGTCGGTCAGGCCGGCCTCGCTGGTCAGCGGCGCGTCCATCGTGGCGGACTCGCTGGTGAGCGGGGTGGCGTCGGCGAGCGGGGGCTCGCTGGTGAGGGGTTCGGCGTCGGCCAGCGGGGGTTCGCTGGTCAGCGGGGTCTCGGCCCAGGCGCCCTCGGAGTCGAGGAAGAACAGGTCGGGGGTGAGGTCGGCGGCCGGCTCCAGGGTGCGTTTGGAGCGGGCCGGGCGCGGAAGTGATGCCGATGCTGCGGCCACGGGGGCCTCCTTGTCGTGTCGGGCGAGCGTGGGAGATGGTCACCGCAAGCCCTACCCAGTGGACGCGACGGCAGACCTCCAGGTTGGGGTACGGGTGGCACTGCGGCCACTCCCTCCCCCCACTCCCCCGTGTTTTCCGGCTGATCACTATTCACTCAGTACATGTATCCAGTGCATACTGAGCGCCATGAGCACCCGCCACATCCTGCTGGGCCTGCTCGCCTCGGGACCGAGCCACGGCTACGACCTCAAGCGACGCCACGACGAACGTTTCCCGCAGGCCCGCCCGCTGGCCTACGGGCAGGTCTACACGACCCTCCAGCGGCTGGTCCGGGACGGTCTCACGGAGGTCTACGGCACCGGTTCGGACGGCGGCCCGGAGCGCACGGCGTACCGCGCGACGGCGGACGGTTCGCGTGAACTCGCCCGCTGGGCCGGGGAGATCGCGCCGCCCGCGCCCTTCGTGACGAACGAGATCTTCGCCAAGGTCGTCGTCTCGATCCTGGCCGACGGCGACCCGGAGGCCTATCTGCGGGCCCAACGCGCCGCGCACATGGAGCGGATGAGGGAACTCACGGCGGTCAAGACCGCCAAGGGCACCGACCTCGCGACCGTGCTCTCGGCGGACTACGCCCTCAACCACCTTGACGCGGACCTCCGTTGGATGGCGACGACGGCGGCCCGGCTGACCACTCTGACCGCGGAGGTCGACACAGCATGAGCGACAACGGGGGTACGGCGGCGCCGCTCCTCGCGGCCCGTGGCCTCGCCAAGACGCACGGCAGGACCCGCGCGCTGACCGGCGCCTCGGCCGAGCTGCACACCGGCGAGATCCTCGCCGTCACGGGGCCCAGCGGCAGCGGCAAGTCCACCCTTCTCCACTGCCTGGCCGGGATCGTCCGCCCCGACGAGGGGAGCGTGACGTACGCCGGGAAGCGGCTGGACGACCTGCCGGAGAAGCGGCTCAGCGAGCTGCGGCGCACCGAGTTCGGGGTGGTCTTCCAGTTCGGCCAGCTGATACCCGAGCTGACGGCCGTCGACAACGTCGCGCTGCCGCTGCTGCTCGCGGGCACCTCGCGCACGGACGCCCGGGCGGCGGCCGGTGAGTGGCTGGAGCGGTTCGGGGTGCGCGGGCAGGGCGAGCTGCGGCCGGGCGAGCTGAGCGGCGGCCAGGCCCAACGGGTCGCGCTGGCACGGGCGTTGGTGACCGGCCCGAAGGTCGTCTTCGCGGACGAACCGACCGGCGCGCTGGACTCCCTGGCGAGCGAGCAGGTGATGACGGCCCTGGTCACCACGGCCCGCGAGTCCGGTACGGCGGTGCTGCTCATCACCCATGACGCGCAGGTCGCGGCGTACGCGGACCGTGAGATCCGGCTGGCGGACGGGACCGTGGCGACGGCGGGGGTGGCGGTATGAGCGCGCTGCTCACGGATCTGCGGCTGGCCTGGCTGCTCACGCGGGGGTCGGACCGGCGCGAGTGGTGGCGGGTCGGGCTCACGGCGGCCGGGGCCGCGCTGGCGACGGGGATCGGGATCGGCGTCGTAGCGCTGCTGTCGCTGGACGGGTTCCACTCCGTGTCCTTCGGGTCCGGGCTGTTCGACTCCCCCAGTGACCGGCGGAACGTGAGCCTGGCGCTCGGCCTGCTGCTGATCCCGGTGCTCGGGTTTCTCGGGCAGTGTGCGCGGATCGGGGCGGTGCACCGGGACCGGCGGCTGGCCGCGTTGCGGCTGGCGGGGGCCGGGCCCTGGCAGGTGCGGCGGATCGCGGCGCTGGAGTCGGGGCTCGCGTGTCTGGTGGGGGCGGTGGTGGCGACGGCGATCGTCGTACCGCTGCTGCCGTACGCCACGGACTGGGCCGGGGTCGTCCTGGTCGCCGTGGCGGTGCCGGTGCTGGGGGCGGTCGTGAGCGCGGTGGCGTTGCGCCGGGTGGTGGCGGATCCGCTGGGACGGGTGCGGCGGACGCGGCCGGTGCGGGGGCCGGGGCGGCTGTTCGGGACGGCGGCCCGGTTGCTCGCGGTGATGTTGGCGGCCATCGCGCTGACGCCGGTGTTCGGCAGCCCGGTGTCCTTCGGTCTCGGCCCGGTGACGGTGCTCGTCCTGGCCGTACTGATCAGCCCGATCGCGATCTGGTTGTCCGGTGCCTCGTCCCGCCAACTGGGTGAGGGCTTCGCGGCCGGCACCTCGCGCCCCGCGCTGCTGATCGCGGCGGAACGGATGCGCGAGGACCCCTGGTCGACCGCCCGCACCCACGCGGCACTGCTGCTGGTGACGGTCGTCGGCTCGGGCTTCGCGGGCGTACGCCAGATCCTGCTCGCGGACCTGGAGGACATGCGCCGCAGGGGCCACCTCGGCACGCGCATGTCGTACTACACGACCGGCATCGACCTCACCGCCGCCGCGATCCTCGTCGCCTTCGCACTCGTCCTGACGGCCCTGGCCGTAGGCACGGCTGAGTCCCTCGCCACCCGGCGCCGGGGCCTGGCCGCGCAGGCCGCGGCCGGGGTCCCGCACGCCGTACTGGCCCGCGCGCTCCTCCTGGAGACCGCGCTGCCGCTGTTCCCGGCGATCGCGGTCGCGGGCCTGGGCGGCACGGCGATCAGCTTCTGGTACGGCGCCGCCGTCTCCCGGCACACGGACGTACCGGTGCCGTACGCGGCGCTGCTGGTGCCGGTCGGCGTGTACGCGGCCTGCGTGCTGGCGGCCGCCACCTCACTGCCGCTGCTGCGGCGGTCGGTGCGGCCGGGCGAACTGCGCTACGCATGACGGTCCGCCCCGGCAGCACGGGGGGCTGCCGGGGCGGACGACTCCGTACCGCCGTACGTGGGCGTACACAAAAGCCCGGATCGTCAGGCGGAGATGCCGTCGATCCGGGCCATCGCGTCCTCCGCGCCGTACGGCTGCAGGTACGGCAGCCAGCGCGGGTCCCTATGACCTGTCCCGATGATGCGCCAGGCCAGGCCGGTGGGTGGGGCGGGTTTGTGGCGCAGCCGCCAGCCGATCTCGAAGAGGTGCCGGTCGGCCTTCGTGTGGTTGCAGCGGCGGCAGGACGCCACCACGTTGTCCCAGGCGTGCTTGCCCCCGCGGCTGCGCGGAATGACATGGTCGACGCTGGTTGCGACGCCACCGCAGTACATGCACCGGCCCCCGTCGCGCGCGAAGAGCGCCCGGCGGGTGAGAGGAACGGGCCCCCGGTAGGGAACCCGCACGAATCGCTTGAGCCGGACCACGCTGGGTGCGGGGACTGTGACAGTTGCGCTGTGCATAAAGGCGCCGGATTCCTCAAGGGAGACTGCCTTGTTCTCCAGGACGAGGACGAGCGCGCGGCGGAGCGGTACGACGCCGAGTGGCTCGTACGACGCGTTGAGGACCAGGACATGCGGCACGGATGCCTCCTTGTGCGTCGGCGGCGCGTGGCTCGCGCCGGGACGATCTGTAGTCAGTCTCCCCTCATGCCTGGTGGAAGCGCCACCATGTCCCGGTAACGGGCTGGGAGTGTTTTCGACCACATGTGATGCGGGGCCGGGACGGGTGTGGGTTCGTCCCACCTGTTCATTCCCGGCTGAGCACAGCCTCTCCCCTGAACACGGCAACGATCCACACACGATGCCCCGATAGTGTGGTGGGCCTGCCCTCACGGTGACCTATTCGTGACCTTGCCCCTGTCGGACGACGCCGGAGGACAGACGCAGCACCTGGAGGTACCTGCCGTGTCCTTGTCCGCCGTCCTACTGGCCGCCGCCACGCCGTCGCCGTCCCCGAGCCCCTCGGAGACCGCGGTGACCGTGCCCTCTCTCCAGGACGCCCAGGAGAGCGCGACCAACGCCGCGAGCTGGGTGGAGCAGAACTGGTCCACATGGCTGGCGATAGGTCTCCGGGTCCTGCTGATCGTGGTGATCGCGGCGGTCCTGAGAATGACGGTACGGCGGGCGATCACCAAGCTGATAGACCGGATGAACCGCACGGTCGAGTCGGTGGACGGCACGGCGCTGGGCGGTCTCCTGGTGAACGCGGAACGCCGCCGCCAGCGCTCCCAGGCGATCGGCTCGGTCCTCCGCTCGGTGGCGTCTTTCGTGATCCTCGGCACAGCCGCGCTCATGGTCCTGGCGACCTTCGAGATCAACCTCGCCCCGCTGCTCGCCTCCGCCGGTGTCGCGGGCGTGGCGATCGGTTTCGGCGCCCGCAACCTCGTCACGGACTTCCTCTCCGGCGTCTTCATGATCCTTGAGGACCAGTACGGCGTCGGCGACCAGATCGACGCGGGCGTCGCCTCCGGCGAGGTCATCGAGGTCGGCCTCCGCGTGACGAAGCTCCGCGGCGACAACGGCGAGATCTGGTACGTCCGCAACGGCGAGGTCAAGCGCATCGGGAACCTGTCGCAGGGGTGGGCGACGGCGGGCGTGGACGTGACGGTGAAGGCGTCCGAGAACCTGGACCGGGTGAAGGCGACGCTGGACGCGGTCACGGAGCGCATGAGTAAGGAAGAGCCCTGGAACGAGCTGCTCTGGGGCCCGATCGAGGTCCTCGGCCTGGACAGCGTCCTCATCGACTCGATGGTCGTCCGGCTCTCCGCTCGCACGATGCCCGGCAAGTCGGTGAGCGTCGAGCGGGAACTGCGGTGGCGGGTGAAGCGGGCCTTCGACGAGGCGAACATCCGCATCGTGGGCGGGGCTACGGCTGATCCGGTGGAGGATGCGGCGGACCCGACGGAGGCGGTCGCGGCGCCGTCCGTGTACTCCAACTCGGATTCGCCTCAGGTGGCGGCCACTTCGCCTCTTTCTTCGCAGCGGCCGGGGACGCGGTAGTTGCAGGGGGCGTACTGGGTCGGGTGGGGTTCGTGCATCCCCTGGTCGGCGAGGTCACCTCAACCCGCCATCAGGCTTCCCCCAACCCCGCCCGCTCCGCCCCCGTGGCGAAGAACCGCCCCACATACTCGCCGGCGGGCAACCCGCTCTCCCGCATGAGCGAGAAGACCTCGGCACCTTCCCCCGGCTCGCCGAACATCTGGTACGCCTCGGCGAAGTCGGCGTACTCGACGCCGTCGAGGTCGGCGCAGTACTCGTGCGCCTCCACCTCCCCGCGGCTGATGGCCTCGTCGAGCGAGGTGGCCCGCCACAGGGTCAACCGCTCCTCGTAGACGCCGAGTTCACGGTGCCGGAACACACACCGGACGCCGTACCAGGACTGCTCGCTCATCTGTTGCCCCACTCATCACCGGACCTCTTCCAGCCTCGGATGGTAAGCGCGGGCGTGGTGGCTGGGCCGACATCGTCACGGCAGTCCGCCGGCGAGCTCGGGCTCGGGCCTTCCGAGAGGGATGTCGCGCATGCCACGCAAGGGTGAGAAGAACAGCCACAGTCCCGCGCAGCAGCCGCCGGTGACGGCGATCCACAAGGTGGTCCGGACGCCGAGGGCGGTGGCGAGCGCGCCACCGGCCACGCCGCCCAGCGGCAGCGTGCCCCAGGTGATCCAGCGTGCGGCGGCACTGACCCGGCCGAGCATGTCCGGCGGGCAGGCGGCCTGGCGGTAAGTGGTCAGCGAGACCCCCGCGACGGTGGAGGCGAAGGTCCAGGAGATCCAGCCGAAGCCGAACAGCAGCACCCACCAGCCGTGTCCGGCGAGCGGGATCAGCAGGCCGGGCAGGGACAGCACGGTCATCGAGATCCAGCTGATCCTCGCCGAGCCGACCTTCCGGGCGAGGTACCGTGCCGCCACGCCGCCGGCCACCCCGCCGACGGCCCCCAGCGCCAGCAGCAGCCCGACCAGGGCGGGACGCAGATGCAGCGTGCGGATCAGGAACACCGGGCCGAGGGTCTCCACCATGATGACGAAGAAGTTGGCTGTGCCGTTGAAGGCCACCGAGTTCCGCAGGATGGGGTCACGGGTGACATAGGAGAGCCCCTCGCGGATCTGCGCCCACAGCCTGGGCCGCCTCCGGTCGGCTTCGGCCGCGGGCCGGCGTGGCTCACGGGTACGGACAGCCGTCAGTGAGCCCGCCGACAACGCGAAGGAGAGGGCGTCGGCGGCCATCGCCCCCGCGGCGCCGACCAGCGCCACCAGCCCCGCGCCCAGACTGGGCCCGGCGATTTGCGCGACCGACCCGGAGACGGCGACCTTGCCGTTGCCGTCCATGAGCTGGTCACGGTCGAGCAGCACCGGCAGATAACTCTGGTAGGCCACCGAGAAGAACACGGAGAAGACGCTGGAGACCAGCGCGACGGCGTAGAGCTGGGCGAGCGTCAGCGCCCCGACCGCGTGCGCCAGCGGCACCGAGCCGATCACCAGGAACAGCGCGAGGTTGCACCAGATCATCAGCCGGAGCTTGGGGACCCGGTCGACTATGGCCCCGGCCGGCAGCGCCACCAGCAGATACGCACTCGTCTCCGCGGCCGACAACAGGCCTACCTGGAATGCGGAGGCCTCCAACAGCACGACGGCGACCAACGGCAGGGCCAGGATGGTGACTTGCGACCCCATCTCACTGACCGTCTGCCCACCCCATAAGAGCAGGAAGTCGCGATGACGCCAGATCGAAGGATGTTTTCTGTTCTCATCAAGCATCCGCCCGATGGTGGCATCAGCCACAACCCATGTCCATGCCAGGGCCTCGGCGTAGGCGTGTGACGGCTGGCTCGCGGGGGGGGGTGCGCCACACACCGACCGTCGTACGCGCGCTCACCGCCTGTGCCGCGCCGTGCCGTGCCGTGCCGTGCCGACAGGACCCCGACATCCGGGTGCTGTGCGAGTTCTACGGGCTGGACGACTCCAAATCCGTAGCCCGGCTACTGGACGCAACAAGCCTTCGTACCCGGCCTGTTGCAGACACCCGAGTACGCGCGAGGGGTGGTCGTCAGCGTGGGTCTGTGGCAGGACCCCGACGAGATCGAGGGTTTCGTCGACGTCCGCATGAGGCGTCAGGCCCGCCTGTCGGCACCCGAGCCGCTCCAGGTCTACGCGGTCATCGGAGAAGGTGCGCTACGGCAGCAGGTCGGCGGCCCCGAGGTGATGCGCGCGCAGCTGCAGCACCTGCTGAAGACAGCGCAACTCCCCAATGTCCGCCTCCAGGTGCTGCCCTTCCGGGCCGGCGGCCACGCCTGCATGGCAGGCTCGTTCAACATCATCTCCTTCGCCGAGACCGAGGCGGTTGACGTGGTCCACGTCGACAGCATCGCGGCTACCGTGTGGGTCGAGAACGACGCCGAAAGCTCGACGTACAGTTCGTTCTTCGAACGCACGGCACGGCTGAGCCTGGCCCCCAGGGACTCGCTCAGCCTGATCGAGAGCATCAGCGAGGACATGCGGTGGAAGCGGCGAGTGCCTCGAAGTCGCCCGCAACATCCCCGGCACCATAGCCATCCGCGACTCAAAGTCCCCCGCCAGCCCGGTCCTCCGCCTGACCCCCACCACCTGGACGAAGTTCACCGCGACCCTGCACTGACCAGCGCCGCCCGCCCCGTTGCCGGGCCCGCGCCACACCGGATCCTCCCCACAGAAGTGTCACACTTCCGCACCCCACCCCTTCCCCGTCACCGAGTACCCTCGGCCTCCACCAGCCCCAACTCCCGCGCCAGTTGGCACAACGCGACGAACGCCGCCCCCCTGCGCAACTCCCCACCCCCCGTATACGCCGCGCCGTCCCGCAGATCGAGCCGGACCGTCCCCGAAGGTTCGTCGAAGGTGATCGATCCCCAGACGGTGCGCCTACGACGCCCCGGCCGCCAGTGGAACCAGATCTCCTCGCGCCCCTTCTCCGCCGTGACGGACGCGCGGTCCGACGCCTTCAGCTCCGCGCGCATCCGGTCCGACCAGCCCACCGAGGGCCGTAGCAAACGGAGTTGGCGGGTCTGGCGGGCGGCGAGGGCGTCCGGGGTGAGGGTGATGCCCGACCCGCGCGCCCGGTGTCGTAGCAACAGCCATGCCACGGCCGCCCATACGACGCTCGCGGCGGCCCATGTCGCCGCCAGTTCGCCCGCCGCGCTCCAGGCGACGCCGCCCCGGTCCCAGAGTTCGAAGCCGACCCGGATCACCACGGGTACGGCGATCGCGCACGCCGCCTCCCGCAAGCACCCCGCCCACACCTTCACGCCCGCACCCCGTTCACCGTTCCCTGCCTCTCGCAAACGGGGTTGATCAAAAGTCAGGAATCTGTGAGGCGGCTGGCAGGACCGGCGGGCCCGCATCACGAATCGGCCTCGGGCGCGGCGCCGTAGCGGCCGAAAAGCGCCCAACAGGGCTCGCAATTCCGGCACATCACCAGAATCCCCGCCCACCGCCCTCACCTGCGGCTTTAGCCATCGTGACGAAGCCGTGATGCGATCACCTTCACAGGCTCAATTCATTTTCATCGCAGGTCCGCCATGCCTAAGGTCACCCCACGACGGGCCCTTGTTCTGGAGCGCAATGCCCAGGGGTCCGTTTCGAAATGTGGGGACAAGAATGAGAAAACTCGCCATCGGCGCCGCCCTGACCGGTGCCCTGGCCCTGACCGGTCTGGCCGCGCCGCTCGCGCAGGCCGCCACGCCGGACCTGGTCTTCTCCGACGTGACGGTCAACAAGGGGAAGGCGGTCGTCGTCGGCACCACCGCCGCGGTGAAGGTGCCCGTGACGTACACGCTGACGCGTCCGGCGGAGCTGGTCGCCGACAACAGGACGACGTTCATGGGGATCATGCTCTACCGCGGACGGCTCGCCGCCATGGACAACGACGTCGAAGGCACCCTCGCGCCGACCTGCACGACGACCGCGACGACGGACACCACGGTCACCGAGTCCTGCTCCGACACGATCGCGATCGACCCGGAGGACAGCCTGTACGAGACCGCCGACGCGACCACCTGGAACGTCGCCGGTTTCTACGCCCACTCCACCTACGACCTCGACGACTCGGACGACAAGATCAGCGCGTCCTCCGACTTCGCCGCCTGGGGCAACAAGGGCAAGGTGAAGATCCAGCGCGCCGCCAAGCTCACCGTCAACGCCTCCCCCGAGCCGGTGAAGAAGGGGAAGACCATCACGGTCACTGGCAAGCTGACCCGGGCCGACTGGGAGCGCGGTACGTACACCGGCTACGTGTCCCAGCCCGCCAAGTTGCAGTTCCGGGCGAAGAGTTCGAGCACCTACACCACCGTCAAGACGGTCACCACCGGCACGGGCGGCGCCCTGACGACGACCGTGAAGGCCGCGCAGGACGGTTACTTCCGCTACGTCTTCGCCGGCACCGCCACCACCGGCGCGGCCACGGCCGCCGGTGACTTCATCGACGTCAAGTAGGACCAGCGGCTCCTTCAGTACCCCCACCGCCCCCGCAGGTAACGAGTCTGTTGCCTCGGGGGCGGTGTCTATTGACGCCCCCTTCGCCCCGGGCTTACGTTCCTCCCACCCAATTGGAAACTTTCCTAACAGTGATCACGTGACACGCTGTGTGGTTCGGGAGTTCGAAAGGCAGGTGGCGTACGACATGGCAGGAACCTCCGGTACCCCCGGCAACGGCACCGGCGTCGGCACCGGCACCCCGGGCACCCCCCGCGTCCTGCGCGCCATGAACGACCGCGCCGCCCTGGACCTCCTCCTGGAGCACGGCCCGCTCTCCCGCACCCGGATCGGCAAGCTCACCGGCCTCTCCAAGCCGACCGCCTCGCAGCTGCTGGCCCGGCTGGAGGCGGCGGGGCTCGTGCTCGCCACCGGGACGAGCGAGGGGCGGCCGGGGCCCAACGCCCAGCTGTACGTGGTCAATCCGAGTGCCGCCTACGCCGCCGGGCTCGACGTCACTCCGGAACGCATCCGCGCCGCCGTCGCCGACGTCACCGGCCGGACGGTGGGGGAGTTCGAGCTCGCCACCCCGGGCCGGCGGCCCGCCCAGCCCGTCGTGCGGCAGGTCACCGACGCCCTCGACGGAGCCGTCAAGGCCGCCGGGCTCGCCCGGGACGACGTCCACCGCCTCGTCATCGGCACCCCGGGCGCCTTCGACCCCAACACCGGACGGCTGCGCTACGCCTCCCACCTCCCGGGCTGGCACTCCCCCGCCCTCCTCGACGAACTCGCCGCCGCGCTGCCGATGCCGGTGGAGTACGAGAACGACGTCAACCTCGTCGCCATCGCCGAGCAGCGGCTCGGCGCGGCCCGCGGGCACGGGGACTTCGTGCTGCTGTGGAACGAGGGCGGTCTCGGCGCCGCCCTCGTCCTCGGCGGCCGGCTGCACCGCGGCTGGACCGGCGGCGCGGGCGAGGTCGGCTTCCTGCCGGTGCCGGGCGCACCCCTGGTCCGCCAGGTGACCAAGGCCAACAGCGGTGGTTACCAGGCCCTGGCCGGTTCGCAGGCCCTGCCCCAGCTCGCCCGCGAACTCGGCATCACCGAGATCCCGACGGGTCCCTACGCCGAGGTCGCCGCCGCCCTCGTCGCCACCGCCGCCGACCACACCAGCGGTCCCCAGCGGCGGCTCCTGGAGATCTACGCGACCCACCTCGCGACCGGTCTCGCCTCCCTCGTCTCCGTACTCGACCCCGAACTCGTCGTCCTCAGCGGTGCCTCGCTGGCCGCCGGCGGCGAACCTCTCCGCGCCCTGGTCCAGGCCGAGTTGGAGGAGCTGGCGGCGTCGCGGCCCCGGCTCGTCGTCGGCGACGTCCATGAACACCCCGTGCTGCGCGGCGCGTTGGAGAGCGCGCTGGCAACGACCCGCGACGAGGTCTTCGACACCTCGCGCTGACCAGACTTCCCGCACGGCCGACTCCGGTTCCCCCAGACCGACTTCGGCCCACCCCGAACCACCCGGCTTCCCCGACCACCTCGCCCCGCCCTGCCCTTGGGAGACCTCGCCATGCCCGGAATATCCCGGAAAGCGGTCATCGCAGTCGCCGCCTCCGCCTCCTTCGCCCTTCTCGCGACCGCCTGTACGGGCCAGTCCTCGTCCGGTGCCTCCGACGACGCCTCGAAGGACGTGACCATCAACTTCTGGCACGCCTGGAGCGCCGCCTCCGAGCTGAGCGCCGTGAAGTCGCTGGTCGCCGGGTTCGAGAAGGCGCACCCCAACATCCATGTGAACGTGGTCGGCAACATGACCGACGACAAGATCAACCAGGCGCTGCGCACCGGTGGCGGCAAGTCCCCTGACGTGATCTCGTCGTTCACCACGAACAACGTCGGCAAGTTCTGTTCGTCGGGCGCCTTGGTCGATCTCAACCCCTTCTTCAAGAAGGCGAACATCGACCCGGAGACGACGTTCCCGAAGGCGATGAACGAGTACACCCAGTTCGACGGAAACCGCTGCACCGCACCCCTGTTGGGCGACGCCTACGGGCTCTACTACAACAAGACGGAATTCGCGAAGGCCGGCATCACCAGCCCGCCCAAGACCTGGTCCGAATTCGAGGCCGACGCCAAGAAGTTGACGATCAGCAAGGGCGACACGTACTCGCAACTCGGGTTCATGCCGGACTACCACGGCTGGGAGACCACCACCGAGCACATCTTCGCCCAGTTCTCGCCGACGTACTTCGACAAGAGCGGCAAGTCGGCGCTCGCCACCGACCCCGCGTTCAAGGCCGGTTTCACCCTCCAGAAGAAGCTCGTCGACGAACTCGGCGGCTTCAAGAAGCTGGAGAGCTACCGCTCCACCCTCGGCGACGAGTGGGGCGACAAGCACCCCTTCCACACCGGCCAGGTCGCGATGCAGCTCGACGGCGAGTGGCGGCTCGGGATGGCCACGGCGGCAAATCCCAAGCTGGACATCGGAGTTGCCCCGCTGCCCGTCCCGGACGACCAGGTCGCCCAGTACGGCAAGGGCTACATCACCGGCACGATCACCGGAATCGCCGCCAACAGCAAGAAGCAGAACGCCGCCTGGGAGTTCGTCAAGTACATCACCACGGACACGGACGCGGTGGTCAACTTCTCCAACGGCATCCACAACGTGCCCTCCACCCTCGCCGCCCTCAAGTCCCCGAAGCTGAAGTACGACCCGCGCTTCAAGACGTTCCTGGACATCGCGTCGAACCAGTACTCGACGACAAGTCCCGCCTCGATCAACGGCGGTGTGTACCTGACGACGATCCAGAACCTCGGCTACGACTACGAGAGCGGCAAGGTGAAGGACCTGGACTCCGCCCTCAAGAGCACGGCCAAGCAGATCGACACCGACATCGCGCAGGCGAAGTAGCCCCGGAATGAGCACCATTACCCTGGCGTCGAAGCGCCGCCGGTCGGCGCTTCGCACCCTCGCCTTCATGTCGCCCTGGCTGATCGGCTTCGCGGTCTTCTTCGCGTATCCGCTGATCTCGACGGTCTATTTCTCGTTCATGCACTACGACGGCTTCAAGCCGCCGACGTGGGTGGGGACGAAGAACTGGACGTACGTCTTCAAGAACTATCCGTACTTCTGGCCCGCGATGCGCAACACCCTGTGGCTGGTCGTGGTGATGGTCAGCCTCCGGGTCGTATTCGGCCTGGGCGTAGGGCTGTTGATCACCAAGATCAAGACGGCGACCGGTGTCTTCCGGACGCTCTTCTACCTGCCCTACCTCGCCCCGCCCGTCGCGGCGACGATGGCCTTCGCGTTCCTCCTCAACCCCGGTACGGGGCCCGTCAATTCACTCCTGGAGAAGGTCGGCATCCCGGCCCCCGGCTGGTTCAACGACCCCACCTGGTCCAAGCCGGCGCTCACCCTGCTCGCCCTCTGGGGCATCGGCGACCTGATGGTCATCTTCATGGCCGCGCTGCTCGACGTACCCCAAGAGCAGTACGAGGCCGCGGAGTTGGACGGGGCCTCGGCCTGGCAGCGGTTCCGGTTCGTCACGCTGCCGAACATCTCACCCATCGTGATGTTCGCCGTCGTCACCGGCGTGATCCAGACCATGCAGTACTACACACAGCCGCTCATCGCCGGGAAGGTCGCGTCCGGCGTCATCCAGGGCGCCGGCACCCAGTTCGAGCCCGGCTACCCGGAGAAGTCCACGCTCACCCTCCCCCAGCTCGTCTACAACCTCGGCTTCCAGCGCTTCGACTACGGCTCGGCCTGCGTGGTGGCACTCGTCCTGTTCGCCCTGTCGATGGTGTTCACCGCGTTCCTGATGCGGCGCCGGGGCGGCCTCAACCTGGCAGGTGACTGACCGATGGCCCAAGTACTGGACAAGCCCGTGGAGTTGAGGGCGCCGGTGACCCCCGCCGAGCGCACCGCCCGCCGCAAGGCGCTCATGGAGTGGATCGCGGTCCACTCGCTCGGCGTCGCCGCGGCCCTCTTCTTCACGCTCCCCTTCGTGTTCGTGTTCCTGACCTCGCTGATGAGCGACAGCCAGGCCCTGAGCCGCGACCTCATCCCGCACACCTGGGAGTGGGGCAACTACAAGAAGGTCTTCGACACCCCGGGCTTCCTCACCTGGTGGAAGAACACGCTGATCTACGCCGGTCTCGGCACCGTCCTGACCGTCGTGTCGTCGATCCCGGTGGCGTACGCGCTCGCCAAGTTCCGCTTCCGGGGCCGGAATCTGTCGCTGATGCTCGTCATCTCGATGATGATGCTGCCGCCGCAGGTCGTGATCATCCCCATGTACCTGTTCTGGGCCAAGCAGTTGGACCTCTCGGGCACGCTGTGGCCGCTGATCATCCCTATGGCGTTCGGCGACGCGTTCTCCATCTTCCTGCTCCGGCAGTTCCTGATGACCATCCCGAACGAGTACCTGGACGCGGCGAAGGTCGACGGCTGCGGCGAGTTCAAGACGCTCGTGCGGGTCGTGCTGCCGATGGCCAAGCCCGGTATCGCCGCTGTGGCGCTCTTCCAGTTCTTCTACGCCTGGAACGACTACTTCGGGCCGCAGATCTACGCGTCCGAGAACCCCGGTGCCTGGACGCTGAGTTACGGCCTGGAGTCGTTCAAGGGCGCGCACCACACCGACTGGAATCTCACCATGGCCGCGACCGTACTGGTCATGGCCCCCGTGATCCTCGTGTTCTTCTTCGCACAGAAGGCGTTCGTCGAGGGCGTCACGCTCACCGGAGTGAAGGGTTAACCCCACATGAAACTCACCGTGGTCGGCGGAGGCTCGACCTACACCCCCGAACTCATCGACGGCTTCGCCCGGTTGAGGGACACCCTGCCCGTCGAGGAACTCGTCCTCGTCGACCCGGCGCCCGAACGCCTGGAACTGGTGGGCGGGTTGGCCCGCCGGATCTTCGCCAGGCAGGGGCATCCGGGCAGGATCGTGACGACGTCCGACCTGGACGCCGGGGTCGAGGGCGCCGACGCCGTGCTGCTGCAGCTCCGCGTCGGCGGGCAGGCGGCCCGCGAGCAGGACGAGACCTGGCCGCTGGAGTGCGGCTGCGTCGGCCAGGAGACGACCGGCGCGGGCGGCCTCGCCAAGGCGCTGCGGACCGTACCGGTGGTTCTCGACATCGCCGAGCGGGTCCGGCGTACGAACCCGGACGCCTGGATCATCGACTTCACCAACCCGGTGGGGATCGTCACCCGCGCCCTGCTCCAGGCCGGCCACAAGGCGGTCGGCCTGTGCAACGTGGCGATCGGCTTCCAGCGGAAGTTCGCCGGGCTGCTCGGGGTCACCCCGACCGATGTGCACCTCGACCATGTGGGCCTCAACCACCTCACCTGGGAGACCGGTGTGCGGCTCGGCGGTCCCGAGGGCGAGAACGTGCTGCCCAAGCTGCTCGGCGAGCACGGCGACGCCATCGCCGCCGACCTGAGCCTGCCCCGGGTCCTCCTCGACCGGCTCGGCGTCGTCCCGTCCTACTACCTGCGCTACTTCTACGCGCACGACGAGGTCGTACGGGAACTGCGGACCAAGCCGTCCCGGGCCTCCCAAGTGGCCGAGATGGAACGCGAGTTGCTGAAGATGTACGCCGACCCGGCCCTCGACGAGAAGCCCGCGCTGCTCGCCAAGCGCGGCGGGGCCTACTACTCCGAGGCCGCCGTCGACCTCGCCGCCTCGCTGCTCGGCGGCGGTGGGAGTCCGTACCAGGTGGTGAACACGTACAACAAGGGGACGCTGCCGTTCCTGCCGGACGACGCGGTGATCGAGGTGCAGGCCGCCGTCGGCGCGAAGGGGGCGACTCCCCTTGCCGTGGCGGACGTTGATCCGCTGTACGCGGGGCTGATGGCCAACGTGACCGCGTACGAGGACCTCGCTCTGGAGGCCGCGCTGCGCGGGGGCCGGGACCGGGTGTTCCGGGCGCTGCTCTCGCATCCCCTGATCGGCCAGTACGAGTACGCCGACGCCCTGACCGACCAGCTGATCGCGCACAACCGGGAGCACCTCGCGTGGGCCTGACCGCAAGTGTCCTCGCCGTCGACGCGGGCAACAGCAAGACCGACGTCGCGGTCGTGGCGGCCGACGGGGAGATCCTCGCCACGGCCCGCGGCGGCGGGTTCCGGCCGCCGGTCGTGGGCATCGGGACGGCCGTCGACAATGTCGCCGAGGCCGTCGCCCGCGCCTTCGCGGAGGCGGGGGTGAGCTCGGTCGACCATGTGTCGGCCTGTCTCGCCAACGCCGACTTCCCCGTGGAGGAGGAGCAGTTGGCCGCCGCGCTGCACGCGCGCGGGTGGGGCGCGAGTGCGGAGGTGCGCAACGACACGTTCGCCGTGCTGCGCGCGGGCATCCCCGAACCGCGCGGGGTCGCCGTCGTCTGCGGGGCCGGCATCAACTGCGTCGGCATGCGGCCCGACGGCCGTACCGCCCGCTTCCCGGCGATCGGCCGTATCTCCGGTGACTGGGGCGGCGGTTGGGGCCTGGCGGAGGAGGCCCTGTGGCACGCCGCCCGCGCGGAGGACGGGCGCGGGGGCCCTACGGCCCTGGCGCGCACGCTGCCCGCGTACTTCGGCCTGGAGTCGATGTACGACCTCATCGAGGCGCTGCATCTGGAACACGTCGAACACCACCGCCGGCACGAGTTGACGCCGGTGCTGTTCGCGACGGCGGTGGACGGCGACCCGGTGGCCCGCTCGATCGTGGACCGGATGGCGGAGGAGGTGGTGGCGATGGCCACGGTCGCGCTGACCCGCCTCGACCTGCTCGACGAGGAGGCGCCGGTGCTGCTCGGCGGCAGCGTCCTCGCCGCCCGGCATCCCCAACTGGACGATCGGATAAGGGAGTTGCTGGCCGCCAAGGCGCCCAAGGCGGTAGCGACGGTCGTCACCGCGCGGCCGGTGCTGGGCGCCGTGCTGCTCGGTCTGGACCATGTGGGCGCCGCGGCCGGGGCACATGTGCGGGCCAGGGCCTATTACGAGCACTGACACCCGGGAACCGAACAGATTCCCACGGCGTATTCATGGACAGGGGGGCGGTGCGGGGCGTTGTGTGGTGCCGGAAATCCGGTGGCCACGCTGCGATCCGATCAAGATCCAGTGAAGGCCGGTGCGGAATGTCAGTCCCTGCGGCGATACTTGCCGCGACGGGATGACCCTGGGGGAGGTCAGCAGTGACAGAACCGCCGAAGAACGGTACGGCGCCACCGGGCACCGCCGTGCCCACGATGCCGGCGCTGCCGCCGCAGCCGGCCAGGCCGGGGGCGCCCGCGCCCCGGCGTACGCCGGACGCCGCGCCCGCGCGCCGTACGGCGTTCGCCGAGGGCGTCGACCGGCTGCGCGCGGCGGCCACCACCGAGCCGGGCCGGCTGCGGGCCCTCGGCGCGCTGCTGGCCGTGCTGGTGATCGCGTTCGGCGCGGTCGCCGCCTGGCAGACCAACAGCCGGGCCACGGCGGCCGACGACGTGCTCCACCACAGCCAGCCGCTGAGCTCCGACGCGGCGGACATCTACCGCTCGCTCGCGGACGCCAACACGATGGCGGCCACCGGTTATCTGGCGGGCCCGGACGAGACCCGGGCGACCCGCACGCAGTACGAGGACGACGTGCGCGACGCCGCCGCGAAGCTCGTCACCGCCGCCGCCAACACCGACCCGGGCACGACGTCCGCGACCCTCATCAAGCAGCTCAACGAACGGCTGCCGGAGTACAAGGGCCTGGTCGAGTCGGCCCGCGCCAACAACCGGCAGGGCTTCCCGGTGGGCGGCGCCTATCTGCGGGCCGCGAACGACATGATGCAGAACCAGATGCTCCCGAAGGCCCAGGACCTCTACAAGGCCGAGAACCAGCGGCTGAGCGCCGACTACGGGGACGCGACTCCGTACCCCTGGTTCGCGATCGGTCTCGGGCTCCTCGCGCTCGCCGGCCTGGCCTACGCCCAGCGGCGCAACTACCAGCGCACGAACCGGGTCCTGAACCACGGCCTGGTCGCCGCCTCCGCCACCACCGCCGTCGTCCTGCTGTGGGTGGTCGTCGGCCACACCGTCGCACGCGCGGGCCTCGACGACTCGTACGACCACGGAGTCAGGTCGATCAACGTGCTGCACGACGCCCGTATCGCCTCCCTCAGGGCGCGCAGCGACGAGAACCTCACCCTGGTCAGCCGCGGCTCGGAGACGAAGAAACTCGCGAACGACGAGGTCGTGGACACCTACGCCTGGGGGTACGACAACGAGATCGCCGCGCTGGGCAAGGGCCTGAAACTGGCCGACTCGCTCGCCGACGACTCCGCGGGCCGCAAGCCCGTCGCCCTCGCCAACAGCTCGATGACGGTGTGGATATCCCGCCACAAACAGGTCCAGAAGGACAACGAGTTGGGCAAGTACGACGATGCCCGTGCCGGTGTCATCGGCTCGGACGATTCGACGAAGGAGTCGACGGCCGAGTGCTTCAGGACCGTGGACGCCTCGCTGGACAAGGCGCTGACGCACGAGACGAACGAGTTCAGGCAGTCCGCGGGTGACGGCCTGGACGCGATGACCGGCCTCACCGTCGGGGCCGCTGTGCTCGCGGTGCTCGGTGCGGCCGGCGCCGTACTGGGCATCGGGCGCAGGCTGTCGGAGTACCGGTGAAAGGGGGCGTGACGATGCGAGCACGGAGTGACTTCTTTCGCCGCCTGAGCGCGGTGCGACGGTTGCGAACCGGCCTGAAGGGCTGGGGCGGGGTGGGCGCGATGGCGGCCGTCTGCGTCCTCGCGGTCGCCTTCGTCCTGCTGCTGCCGCTCACCCAGTCGCGCGGCGAGGACGGTGCGCGGCTCGACGGACAGCGGACGGTCCAGGGCGTCCAGACCAAGGCCCCCAAGTGCGACGAGAGCACCATCCAGGACCAGAGCCCGTCCCCGTCGGACGACGAGGGCGCCGCGATCAAGGCCATCAAGGACCGCGGCGTGCTGCGGGTGGGCGTCGACCAGAACAGCTACCGCTGGGGCTACCGCAACCCCAACAGCTCCTCCAGTGACCTGGAGGGCTTCGACATCGACCTGGTCCACGCCATCGCCGAGAACATCTTCGGCAGCTCCTACAGCTCCGAAAAGGTCCAGCTCCTGGCCATCCCGACCGACCAGCGCATCCCGGCGATCCAGGGCAACCGCGTCGACATGGTGGTCCGCACCATGACGATCAACTGCGAGCGCGCCGACGACGTCGCCTTCTCCGCCCCGTACTTCCTCACCGGCCAGCAGGTCCTCGCCCCGAAGTCGTCGACGATCACGGGCTACAACGAGACCCTCAAGGACAAGAGGGTCTGCTCGGCGTCGGGCTCCACGGCGAACGACCAGCTGAACGCGGACAAGGGCCACAAGATCCCGGCCAGTGTCCAGATCCTGCCCCCCGTCCCCAACCAGCTGGACTGCCTGGTGGAGCTCCAGCTCGGTGAGGCGGACGCGGTGGTGACCGACGGCGCGCTCGCCGCGAGCCAGGCCGCGCAGGACCCGACGGTGGAGCTGAAGGGCACCCCCTTCACCAAGGAGTACTACGGCGTCGCGATGAACAAGGGCGCCACCGACCTGGTGCGCCGGGTCAACCGAATACTGGAGACCTACCGCACCGACCCGGCCGACTGGCGGGCCTCGTACACGAAATGGTTGCTGCCGACCCTGGGTAAGGATTCGACGTCGGCCGACCCGCCCACACCGCACTACAAGTGACGGACCATCAACTACAGCGACCACACGGACCACTGACGGAACGACAACGCAGCGAGAGGTGATCGATGGGCGTCACGGGACCCCCCGGGCCGGTAATGGACCGGGACGAGGTGGACCGTGCGCTGGCGCGGCTCGGCGCGGAGCACGAGGCCATCGAGACCTCGCTCCTCGCCCTGCAGGACCACGCGGGCCGCAGACTCCTCGAAGGCGCCGAGCTGACCGGCACGACCAAGGAGCGCTGGGCGTCCACCGACGCGTCGATCACGCTGCTGTGGGCGTACTTCGACGCCTACACGGACGCGTTCCACGCCGCCCAGAGCATCCGCTCGCGGCGCCGCTGGTCCAGCCGTGAGGACCTGGTCGAGCTGACCGAGCTGCTGCGCGGCGAGTCCGTCACGGTCGCCGGTTCGACCACGGCGACGGCCAACATGCCGACGCTGACCGGGGGTTCGAGCAAGCTGAGCCACCAGTTCTCGCTGAGCGGGCTGGTCGACGAGATGAACGACCTGTACGCGAACTCGCTGGACATGGTCGTCACCTCGGACGCGGTGTGGTCCGCGCTGCCCGCCCGGATCGATTTACTGGCCGCGGAGTTGCAGCGCACCCGCCAGCTCGCCCACTCCGTCGGCGTCCGGCCGGGCGAGCACCCGGCGGGCGACGACCTGGAGCGCATCACCAGCACCCTGACCGAGTTGCGCGAGCGGGTCATCTCCGACCCGCTGGCCTTCTGGGTGCGGGCGCAGGGGAGTTCGGCCCCCGGCGGCGGGCGCCCGGACACCACGGTCTACGACCGGGAGGCGCGCGCCCTGGAGGACGTGCGCCGCGAGATCGACGCCGTGCTCACCGTCCGGCAGGACGCGGAGGCGCGGCTGGTGAAGCTGCGGGACGTGCTCTCCCGCGCGGACCGCACGCTCGCCGAGGCGCGCACCGCGCGCGGTGAGGTCCTCGCGAAGATCGCGGCCACGGAGGTGCCGGTCGTCGGCGGACCGCCGACCGTGCTGCAGGAGCAGCTGTCGACGGCCGCCGAGTACCGCAGACACGCCCAGTGGCACCGCCTGTCCCCGCTCCTGGAGTCCCTGGAACAGAAGGCGGAGGACGAACTGCTGCGCGCCCGCGAGTCGTTGACCGCGGTCACCCAGCCGCTGGCGGTCCGCGCGGAGCTGCGCGGCCGCCTCGACGCGTACAAGGCGAAGGTCGCCCGGCACGGCCTCGCGGAGGACCCGCTGCTGATCGAGCGGTACGACGCGGCCCGCCGCATGCTGTGGAGCGCGCCCTGCGACCTGCGCGTCGCCGAACAGGCGGTGCTGCGCTACCAGCACGCGGCCGCCGAGCAGTTCAACGCTCCGCGGCCACAGCCGCAGGGCGGTCCCGAGGACCAGAGGGGGCCGGGCGCGTGAGTGACGAGGAAGAAGCGGGGTCGGTCATGAGCGAGACACAGCAGAAGTGTCAACGGCCGGGCTGCGAGGGGTCGTACGAGGACGTCGGCGGCGGCGAGCTGTACTGCGACACCTGCGGTCTGGCGCCGGTGGTGTCGGCGAAGGGCGCGATCAGCTCACCGCCCACCGGGATGACCAGCGGCAAGGGCTCACGGGGTTCGGGGAGCGGCAGTTCCCGTACCAGCAGCCGCAGTTCGCGTACGTCGTCGCAGTCGTCGAAGTCGCGGCGCTCGGTGTCGGGACGGCTCTCGCGCTCGGAGTCGGGCCGCTCCACCGGCCGTTCGGTGTCGGTGCGCAGCTCCGGCTCGTCGTCCGGGACCTCCAGCCGCGGCCGGCTCGGCGTCGGTCTGGTGCAGGTGCCCGGGGTGCCGCGGCCCGACCCGCGCGAGATGGTCCTGGAGAACCCGGAGGTGCCCGAGCGCAAGCGGTTCTGCTCGCGCTCGGACTGCGGTGCGCCGGTGGGGCGTTCGCGCGGTGACAGCCCGGGGCGCACGGAGGGTTTCTGCACCAAGTGCGGCAACCCGTACTCGTTCACGCCCAAGCTGGAAGCCGGCGACATCGTGCACGGCCAGTACGAGACCGTGGGCTGTCTGGCGCACGGCGGCCTCGGCTGGGTCTATCTCGCCGTCGACCGCGCGGTCTCCGACCGCTGGGTGGTCCTCAAGGGCCTCCTCGACACCGGCGACCAGGACGCGATGGAGGCCGCGATCTCCGAGCGGCGCTTCCTCGCCGAGATCGAGCACGCCAACATCGTGCGGATCTACAACTTCGTGGAGCACCTGGACCAGCGGACGGGTTCGCTGGACGGGTACATCGTCATGGAGTACGTCGGCGGCAAGTCCCTCAAGGAGATCGCCAACGACCGCCGTACGCCGGACGGGAAGCGCGATCCGCTGCCGGTGGAGCAGGCCTGCGCGTACGGCATCGAGGCCCTGGAGGCGCTCGGCCACCTGCACAGCCGCAACCTCCTGTACTGCGACTTCAAGGTCGACAACGCGATCCAGACCGAGGACCAGCTCAAGCTGATCGACATGGGCGCGGTGCGCAGGATGGACGACGACGAGTCGGCCATCTACGGCACGGTCGGCTACCAGGCGCCGGAGGTCGCGGAGGTCGGCCCGTCGGTGGCGAGCGACCTGTACACGGTGGCCCGCACCCTCGCGGTGATGACCTTCGACTTCCAGGGCTACACGAACGTCTTCGTGGACTCCCTTCCCGACCCGGACAACATCGAGGTCTTCCGCCGCTACGAGTCGTTCTACCGGCTCCTGGTCCGCGCCACCGACCCCGACCCGGCCCGCCGGTTCGCCTCCGCGCAGGAGATGGCCGAGCAGCTGACGGGCGTCCTGCGCGAGGTCGTCTCGCTGCAGACCGGGCGCGCCCGCCCCTCCCTGTCCACCCTGTTCGGGCCCGAACTGAAGGTCACGGACACGGAGTTGTTCCCGAAGCTGGACGGGGACGTGTCCCTGCTGGGGGCGAGAGCGGTACAGCCGCCGAAGCGGATCCCAAGTGCCCGCTCCGGCACGGCACTTGACGAACGACCCAACGGCGGCCCGGTGTTGACCGCGCTCAACGGCAGCGCGCCGGCCACCGTCAAGCAGGTCGACTCCCCCGCCGTGGCCCTCGCGCTGCCCGTCCCGCACGTCGACGCGAGCGACCCGAACGCGGGCTTCCTGGCGGGCCTGATGGCGACCGCGGCGACCGAACTGCTCGGCGCGCTCGCCTCGGCGCCGTCGCCGTCCGTGGAGACCCGGCTGCGGCAGATCAGGGCCTGGCTGGAGAACGGCGACTCGTACACCGCGCTGGACGCCCTCGCGAAGCTGGAGGACGAGCGGCCCGACGACTGGCGGGTGGTCTGGTACACGGGCGTGGCCGCGCTGGCGACCCTCGACTACGAGGCCGCCGCGCTGTCCTTCGACGCGATCTACGACGCCTTCCCGGGCGAGCCCGCGCCGAAGCTGGCGCTGGGCCTGTGCGCCGAGGTGCTGGGGCAGCTGGACAACGCGGCCGAGTACTACCGCCTGGTCTGGTCGACCGACCCGACCTATGTGAGCGCGGCCTTCGGCCTGGCCCGCGTCCAATTCGCGACCGGCGACCGGCCCGGCGCCGTACGGACGCTGGAGTCGGTGCCCGAGGCCTCCATCCACTACACGGCCGCGCGGGTGGCCGCCGTACGGGCGCGGCTTCGGGAGCGGGCCGCGACGGCGGACGACACGCCGTTCCTGGACGATCTGACCGCGGCCGCCGGACAGGTGGAAGCGCTGGAGGGATACGGTCTGGACGCCGTCCGGCGCGAGCGGCTGTCGGCCGAGGTCCTCGGCCGCGCCCTCGACTGGATACTCTCCGGAGGCCAGGGTTCCGTACCGCTCACGCGGCGGGAGCTGCTCGGCAGCGAACTGGACGAGCGGGGACTCCGCTTCGGCCTGGAGCGTTCGTACCGCACGCTGGCCCGGCTGGCACGGGACGGCGAGGAGAGGATCGACCTGGTGGAACGAGCCAACCGTTACCGCCCCCGGACGTGGGTGTAGTTGATGTCGCAGATGCCCCAGCTCTCCGCCTGCCCGAGCTGCGAAGAGCCCCTGGAGTCCGGTGACCGCTTCTGCGGCGCGTGCGGATACGACCTGTCCGCCGTGCCCGCGCCACCGGACGACCACCCGACGCTCACCATGAACGGCGCGGTGCCGCTCCCGCCCGAGGAGGCCGTGGACGTGGACTGGCCCGTGGTCCCCCAGCCGGAGGGCGCCGGGACCCCGCCCACGGTCCATCTGCCCACCGACCTGCCCGGCACCGACTCCGGCGGCACCCCCCTGCCCGCCAACACCCCGCCGCTGCCCGCCGGTTCACCGGCCGGGGCCGCGTCGGGCGTACGGTTCGACCGGCCGCCGGAGCCCGACGAGTACCCGCTCCAGGCACCGGACCCGCGGGTCGCCGCCGATCCGCCGACCGCGGGCGAGGGCGTCAAGGTGTGCGTGGCCTGCCGCTCGGGCCGGGTCGACCCGGACGGCTACTGCGAGAACTGCGGGCACGCCCAGCCCCGCGAACGCGACCACATGGAGCAGGAGTTGGGCCCGCTCGCGGCGGTCAGCGACCGCGGGCTGCGCCACCACCGCAACGAGGACGCCTTCGCCGTAGGACAGTGTCTGCTGCCCGACGGGGCGCCCGCGCTGGTCGCGGTGGTGTGTGACGGGGTGTCGTCGGCGACGCGGCCCGACGCGGCCTCGCTGGCGGCCTCACGGGAGGCGGGAGAGGCGCTGCTGGCCGCGCTGCCGCAGGGCACGCATCCGCAGGCGGCGATGCACGAGGCGATCATCGCGGCCTCGCACGCGGTCAACTCCCTTGCCCAGGAGCCCGCGACGGCCCGCGAGCACGCCCCGCACCAGAACGCGCCGGCCTGCACGCTGGTCTCGTCCATCGTCACCCCGACCCTCCTCGTCGTCGGCTGGGTCGGCGACAGCCGCGCCTACTGGATCCCGGTGGACCGCAGTTCACCGCCGGCCCGGCTCACCGAGGACGACTCGTGGGCGGCCCAGATGGTCGCCGCGGGCCTGATGAGCGAGGCGGAGGCCTACGCCGACGAGCGCGCCCACGCGATCACCGGCTGGCTCGGCGCCGACGCGTACGAACTGGAGCCGCACACCGCCTCGTTCAAGCCGGACCGGCCCGGTGTGGTGATCGTGTGCACCGACGGACTGTGGAACTACGCGGAGTCCGCCGAGGAGATGGCGGAGATCGTCCCCGCCGACGCGGCGGTCCGTCCGCTGCACAGCGCCCAGGTGCTGGTCGGTCACGCGCTGGACGGCGGGGGCCACGACAACGTAACAGTGGCCGTCGTGCCGTTCCCGGCCCCGCCGCAAGGGGCAGTATCCGGCTGAGGCCGCATAAACGGGGACGGCCTCGGACCGGTGGGGACCGGTCCGCATATAGTCATCGCCCCATCCAGGTGGGGTACTTGAGGGGGATCAGAGCAGGCATGGCCAATTTCTCGAAGTCGAACGTGCCACAGTTCTCGGTCGACGTGTACCAGAACGAGTACCTGCCGGAGGGCGGGCGCGAGGTCAACGCGATCGTCACGGTGACCTCGACCGGCGGCGGCACCATCGGGAGCCCGGTCGCGGCACCCCATCTCTACTCGGCCGGTCAGGGCCCGGACGCTGCCGTGGCGATCATGGTCGACTGTTCGGGGTCTATGGACTACCCGCCGACCAAGATGCGCAACGCCCGCGACGCCACGGCCGCCGCGATCGACACCCTGCGCGACGGCGTGCACTTCGCGGTGATCGGCGGCACGCATGTCGCCAAGGAGGTCTATCCGGGCGGCGGGGCGCTCGCGGTGGCCGACGCCCGGACCCGCGACCAGGCCAAGCAGGCGCTGCGCAAGCTGAGCGCGGGCGGCGGTACGGCGATCGGCACCTGGCTGCGCCTGGCCGACCGGCTGCTGTCGTCGGCGGACGTCTCCATCCGCCACGGCATCGTGCTGACCGACGGCCGCAACGAGCACGAGGCGCCGGAGGACCTGAAGGCCGCCCTCGACTCCTGCGCCGGACGGTTCACCTGTGACGCGCGGGGCGTCGGCACCGACTGGGAAGTGAAAGAAGTCACAGGGATCGCCTCCGCGCTGCTCGGCACCGCCGACATCGTCGCCGACCCGGCCAACCTCGCCGCCGACTTCACGAAGATGATGGAGACGGCGATGGGCAAGGAGGTCGCGGACGTCGCGCTGCGGCTGTGGACGCCGGTGGGCACGGCCATCAAGTTCGTCAAGCAAGTCGCGCCCCGGGTCGAGGAGTTGACCGACCGCCGCACCGAGGCGGGGCCCCGCGCCGGGGACTACCCCACCGGTTCCTGGGGAGACGAGTCCCGTGACTACCACGTGTGCGTCGAGGTCCCCGAGGCCGGCATCGGCCAGGAGATGCTGGCCGCGAGAGTCTCGCTGGTCGTCCCGCAGCCCGACGGAAGTACCCAAAACCTGGGCGCCCAGGGCCTGGTGAAGGCCGTGTGGACCGACGACATGGTGGCGTCCACGTCCATCAACCCCCAGGTCGCGCACTACACCGGCCAGGCCGAACTGGCACAAGTCATCCAACAAGGGCTCGATCTCCGCAAATCGGGAGATGTCGATGGAGCAACGGCCAAACTGGGACGGGCCGTTCAGCTCGCCAGCGTCTCCGGAAACGCGGATACTGCGAAACTGCTTGCGAAGGTGGTGGACGTGGTCGATGCCGCGGCGGGTACTGTGCGACTGAAGGCGAAGGTCGCGGAGGCCGACGAGATGACTCTCGAGACACGGTCCACAAAGACTGTTCGTGTAAAGAAGTGACCTAGCCAGCACGACTCCGTGAGACCCAGAACGACCCTGTGCGAAAGGGGGACGCGCCGACATGCCGACCTGCCCGAACGGACACCAGTCGGGTTCCGACGACTGGTGCGAGGTCTGCGGTCACCGCATGGCCGGTGCCGTGCCCCCGCCCCCTCCCCCGCCCCCCGGCGGCGGCTACGGCTTCCCGCCGCCCGCCCCCGGCCGCGGCCCGTCCGCCGAGGCGGAGCTCTGCCCGCAGTGCCGCACGCCCCGCGAGGGCGGTGCGCCGTTCTGCGAGGAGTGCCGGTGGAACTTCCTCACGAACACGGCGACGTCGTACACCCCGGCCGCACCGCGCCCCACGACGCCTGGCCCCGGCCCCGGCCCGAGCCCGGCGTCCCGCTTCCAGCAGCAGCCTCCGCCGCCGCCCGGTGCGGGTCCCGGTCCCGGGCCCGGTCAGTCCTACGGCGGTGATCCCTTCGAGTACCAGGGGTCGCGGCCCTCGCAGATGAACCGGCCCGCGGAGCCGATACCCCCGTTCGGGAGTGAACCGGCGGGGCGGCCTGGTGCGCCTGGGGGTCCCGGTGGACCTGGTGGACCTGGTTCCGGTGGTCCTGGTGGGCCCAGCGGTCCCGGTGCCTTCGGTGGCGAACGGCAGGGTGGGCCCGGCCCGCAGGGGTTCGGCGGCGAACGCCAAGGTGGACCCGGTGGTCAGGGTGGGCCTGGCGGTCCCGGTGGCCAGGGCGCGCAGGGCTTCGGCAATGAGCGGCAGGGTGGGCCCGGCGGTCAAGGTGGACCCGGCGCGCAAGGCTTCGGCGGTGAGCGCCCGGGCGGCGGTCCCGGTGGCCAGGGCGCGCAAGGCTTTGGTGGTGAGCGGCAGGGTGGCCCCGGCTCGCAAGGCTTCGGCAATGAGCGGCAGGGTGGGCCCGGCGGTGCCGGCGGCCCCGGCCCGCAGGGCTTCGGCGGCGAACGCCAAGGTGGACCCGGTGGTCAGGGTGGGCCCGGCGGACCCGGCGCGCAAGGCTTCGGCGGTGAGCGCCCGGGCGGCGGTCCCGCGCCCTTCGGGAACAACGACCCGTCCGGTCCGCCGCGGCCGTTCGGCAACGACCCCTCCGGCCCGCCGCCCCCGCCCTTCGGCAACGAGGCGTCCGGCCGGCCCGGCTCCTTCGGCAATGAGCAATCCCCGGGTCCCGGCGGCCAGTTCGGCAACGAGCGACCCCGCCAGGGCGACTTCGGCGGCGGCCGCCCCGGTACCTTCGGCGGCGAGCGACAGGGTCCGCCCGGGCCGTTCGGCAACGAGCCCTCGAACCCGCAGGGTCCCCCGAACTTCGGCGGCCCCGACCCCTCGCGCCCGATCCCGCCGCCGCCCGGACCGACCCCGCCCGCGGGTCCCGGTGGCACGAGTGGCGCCCCGCAGGCCTTCCAGCAGTCCGCCCCGCCGGCCCCGCCCGGGTTCCCGCAGGAGACGAACCGTCCGCAGCAGGGCGGCTCGCCCTTCGGCGGCGGTGACGACGACTGGGTGATCTCCCCGCCGACTCCTGGCTCCCCCGGTTCTCCGGGTGGACCCGGTGGTCCTGGCGGTCCCGGTCAGGGTGGTGGCGGCTACGGCTATCCGCAGCCCGGTTCGAACCAGGCCCCGCCGCGTCCGGCGTACCAACAGCAGCCGACGACGTGGATGGCGACGATCGGTCCGGACCGCGAGTACTTCATGGCGATGATGCAGCGTTCGGGGCCGGAGGCCGCGGGGCTCAATCTGCCCGCGTACTCGCCTGAGCAGCAGCGGCAGTTGACCGGCAACCAGATCACCATCGGGCGTCGGCGTCACTCCACCGGGGAATCCCCCGACATCGACCTGTCGGTGCCGCCGGAGGACCCGGGGGTCTCGCATCAGCATGCGGTGTTGGTGCAGCAGCCGGACGGGAGTTGGGCCGTCGTCGATCAGAACTCGACGAACGGTACGACGGTGAATGGCGGCGAGGAGCCGATCCAGCCCTTCGTGCCGGTGCCGTTGCAGGATGGGGATCGGGTGCACGTGGGGGCTTGGACGACGATCACTGTGCGGCGGGGTTAGTCAAAAGGTCCCGCCGCGTCGTTTGTCGTCTGCCGCGCCGTCGTGGCTGGTCGCGCCCTGCGGCGGAGCCGCTAATGTCACAGCCCCGCGCCCCTAAACGCTAGGGGAGCTGCCACGTGTGCGGGCTCTCCGGGGCGTCCAGCCACGCCCGTGCCCCCTCACCGGTGACCGTGACGCCGTAGCGCTCTCGCCCGGGTCTCCCCTCGCGCTCCCACAGCTCACGGGCCTCCTGCGGAGCCAGCGTGCCGTGGGTCAGGGTCAGCAGGAAGCGGAGTAGTTCGTGGTCGCCGGGGCGGTGTGGGATCTCGCCCGGGGTCGCGGGGTCGGTGCCGCGCAGGGGGACGAAGTACGCGGGCGTGTCCAGGAAGTTTCCCTCCGCGTGGGTCTCGTCCTGGACGGTGAGGGCGATGAGGCCGGTGGCCAGGGGGGCCAGGATGCGGGCGCCCGGGGTGCACTGGGCGAGCCAGGCGGGTGGGATCGAGGTCAGGGCGCAGGTCGCGATGACGCGGTCGTAGGGGCCGTGCTCGGGCACTCCTCGGGTGCCGTCGCCGGTGACGACGGTCGGGTGGTGTCCGGCGTCGGCGAGGTGGGTGCGGGCGGAGTCGGTGATCTCCGGTTCCAGGTCCACGGTCGTCACCAGGTCGTCGCCGAGCCGCTCCGCGAGCAACGCCGCGTTGTAGCCCGTCCCCGCGCCGATCTCCAGCACCCGGTCGCCGTCCGTCACCCGCAGCTCGGTCAACATCCGTGCCATCAGGGAGGGTTGGCTGCTGGACGACATCAGCTCCCCGTCCCGTAGCCGCGTGGCGAGCGGTACGTCGGCGTAGACCCCGCGCAGCCAGCGCTCGCGGGTGCGGGGGTCGGGGCTGTCCCTCCACAGGCGTTCGTTCCCGTCGGCGACAGCCACGTAGTAGTACGGCACGAACAGGTGCCGCGGTACGGCCGCGAACACCGCCCGCCAGCCGGGGTCCGCGTCCCAGGCGCCGCTCAGGCCGATCGCCCGCACCAGCTCCGACCGCGCGGCGAGGGCGACGGCCTCCAGGTCCTTGTCGAGAGCGTGCGCGCTCATACGTCCACTGTCCTGCCGTAGCGGCCGGGAGGCGAGCGGTCCTAAGTCCGAAGTCCTCCGCCGCCCCGTCTGAGACCATGGGGGGTGTGAACGAGATTCGGCGCGGCACGCTTCAGGAGCAGACCTTCTACGAGCAGGTCGGCGGGGAGAAGACCTTCCGTCGGCTCGTCCACCGTTTCTACGAGGGCGTCGCGGAGGACCCGCTGCTGCGGGCGATGTACCCGGAGGAGGACCTGGGTCCGGCCGAGGAGCGCTTCGCCCTCTTCCTGATGCAGTACTGGGGCGGCCCGACGACGTACAGCGACAACCGCGGCCACCCGCGTCTGCGCATGCGCCACGCGCCGTTCCAGGTCGACCAGGCCGCGCACGACGCCTGGCTGAAGCACATGCGCGTCGCCGTCGACGAACTCGGCCTGTCCGAGGAGCACGAGCACACGCTGTGGAACTACCTGACGTACGCGGCGGCCTCGATGGTGAACACGGCGGGCTGACCACCGTTCACTGAACGTCGGATTCCGGTCGTACGGCGCCGGTATCCGGTCACAATCCGGTCAAGCAGTGGTCGCAAACGGTTACTCGCCGCCGGTCCCCTCTGGCAGCATCACCGGGGAAGATCCGGACGACGGCGGGGGGCCGGGTGGGGTTCGTCCTCGTACGCGCGCGGGCACACCGCCTGCTGCTCGCCGCTGCCCTGCTCACCGTGCTGCTGACCACGGCCGTCCTCACGACGCTCACCGCCTACTCGGGCGCGATCGGCGACGCGGCGCTCCAGCACTCCCTGAACGACGCCCGCAACGCCCCCGACACCGCCCTGATCGTCAAGGCCGATGTCCCGCCCGCCGAGCACGCGGCCGCCGACACCGCCGTACGGAAGGCGGCGGGGCGGACCTTCGACCAACTGCCCGTGAGCGTACGGACGTTGGTGCGCTCGGGGCCGTACGCCCTGCCGCGTTCGCTCCAGCCGCGGGCCGAGCGGTCCGGCGATCCGGATCTCACCTACTTCGGGGCCCTGGACCGGTCGCAGGTGCGGCTGGTGTCCGGACGCTTCCCGCGCGCGACGGGCTCGGGGGACATCGAGGTCGCGCTGCCGCGCACCGCGGCCGAGGGGCTCGGGGTGCGGGCGGGCACGCGGCTCACCCTCGACAACCGGCTCAGCGGGCCGAAGGCGCACATCCTCGTCACCGGCGTCTACCGGCCCGCCGTCGCGAGCGCCGCGTACTGGCTCCTCGACGACCTGCGCGGCCGCGGCCTCAGCACGGCCGGTTTCACGACCTACGGCCCGCTGCTCACCGATCCCGCGAGCCTCGCCGGGCTGAGCGCCGGACAGTCCGCGTGGCTCGCGTCGGCCGACTTCTCCACGCTGACGACCGGGCGGATCGGCACCCTGCGCGGGACGGCTGCGGCGGGCAGCACCTCGTTGCGAAAGTCCGGTGCGGTCAAGGGAGTTACGACCGCGACGACCTCGCTGCCGGACGTACTCGACCGGATCGACCGCTCGTTGCTCGTCTCCCGCTCCACCCTGCTGATCGTCGCGCTCCAGCTCGCGCTGCTCGCGGGGTACGCCCTGCTGCTCGTGGCCCGGCTGCTGAGCACCGAACGGGCGGGCGAGAGCCGGTTGTTGCGGGCCCGCGGCGGTTCCCGGGCGCGGATCGCGGGCCTGTCGGCGGTGGAGGCGCTGCTGCTCGCCCTACCGGCCACGGCAGTTGCGCCGCTGCTGGCGGGTCCGCTCACCGAACTCCTCGCCGGGCACGGCGCGTTGGCGCGGATCGGGCTGCACCTGGACACTCCGGCGGGCGGCCGGGCGGGGGTGTGGCTGGTCGCGGCGGTCGTCGCCCTCGGCTGCGCGCTGGCGGTGACGCTCCCCGCGCTCACGTCCTCCTTCGAGGGCGGCCGGGCCCGCGCGGTCCCCGCTCCGCTGCGCGCGGGTGCGGACATCGGGCTGCTGGTCGTGGCCGGGGTCGCCTACTGGCAGCTGAACCGGCAGACCTCGGGAGCCGTCAGCACCGACAACTCCGGGACGCTGGGCATCGATCCCCTGCTCGTCGCGGCCCCCGCCCTCGCCCTCCTCGCGGGCACGGTCCTGACGCTACGGCTGCTGCCGCCGGTGGCCCGGCTGGCCGAGCGCCGGGCCGCCGCCGGGCGGGGGCTGCCGGTGGCGCTGGCGGGCTGGCAGTTCAGCCGCCGTCCGATGCGCGGTGCCGGGCCGGTGCTGCTGCTCGTGCTCGCCCTGGCGCTGGGCATGCTGGCCATCGGCCAGAGCGCCTCCTGGAACCGCTCGCAGAGCGACCAGGCCGACTTCCAGGCCGGGGTCCCGGTCCGCGTACTGGCCGCCGGTGACGGCGGGTTGGGCCGCACGGAGACCTACGCGGACCTTCCCCGCGTACGGGAGGCGGCCCCGGCCGTCCGCACCTCCCTGTCCCTCTCGGGCGACCGCAC
This sequence comes from Streptomyces sp. N50, assembly GCF_033335955.1. Taxonomy (GTDB): domain Bacteria; phylum Actinomycetota; class Actinomycetes; order Streptomycetales; family Streptomycetaceae; genus Streptomyces. Next base: position 3,003,978 of record NZ_CP137549.1, read on the forward strand.
GGCGACCGTGCTGGCCCTGGACACGGCCCGCGCGTCGGACGCGGTACTGATCCGAGGAGACCTGACCTCGGGGCACCCCGCCGGACCACTGCTGGCCGGACTCGCGCCGAAGGGGACCACCGCCGGGGCCCACATCCCGTCAGGAACAGCCCTGTTGACGATGCGCGCGGGCATCCGCAGCACGGGCCCGGAGACGACGGTCGACGTCACGGCCACGGTCGAGGACCGCTACGGCACGCCGTACGAGGAGCCGCTCGGCCAACTCCCCACGGACGGACGGTCCTACGACCTGACGCTCGCCCTGTCCCCGACCCTCGGCCCCCTGACCCTCACCGGCCTGCAACTGGACCTGCCCCAGCCCGGCGACCACGCGGCCCAACAACGGCTCACCGTCAGCGAGTTGAGCGCCACGGACGCGGAGGGGAAGGTGCGGCGGCTGACGCTGCCCACCGCCTGGACGGGGAGGTCGTCCGTCAGCGAGTCGTACAGCGAGACCTCCAACCCGCGTGCCCCCAGGGTGAGTTCGGCAAAGCCCCTGACCGTCGACTACGACACGGGATACATCCCGGGCAAGGACTTCTGGACGATCGCCTCCGTCACGGTGCAGGTGCGGGTCGCGCAGCCCGCGGCGCCCGAGATCACGGCCGTCGCCACCGACCGCTTCCTGGCCTCGGCGGGCGCGCGCACCGGTCAGCGGGTGCAGGTGACGCTGGGCGGGGAGAACCTGCCGGTGCGGATCGTGGCGGCGGTGCGCGGGCTGCCGACGACGGGTGACTCCGGCGACTCGGCCGCGCAGGACGGGGGCGCGCTGCTGGTCGATCTCCGGTCCGTGAACCGGGTGTTGGAGGCGAGCTACGGCGCGAGCGTCACGCCCACCGAGTGGTGGCTGCGGACGGCGCCGGGCGACGCGGCGACGGTGGCCGCGGCGGTGCGCGCGCTGCCCGACGTCGATCCCACGGAGGTCGTGGTGCGGGAGGAGATCGCCCAGGAACTGCGCGACGACCCGTTCGGCGCCGGACCCGAGGCCGCGTTCGCCGCGGCGGCGCTGGTGGCGGCGGCCCTCGCGGCGGTGGGGTTCGCGGTCAGCACGGCGGGGTCGCTGCGGGAGCGCGGCGCGGAGTTCGCCGTACTGCGCGCGCTGGGCGCCCCGCGCCGCCAGCTGGCCCGCATGATCGCCGCCGAACAGGGCGTCCTGGTCGCGCTGGCCCTCGTGGTGGGCACGGCCCTGGGGACCGTACTGACCCGCGCGGTGATCCCGCTGATCGTCCTGACGGCCCAAGCGACCCGTCCGGTACCGCGCGTCCTGGTCGAACTGCCCGTCACGCACGTGGCGTTGCTGCTGGTGGCGGTGGCGGCGACGCCGCTGATCGTGACGGTGGCGCTGGCGTTGCGGCGGGCGGATCCGGCGACTTCGCTCCGGGAGCAGGGGGGTGAGTGAGATGGGGGACGTGAGGGCTGGAAGTGCGGTGCGTGCTGGGGGTGTTGAGGGTTCCGGTGTCGCCGTGACCGCCCCCTGGGTCCGTACCCGGCTGCGCTCCGCCCCCGGTGCCGCCTGGGCGCTGGCGCTGCTCGTCGTGGTGACCGCGTGTCTGGCCGCCTCTTTCCCGAGGGCGCTGGACCGGTACGAGGACGCCGGGCTGCGGCACGCCGTACGGCAGGCGGGCCCCGACCGGACCTCCGTCCAACTCTCCGGCCCACAGCCCGACTTCGTGCTCCCGCAGCAACAGCGCGAGGCGGACCTGCGCCCCGCCGAGCTCCGCCGGCAGTACGACAAGGTCCGTACCGCGGTCGGCCGTCCCCTCGTCATCGACCCCGCCCAGTCCGCGTACGGCGTGCGTCCCGCCGAGGACCTCGCAGTTCCGGACAGTTGGATACCGCGCCCGAACGGGTTGCCCGCGCACGTCTACCCCGCCGCCCAGAGCGACCTCGCCGGACACGCGACGGTACGGGAGGGCCGGTTCCCGCGCGCCTTTGGCCAGGTCACCGCGCAGACCCCGGAGATCGAGGCCGCGGTCACCGTCGCGACCGCCAAGAGCCTGCACATCAAGGTGGGTTCGGTCATCCACGTACCCGGCGAGGGACGCGCCCCGCTCGCCGTCCGCGTCACCGGCATCCTCACCCCGCGCGACCCCGCCGGCGCCTACTGGTCGACCCAGCCCGTGCTGCGCACCCCGACCCTGGTCGTCCTGCCGACGCCGGACCAGCCGAAGTACTGGCTCGGCGCCCTGCTGTTGGCCCAGGACGCGGCCCCCGCCCTCCTCGGCACAGCGGCGAAGCCGGTCGCGTACTGGCAGTTGGCCCCCGACCCGACGGCCCTGCACGCCCACGACCTGGACAACCTGAAGGCCGCCGTCGCCGCACTCGAATCGGGCCCGGGCCTCCAGCGGGTCCGCACCTACACCGACCCCGACACCGACCTGAGCACCGGTCTCGACGACGTGTTCACCACCTTCGGCCAACTCCGGTCCGGCATTCGCCCGTTGACCGCCGTCGCGGCCTTCGGCACCGGCGCGGTCGCCGTCGTCGTGCTGCTCATGGCGGGCGGCCTCACCGCGGACCGCCGCCGCACCGAACTCGCCCTGCTCCGCGCCCGCGGCGCCTCGCTGCGCGGCCTCACCGCCCGCCTGCTCGCCGAGACGGCCGTGATCGCCGTACCGGCAGGGGCACTTGGCCTGACGGCGGCGCTGCTGGCCGTCCCCGAGGGCCGCACCGGCTACGCCGTCGCGGCCGCCCTCGCGGTCACCCTCACCGCGACCGCCGCGCTCCCCGCACGCGCCGCGCTCACCCACCGGGCCGTCCGCGTCCACGGCCCCCGCGAGGACGTGACGACCGTACGTCCCTCCCGGCGCCGCACGGTCGCCGAACTCACCCTGCTGGTGGTGGCGTCCGGCGCGGTGGAGGCCCTGCGCCGACGCGGCACGTCCGGCTCTGCGGAGGACCAACTGGTGTCGCTGGCACCGGTGTTGGTGGGTGTGATCGCGGCGCTGGTGCTGGTACGCGTGTATCCGTTCCTGCTGCGCGGGCTGGCCCGTCCGGCAAGCCGGCTGCGGGGCGCGGTGGGCCATCTGTCGCTGGCCCGGGCGGGCCGCACCTCCGTCTCCGCGGTACTGCCCCTGCTGGCCCTCCTCACCGCGCTCACCACGGCCGCGTTCGGCGGTTCGGTCCTCGCGGGTGTGAGCGACGCCCGTGACCACGCGGCGCTCCTCGCCGTCGGCGCGGACGCCCGCCTCGACGCGACCGCTCCCCTGCCGACCCAACTCCCCGGCGAGATCAGCCGGTTGCCCGGGGTGCGCGGTCTCGCCGAGGTGAGCATCACCGACGAGGCGAAACCCAGGGACGGTCTGGAGGCGGTCCCGCTGGTGGGCGTGAACCCCGGCGACTACGCGGAGTTGACGCACCACACGGGCCTGGGAGCCTTCACCGAGGGCCAGTTGACGCGCCCCGCGAACTCGGGCGCCGTCCTCCCCGCCCTCGCCTCGCCCTCCGTGGCCACCGCGTACGGCACCCGCCCCTTCCTCGTCCGGCTGCCGGACACCAGCGCGGTCACCGTGCGGATCGTGCTCGTCCGGGACGTGACCCCGGCCGTGTCCGGCGCCGACTTCCTGGTCGTGGACCGGTCCGGGCTGTCCGGTACGGCGGCCCGCCCGACCTCGCTGCTGGTGACCGGCGGCCGGGTGAGCGGGGCCGCGCTGCGCAAGGCGGCCGGGGCCTCGGCCGGGGTGACGGTACGCGCCGAGGAACGCGCCCGGTATGTCGACTCGCCGCTCCAGTCCGGCGCCGAGCGCATCTACACGGCGGCGGTGGCGGCGGGCGCCGGTTACGCCGCCGTGGCCCTCCTGCTCTCCCTCCTGCGCGCGGCCCCGGAACGCGCCGCGCTGCTGGCCCGCCTCCGCACGATGGGCCTCACGCGCGCCCAGGGCCGCCGTCTGCTGATCCTGGAGTCACTGCCCCAGGCCCTGTTGGCGGCGGCGGGCGGCGCGCTCACCGGCTGGGCGACGATCCGTCTGCTCGCCCCGGGCTTCGACCTGACGTCGGTGGCCCTGGCGTCGGCCCGAAACCCGGTCGGGGAGGCCCAGTTGAGAACCGACCCGGTGTCCCTGGCCGTCCCCGCGATCGGGGTGCTGCTGGTGGCGGTGGGGGTCGCGGGGGTGCAGGCGTGGTGGTCCGGACGGCGGGGATCCGTACGGGAGTTGAGGGCGGGGGACGCGCGGTGAGTCGTAGCGACACGGGGTACGGCGGAGGCAGTCGTAGCAACACGGGGTGCGGCGGAGGCAGTCGTAGCAACACGGGGTGCGGCGGAGGCAGTCGTAGCAACACTGCGTGCGGCGGAGGCTGTTGTGGCCGAGGAGACCGAGGAGATCGTCGATGACCACGAATCCCACGCTCGCCGACCTGGCGACCCGGGCCGCGGAGCGGCGTGACCGGCCCGCCTACGGCCATGACGCGCTGATCACCTGCGACCGTCTGGTCCGTATCTTCACCGCGGACGGGGTCGAGGTGCAGGCGCTCCAAGGGCTCGATCTCCTGGTCAGGGAGGGCGAGTTGATGGCCCTGGTGGGGGCCTCGGGCAGCGGCAAGTCGACGCTCATGAACATCCTGGCCGGGCTGGACACACCCACCGCCGGTGCGGCCCGGGTGGCCGACCGGGATCTGCTCGTGATGACCGCCAAGGACCGGCTCGCCTACCGTCGTGAGGTCGTCGGGTTCGTCTGGCAGCAGACCTCCCGCAACCTGCTCCCCTATCTGACGGCGGCTCAGAACATCGCCCTGCCCATGCAGTTGTCCGGCGTCCGCTCCGGACGCCGGGCGAAGGCCGAACGTGCCCTGGAACTCCTGGAGTTGCTGGAGGTCGCCGACTGCCGCGACCGGCGCCCGCGCGAGATGTCGGGCGGTCAGCAGCAGCGGGTGGCGATCGGGGTGGCCCTCGCCAACGCCCCGGCCGTCCTGCTCGCCGACGAACCCACCGGTGAACTCGACTCCCACACCGCCGAACAGGTCTTCGCCGCGTTCCGCACCGCGAACGAGCAGTTGGGCACCACCATCGTGATCGTCACCCACGACCAGGCGGTGGCCACCGAGGTCCGCCGCACGGTCGCGATCCGCGACGGCCGCACCTCCACGGAGGTCCTGCGGCGCAGCGAGGTCGACGCGACGACGGGCCACGAGACGGTCGTGGCGAGGGAGTACGCGATGCTGGACCGGGCGGGGCGGCTCCAACTGCCCGCCGAATACACGGAATCGCTGGACATGCGGGACCGGGTGGCCCTGGAGCTGGAGTCGGACCACATCGGCGTGTGGCCAGACGACAGCGAGCGGCGCTGACCGTGCTCAGCAGCGAGCGGCGGTGAGCGTGCTCAGCGCACGCTGACGCCGAGCGCCCCAAGTCCCGCCCTGCGGACGGCGATCGAGCCGTACGGGGTGCGGAGCCGCAGCCACGCGCCCGACGAGAAGAGGCCCGACTCCCCACCGGGGCGCAGGAATCCGAGCGACTGGGCCGCGTGTACGGCGCGCACCGGGAGCGAGGTCTCGCCGACCGTGCGGGACCAGATCTCCCGTCCTATGCGGTCGAGTTCGGCGCGCGTGCGGGCTTCGGGGGTCAACTCCTGGGTGCGGGAGCGGAATTCGGCGACTCCGGCCGCGATCATCCCGCGCAGTGCCTGCGGGCCGGGGAGGCCGGACTCGGGGGTCCAACCGCGGCGGGGCGGCAGGACGCCGGCCCAGGGCGGGCCGGTCACCGCGGCGGGTACCCCGGCCGTGGCCGCCGACTCGTCGAGCAGTTCCAGGAGTTCACCGGCGGAGACGGTCACGTCGAGCGTGACGTCGAGACCGTCCTCGTACGGCTTCGCCAGGCGCACCGCGCGGATGGCGAGGACCTCGAAGGACGGCGGCCGACCGAAGACGGCGAGCGCCGTGCCGGCCGCCTGGAGGCGGACGGCGGCGGCGCGGTCGTAGTGGAGCAGCCGGGAGAGGAAGGCCGCGAGGTCCGCCGCCTCCCCTTCGTCGGCGAGGTGGAGGACCGTCATGCGGCGACGGCCTCGTCCTCGGCGTCGTCCCGGTATTCCTCCAGGAACTCCCGTTCCGCGTCGGTGATCCGGCGCGGGCGCTGGGCCGCGAAGTCGAACGGGACGACGACCGTGGAGGCCCGGACGTAGACCAGGTCGCCGTCCTTCACCTCGTACGTGATGGTGAAGGACGCCGCCCTGATCTCCGTGATCCACAGCTCGATGTCCACGGGTGCGTGGCGGTGGACGAGCTGGCGTTTGTAGTCGATCTCGTGGCGCGACACCACCGACCCCTGCTGGAACTCCTTGTCCGGGCGGAACAGGAAGTCGATACGGGCTTCCTCCAGGTAGCGGAGGAAGACCACGTTGTTCACGTGGCCGTACGCGTCCATGTCCGCCCAGCGCAGCGGGCAACGGTAGATGTGGCGCAAGAAGATCAGCCCCGGGTCAGCTTCTTGTAGGTGGCGCGGTGCGGACGAGCCGCGTCCGCACCGAGTCGCTCGACCTTGTTCTTCTCGTACGACTCGAAGTTGCCCTCGAACCAGTACCACTTCGACTCGCCCTCGTACGCGAGGATGTGCGTCGCGACCCGGTCCAGGAACCAGCGGTCGTGGGAGATGACCACGGCCGCACCGGGGAACTCGAGCAGCGCGTTCTCCAGCGACGACAGGGTTTCCACGTCGAGGTCGTTCGTGGGCTCGTCGAGGAGCAGCAGGTTGCCGCCCTCCTTGAGGGTCAGCGCCAGGTTCAGGCGGTTGCGCTCACCACCGGAGAGGACACCGGCCGGCTTCTGCTGGTCCGGGCCCTTGAAGCCGAAGGCGGAGACGTACGCCCGCGACGGCATCTCGACCTGACCGACGTTGATGTAGTCGAGCTCGTCGGAGACGACGGCCCACAGCGACTTCTTGGGGTCGATGTTGGCGCGGCTCTGGTCGACGTAGCTGATCTTGACGGTGTCGCCGACCTTGATGGAGCCGGAGTCCGGGGTCTCAAGGCCCTGGATCATCTTGAACAGCGTGGTCTTGCCCGCGCCGTTGGGACCGATGACCCCGACGATGCCGTTGCGCGGCAGCGTGAAGCTCAGGTCGTCGATGAGAACCTTGTCGCCGAACGCCTTGGAGAGGTTCTGGACCTCGACGACGATCGAGCCCAGCCGCGGGCCCGGCGGGATCTGGATCTCCTCGAAGTCCAGCTTCCGCATCTTGTCGGCCTCGGCCGCCATCTCCTCGTAACGGGCGAGGCGCGCCTTGGACTTGGTCTGACGGCCCTTGGCGTTGGAGCGAACCCACTCCAACTCCTCCTTGAGCCGCTTCTGGCGCTTCTCGTCCTTGCGGCCCTCGACCTTGAGGCGGGCGGACTTCTTGTCGAGGTACGTGGAGTAGTTGCCCTCGTAGGGGATCGCGCGGCCGCGGTCCAGTTCGAGGATCCACTCGGCGACGTTGTTCAGGAAGTACCGGTCGTGCGTCACGGCGACGACGGCGCCCGCGTACTTCTGGAGGTGCTGCTCCAGCCAGTTCACCGACTCGGCGTCGAGGTGGTTGGTGGGCTCGTCGAGGAGGAGCAGGTCCGGGGCCTCGATCAGCAGCTTGCAGAGCGCGACGCGGCGCTTCTCACCGCCGGAGAGGTTGACGACCGGCCAGTCGCCGGGCGGGCAGCCCAGCGCGTCCATGGCCTGCTCCAGCTGCCCGTCGAGGTCCCAGGCGTTCGCGTGGTCCAGGTCTTCCTGGAGCTTGCCCATCTCGTCCATCAGGGCGTCCGAGTAATCGGTCGCCATCAGCTCGGCGACCTCGTTGAAGCGGTTGAGCTTGCCCATGATCTCGGCGGCGCCGTCCTGGACGTTCTCCAGGACCGTCTTGGTCTCGTCCAGCTCCGGCTCCTGCATGAGGATGCCGACGCTGAAACCGGGAGTCAGGAACGCGTCTCCGTTGGACGGCTGCTCAAGGCCCGCCATGATCTTGAGAACGGTGGACTTACCGGCACCGTTCGGCCCGACCACACCGATCTTCGCGCCGGGCAGGAAGCTCAGCGTCACGTCGTCAAGGATGACCTTGTCGCCGTGCGCCTTGCGCGTCTTGCGCATGGTGTAGATGTACTCAGCCAAGAGAAACCGTCCGGCAGCTTGAAATCTGGAGTGGGCAGATGTACTCCATCTTGCCTGAGGTCCCGGCTTGGGTGGTAACTCGTTTGGCCGGGGGGCTGTGAGCTGGGGGTTCGCCCGGTGCCCTGTCTCACCATCCGCAGTCGATGTCCGTCATTCCGCCCCGGACGACCGGATCGGTGCCCGAGCCACTGACCACCAGCAGGCCGCCGTCCCGCTCCCAGTCCAGCCTGTAGGTGCCCGCGGCGACGGGCCGGTAGCCGTCGTCGACCACCCAGGAGCCCGCCTCGCCCCAGGCCAGACCGGTGCGCCCCACCGCGTACGCCTCACCGTCGCCGATCATGAGGAACGACGTCTCCCGTACGACGGCCATGCAGCCGCCGGGGCCCGTGGGGCGCAGCACGTGGTACCGGGCGTCCGAGATCAGGTCGTCCAGCGCTCCCCAGGCGATGCCGGAGACCGCCGCGACGATCAGCAGCACGGTCACCGGCCGCAGCCACGCGGGCCGCACCACCGGGGGCAGTACGGCATCGACCCGGCGCCCTGCCCGCACGAAGGCCCGCCACAGGACGAGCGCGAGCACGAACAGCACCGCGCTCACTCCCCAGCCAGGGACCACCCGGCCGCCTACGACAAGGAGGAGGTCACTCCAGCCCGCCACTGCGCCGAGGGCCAGGCTCCCGACGCCCGCCGCGGCGAGGACACCGGGCGACAGCTCCGGGCCGGGGTGCGCACGCGCTCCGAGCGTCACGGCGAGCCCGGGCCGTCAGCCCTGGTTCGGCTTGCGGTCCCGCAGCAGGACCAGGGTCGTGGCGCCGATGCCGACCAGGCCCAGGGCGAGGACCGTGATCATCGGGGTGATGCCGGAGCCGCCCGTCTCGGCGAGGTTCGTGTCGACGCCGGCACCGCCGACCGTCGCCGGGCTCGGCTCGCTGAGCGTCTGCGTCACGGCACCGCCCGCGTCGCTCTGCGTCCGGCAGTCGAGGACCCCGGTGAACCGCTTCTCGTAGCCGTTCGGCCCCGTGATCGTGAAGTCGTACGCCTGGTCCTCCTGGAGCGGGACCGTCACCGTCGCGGACTTCCCGGCGTCGATGCCGTGCTCGACGCCCATCAGCTCGAAGGTGAACGTCGCGTCGCCCTGGTTGGCGGCGGTGATGTCCAGGGCGCCCTCGGCACAGTTCTTCCGCGCCGACAGTGCCGGTATGGCACCGGTCTCCGCCCAGGTCGCGCTCGCGGCCGCGGCGACCGTCGACTCGCTGGAACCGGCGAGGATCTGCGTCTGGCTCCTGCTCTCGGAGGTGAAGGCCCGGCCGACGGGCACGGTGGTGGAGGCCTGCACGGTCAGGTCGGCCGACCCGGCCCCCGCGTCCGCGGGCACGTCGAAGAACACCTGGCTGCCGTCCGCCGCCGACGTGACGACCTTGCCGTCCTTGTCGACGATGCGGACCTTGGTCGTGGCCGCGTCGGCGGGCGGTGTCACCGTCACCCCGCTCGCGTTCGTGTGCACGGTCACCGGGCCGAGCCGCTCACCGGGGTGGCCGGAGACCGCGGGTGGGTCGAGGGTCAGCGAGGCCTTCGGCTCCGCCACGTTCCGCGCGCTCTTCTCCAGGTAGTCCGCGAGCTTCTCCGCCTGCGGGTCGACCGCGTCGACGTCGGCGCCGTCCGAGTAGCGCCAGATGGCCACCTGGGTACCGGCCGCCGCGTCACTCTCGGTCAGGCCCTTGGTGCCGGCCTTCGCGGAGAGCGCCGCCAGGTCGTTCACCTGCGGGTAGGAGTGCTGAAGGATCCAACTGATCTTGCCCGCGCTCTTGTTGGCGCCCAGCGACGTGCCGCTCCACGCGGTCTCGTGGTACTTGGCGTCCCGCTGGGTGGGGTTGCGGAGATCCACGCAGTACGTCTGGAGGGTGCCGCCGCCGTCCACGGACATCTCGAACAGGCCCGCGGAGACCTGCACATCGGCGGCGCCGTCCTCGTGGAGCACGGCGGACCCGTAGGTCTTGAGCCCGCCTATCGTCGCCGTCGCCCCGCCCTGGGTCTGCGGTGTCTCGTCGGCGACGGCCGGGCCGGCACCGGCCAGCACTCCGGCGGCGACGAGTCCGCACGCCCAGGTCGCGGCGACGAAGCGCACGGCGCCTCGGCCGCGCAGGGACAGCGCGGAGAACACAGACAACGCAGGTGACACGGAATTCCCCTTCGAGCAGGACCCGTCGGCGTGGGAGTGCGGTCCCACCAGCAGAATCAAAGCGCCGGGAACTGTGCCCGAGCTATGCCCGGCATCCTAGGGACGCGGGCACACCGCCTTCTCCAGTCGGGTCATCCGATAACCGATCCGAATCGGAATCGTTATCCCCAAGATCGCCAGCGAGCAGGGCTTATCGACAAATCCACCGGGTCTTTCGGAGCGCATTCATCGATAAGCCGCAGTTCGATCAGCTCGGGGCATTCACTGACATCACGTCACCACGAGGGGCTCCGCGCGCTGTTGACCGGAATGCTCCTGGCCGACGGAATCGGACTCCGCGGCCGAATCCCCGCCCGGCGTCTCCCAGTCGGGCTCGGGCCGGGGCGGAGAGGCCGCCGTCTCCTGCTTGTTGGCCCGGCGGAAGGCCGACGTTCCGCGTGCCAGGTCGTGGCCGACCGCTACCGCGTCGATGTCCGCCGAGGACCAGCTCGGCTGTCCCTCGCGCACGTCCGTCCGCACCTTCAGCCGGCCCTGGACGACGACGGGGTCGCCGACCGACAGCGACGCCGCCACGTTCGTGGCCAGCTGGCGGTTGGCCCACACCGTGAAGAAGCTGGTGTGGCCGTCCGTCCACACGCTCTTCTCGCGGTCGAAGTACCGCGCGGTCACCGCCAGCCGGAACCGCGCCGACGGTCCCGTCGCCAGGTCCCGGTACATCGGCTGGGTCGCCACATTGCCGACCGCGCAGATCGTGGTGTCGTTCATCGCTCGTCCCTCCCTGCCCCGCCCCCGCGGGGCCGGGCGGAAACGCGTACGGGCCCGTCCCGTACGGCTGCAGTCAGACTGCCTCCGCCGAGCCGGGCCCGCCGAGCGCTGTGGACCACCGCCCACCTGTGGAAAACCTCGTCACCCGGACGAGGGAACGACATTCGGACCTCGGTTCACCCGGCCCCGATACCCGCCCCCGTGACCCGCGCGTACTGCTCCCGCACCTCCCGGTACCGCAGCAGCTCAGCGGCCAGCGGGTCGAGCACCCGCGCCCGTCCGCATCCCGCCGCCGCCTCCCGCAACCGGCGTTCCGCGTCGAGGCCGTAGCGCCGGGCGGGGCCGCGGGCCGCCAGCCGGCAGCTCCACTCGACGAGCGGGCCGCCGATGATGCCGGCCACCATCAGCAGCACCGGCACGCCCAGGTTCGGCGCCATGAAGCCGATGATCTGGCCCACCAGCCAGAGCCCGCCGACGACTTGGAGGATCGTCATGGACGCCTGCGCCAGGACCGCCGCCGGCCACCAGCCCGGCCGCGGCGGCCGCCCCACCGGCAGCCCGGCCCGCGCCGCCAGCTCGTCCAGCGCCTCGGGCAACCCCTGCGCCCCGCGTACGGCCGCCTCGCGCACCGCCTGCGCCCACGGCGCCGGGAGCCCGCCGGAGGCCCGGTCGGCGACCGTACGGACCGCCTGTTCGACGCGCTGGCGCGCCGTGGCCTCCTCGTCCGCCTGCGCGCGGACCGGCAGTCGGCCGGTGACGGGTTCGCGCCGGTCGTTGTACCAGCGCCACAGCCGCAGCCAGGGCGTGCCGCAGGCGCGGTTGGCGTTGCGCAGCCAGGCGCGCTCGGCGGCCTCGCCCGCCGCGGTGGCGCCCACCGAGTCCGCGAGCCGCGCGGCGAACTCGTCCCGCGCCTCCTCGCTGAGCCCGGTGCGCCGCCCGGTGGCGTAGACGGGGCGCAGTCGCCACGCGGCGGCGTCCACATCGGCCGAGATCCGCCGGGCGGCGGCGCCGCGGTCCGCAACGAACTGGCCCAGGACCTCGCGCAGTTCGGGAATGCCGTCCCCCGTGAGCGCTGACAGGGAGAGCACGGTCGCGCCGGGTTCGCCGTACTCCCCGAGCGCGATCCCGTCCTCGTCGAGCAGTCGCCGAAGATCGTCGAGGACCTGGTCGGCGGCCTCCCCTGGGAGCCGGTCGATCTGGTTGAGGACGACGAACATGACCTCCGCGTGGCCCGCCATCGGCCGCAGATAGCGCTCATGGAGGATCGCGTCGGCGTACTTCTCCGGATCGACGACCCAGATGACCGCGTCGACGAGCGCCAGTACCCGGTCGACCTGCTCGCGGTGCGCGACGGCCGCCGAGTCGTGGTCGGGCAGGTCCACCAGGACGAGCCCGCGCAGCTGGGCCTCCATCTCGGCGCTCTGCAGGGGGCGCCTGCGCAGTCGTCCCGGGATGCCGATCCGGTCGATGAGGGTGGCCGCGCCGTCGCTCCAGCTGCACGCGATGGGTGCGGCGGTGGTGGGCCGTCGTACGCCCGTCTCCGAGATGGCCACTCCGGCGAGCGCGTTGAAGAGCTGCGACTTGCCGCTGCCGGTGGCGCCCGCGATGGCGACGACGGTGTGCTGCCCGGAGAGCCTGCGCCGCGCGGCGGCCTCGTCGAGGACCCGCCCCGCCTCCGCGAGAGTCCCGCTGTCGAGCCGGGTCCTGGAGAGCCCCACCAGTTCGCGCAGCGCGTCGAGACGGGACCGTAGCGGCCCGTCGTACGCCAACGGGGCCGGGACGTGGGCGGCTTGTGCGGCGTGCGCGCTGTGCGCGGCCCGCGCGCGGGAGGCCCTGATCTCCACGGCGGCGGCCTGCTCCGCCGCGGTGGTCTCGTTGACCCGCCGCGCGATCAGCCCGTCGTCCCAGGCGCCGGCCGATTCCTCGGGGTCCGCCGGATCCGCGGACGCCTTGGACTCCGTACGCCGCGAGGTGTCGGCGTCGGCCCGCACGCGCGCGTGGCCGTCCGCCTCCTCCGGGGCACCCGCCTCCTCCGCGTCCTCTGCAGGGAGGCCGTTTGCGGGAGTTGACATTGAATCGCCCTCTACGGGGGAGGCATTTTCGGGGTGCTCGTCCTGGGCGGCGACCGCGTCCCCGGTGTGCGTGACGTGGTCCATCTCGTCCGTGTGGTCCTGGTCAGTGACGGCAGTCACCGGTCACCTCTCCTTCTGCAGTACGGACAGCGCGGCGATGAGTTCGGCCTGGGGTTCGGGGTGCACCTCTAGGGCGTCGAGCGGAGCGAGCCGCCGTTCGCGCTCGGTGTGCACGACCCGGTCCAGATGGTCGTTGAGCAGCCGCCCGGCCCGGTCGCGCAGCCGCAGCGCGCCGTGGGCGCCGATCCGCTCGGCGAGCCCCTCGCCCGCGGACCGCGCTCTACGGCCGCCCAGCAACGCGGTGGCGACCAGGGCGGCGACCACCTCGGGATCGGGCGCGATGCTCCGGTCGAGGTCGGCCACCTCCTCCTCGGCGTACTCCTCCAGCTCGCGCCGCCACCGCCGTACGGCCATCCCGATGCGGTGCTCGGCGCTCTCCAGGGACGGATCGCGCTCGGTGAGCTCCGGGGCGCCCGCGGCCGGTTCGCGGCGCCAGGCGTCGTCCACGCGCTCGTCGGCGGCCGTGACGGCGCACAGCAGCAGTGCGGCGAGGCTCTCCGCGAGAGCGTCGAGCAGTTCGCCGGCGGAGCAGTCGAGCGGGAAGGCGCGCCAGCGCTTCAGCGCGTCCCCGGCGAGCACGGTCCCGGCCTGCAACCGCCCCCGCACACGCGCGTGCTCGCTGTCGTACGCCCCGTCGACGGCGGCCGTGAGCCGGAGCGCGGCCGCGTACTGGGCGGCGGCGGCGCTGGCCAGTTCGGGCATCCGCGACTTGAGCGAGTCGAGGACGCCGTAGGCCGTGCGCGCCATGGACTCCTGCCGGGCGCCCGGGTCCTGGGCCTGCTGGACGAGCCAACTCCGCAGGGTCGCCACGGCGCTGGCCGGGAGCAGCCCGCCGCCCCAGGCGGATTCGGGGAGTTCGGGCACCGTGAAGCGGGGGACGTCGCCGAGGCCGGCCTTGGCGAGCAGGGCGCCGTACTGCCGCGACACCTCGGACACCACCTGGTGGGGCACCCGGTCGAGGACGGTCACCAGGGTCGCGTTGTGCTCCTTGGCCGTGCGCAGCAGATGCCAGGGCACGGCGTCGGCGTAGCGGGCGGCCGTGGTGACCATGACCCAGATGTCGGCCGCGCAGATCAGTTCGGCGGCCAGCACCCGGTTGTCGGCCACCAGGGAGTCGATGTCGGGCGCGTCCAGGAGGGCGACCCCGCGCGGAAGGGTGTCGGCGGTCTCGATCCGCAGCACACGCATACCGTCCTCACCGGGGAGGAGCAACTCGTCCCCCGGGTCCTGATGGGGCACCCACACGCGCGTGAGATCGGGCAGCACCCGCATGCCGCTGAACCAGTGATGGTCCTCCGGGTGGCAGACGAGCACCGGTGTACGGGTCGTCGGCCGCAGCACACCGGCCTCGCTGACCCGGCGCCCGACAAGGGAGTTGACGAGCGTCGACTTCCCCGCACCGGTGGAGCCGCCGACCACGGCCAGCAGCGGTGCTTCGGGTTCTTTCAGGCGGGGCACCAGATAGTCGTCGAGCTGGGCGAGCAGTTCATCGCGATTGGCACGCGCGCGTGGAGCCCCCGCCAGGGGCAGCGGGAAGCGTGCGGCGGCGACACGGTCGCGCAGGGCGGAGAGTGCGTCGAGCAGCTGAGGCCGTACGTCCAAGGTCACCACATGTGAAGAATGCCCAATTTTGGGGGAATTCTGAAGCATATGAGCATGTCTGCGCGCCGACGGAACACAACGGACGGAAGGGATGACTGGGGCATGGGCACAGTCCAGGCATAACGAGTGCACAACACCCGTGGCCCGGGGCACCAAAAGCGATGCACGATTCGTACCTGCCTGCGATTATCAGGACCGCTTCACTGAACCTCCACATCGAGCCACGGAGGTGAAGCAACAGGGACAAGGACCCGGGAGCCCTATCCTTGTCCCCGGCAACGTCACGGACCGGCCCACACCCGGGCACACCACGACCGAGGCCACACACCCGGCCCCCGTAGCTCAGTGGATAGAGCAGGCGCCTTCTAAGCGCTTGGCCGCAGGTTCGAGTCCTGCCGGGGGCGCTTCGCGTACATCCCGTGTCCGCCCTCCCTCCGGGAGGGCGTTTTTGCTGGTCAGGCGCATAATAGCGAGCACGGCGTCACAGCGGCGTAAGGCCGCGTCGGCCGCACCCCTTTCCAGAGCCGGGAAGAACGGCACGCAGCTTGAGGGAGAGCCGCGTACCGGATCATCCTTGACGCCATGAGTCTCGCCTCCGCCTCCTTCGGCCCGCCCGCCACGGGCCATTACGCCCGCGACTGGGCCCTCGTCGACGTGGAGACCTCCGGGCTCGTGGCCCGGCGGGACCGGGTGCTGGCCGTCGCGGTGGTGACGATCGGGCCGGACGGCGAGCAGACCGGGGAGTTCTCCACCCTGCTCGACCCGGGGTGCGACCCGGGACCGGTGGAGGTGCACGGCCTGACCGCCGAGCGGCTGCGGGGCGCTCCGACCTTCGACCAGGTCGCCGGGCGGATCGGGGCGATGCTCCAGGACCGGGTCCTCGTCGCCCACAACGCCCAGTTCGACTACGACTTCCTGGCCCACGAGTTCGCCCGTGCGCGGATGTGGCTGCCGGTGTCCCAGCGGCTCTGCACATTGGCTTTAAATCGTCAGGTGGACCCGCCCACGGACGACATGAAACTGGGCACACTGGCCGCCCACTACGGCGTTCCGCAGCAGCGCGCCCACGACGCCCTGGACGACACCCGGGTGCTCGCCGGCATCCTGCGGGCGTCGCTGCGCGAGGCGGCACGGCTCGATCTGCCGTTGCCGCTGGTGAGTTGCCCGCCGCGCGCGGAATCACAGTTCACGCCGAAGCCGCCCAAGACACCGTGCGCGTACCGCAATCCGGGCCGGATGGCCCCCGGCGGCCCGCTGCTGCAGGGCATGAAGATCACCATAACCGGTGAAACCGCCCACGCCCGGGCCGAGTTGACCGGGCGTGCCGTCGCCGCCGGCCTCAACATGATGACCTCCGTGAGCCGTCACACCAGCGCGCTCGTCACCAACGAGCCGACGTCCGGGTCCACGAAGGCCCGCCGCGCGGCCGCCGAGGGCGTACCGGTCATCGACGAGCCCACGTTTCTGAGGCTGTTGGCCGACGTGCGGGACGGGACGGCGCATGAGGCGACGACCACTTCCGCCCCAACCCCATCACCAACGACGGGAGTTCAGGCCACCGAACCCGAATCATCCACCTCGACACCCGCCCCGCCAGCCCCCTCCCCCGGCACGACGACCGTCCCCGCGCCCCGCCAACCCGGCGCCCCCGCACACGACTTGGCCAGACCGCTGACCGGCCGCCGCGTACTGGTGCTCGGCGGCGACCACACCGATGCCGCCGCGGCCCGTACCCGCGTCGTGGAACTGGGCGGTTCCGCGGCGGTCAACCTGTCCGCCGGCGTCACCGACGTCGTCGTCCTAGCCGACGGCGAGAAGGACCGCCGCATGAACCGCGTCGTCGCCCTCCAACTCCCCCTGCACGAAGCGAGTTGGCTCACTTCCCCGAACGCGTCGGACACAACGAACACGACGGCCGCCCGGCCGAAGGAACCGCACGTGATGCCAAGGGGCGGCGTCATCGACCTGCCCATGCCATCCGGCACACCCGCGCCAGGACTCGCACCAGAACCCGCACCGGGACCCGCGCCCGGACCGGCACCAGAACCCGCACCCGAGTGGCACCTCACCGTCAGCTGGGCTCCGCAGTCGGTCTGCGAGATCGACGTCGTCGCGTTCATCCTCGACGAGGACGAACAGGTCACCTTCGACGAGGACTTCATCTTCTACGGCGCCCCGGAGAACCCCGCCGGCACCGTGCGGCTCCTCACCGGCGGACCCGCCGAACAGACCATCGCCCTCGACCTCGCGACCCTGCCGCCCGCGACCCGCAAGGTCGTCGTCGCCGCGGCCATCGACGGCCCGGCCACCTTCGGAACGGTCGGCCCGCTCCAGATCGGCGCGGCCCCCGGCACCAGCGGTCCGCCCCTCACCCGGGCCACCCTGGACGCCGCGACGACCGAACGCACCCTGCTCCTCGCGGAGTTCTACCGCAGAGGCCCGCGCTGGCGCCTGCGCGCCGTGGGCCAGGGCTACGACCACGGCCTCGACGCCCTCGCCCGCGGATACGGGGTCGACATCGCCGACTGAGCTGTGGCACCCCGGGGGAAGGGAGGTGGAGGCGGACAGCACGCCGTAGAGCCGTAGAACACGTGTCCGCCCGCGGCCCACGTGCCGCCGTAGGCGCTCCGAGCCGCGCCGCTCATGGCCGCCGCCCCGCTCAGGATGGCGGGCCCGAGCCTGCGAGGAGCCCGGGGCCCGGCAACCCGACACCGTCGAACGAGTGAAGGACGGACAGCCCTCCCCGCGGAGCGCCGGAGGAGCGCCGACCCGGTGATGCCCCGGTGATGACCTGGCGACGGCCCGGATGCGGAGCGGAGTCACCCGTGCGGATTTTGTCCGGTCCGCCCGTTTCCGACCCCGGCTTCGAACGGCGCCCGCCCCCGACGGCCCCGGAGACCGCACGCCCCAACAGCCAACCCCTGACGACGAGTTGGCGACGCGGACTCCGCCTCCGCCACCCCCGAGCACACGCCGGTGTTTCGGCCCGGTTTCCGTTACGTCCCGATGGATACGTAATGGTCAAGAATTAGCCCCGAACGCTTGTGGGATTCGGCAAGGCCGACTCATCATTGGCCGAATCCCGCCCCTCCCCACCCCCGTCCCCTGTCCCTCGCCCCTCGCCCCCTCCCCACTACCCCGCAGGAGCCCCGGTGGCCGCTGGTCAGATCGCCTCCGAGCCGGCCGGCACGCCGACCGCCGCTCAGACGGAGCGGCAGAAGCTGCGCAAGCACTTCGGCCGTTTCGACATCCTGTTCTTCCTGCTCTGCACGATCGTCGGCGTGGACACGATCGGCACGGTCGCCAAGAAGGGCGCCGAGGCGTTCACCTGGCTCATCGTGCTGGCCGCGGTGTTCTTCGTCCCCTCGGCGCTGCTGATCGCGGAGCTCGGCGCCGCGTTCCCCGAGGAGGGCGGCCCCTACATCTGGACCAGCCGGGCCTTCGGCCGCCTCGCGGGTGCCGTCAACAACTTCCTGTACTGGATCACCAACCCGGTCTGGCTGGGCGGCACCCTCGCCGTCTCCGCCGTCACGGCCTTCACGACCTTCTTCAACGACGGCAAGGACCTGAGCACCCCCGCCTTCTACGTCTTCGCCCTCGTCTTCATCTGGGTCGGCGTCCTCGCCGCGATCCTCTCCTTCGACGTCGGCAAGTGGATCCCCACCATCGGCGCCTGGAGCCGCTTCGTCCTCCTCGGCCTCTTCACGATCACCGTCGTCATCTACGGCATCAAGCACGGCCTGCACGGCTTCGGCCCCGGCGACTTCTCCCCGACGTACGCGGGCTTCGTAGGCCTGGTCCCCGTCCTGATGTTCAACTACGTCGGCTTCGAACTCCCCAACACCGCCGGCGACGAGATGACCGACGCCCAGAAGGACGTCCCCTTCGCGATCTTCCGCAGCGCCGGCCTCGCCGTCCTCCTCTACGCCCTCCCCATCCTCGGCATCCTCCTCGTCCTCCCGGTCAAGGCCATCACCGGCCTCGGCGGCTTCCTCGACGCGATCCGCCAGGTCTTCACCGTGTACGGCGGTGACGTGGCAGCCGACGGCACCGTCACCAGCAGCGGCGCGGGCACGGCCCTCGGGGACATCGCCGCGGTGCTGTTCATCCTCACGGTGCTGTCCTCCGGCGTCACCTGGGTCATGGGCTCCGACCGCGCCCTCGCCGTCTCCGGCTACGACGGCGCCGCGCCGCGCTTCCTCGGCGTCATCTCCAGCCGCTTCGGCACTCCGGTCCGGGTCAACATCCTCAGCGGCCTGGTCTCCACCCTGGTCCTGGTCCTGGCCCACCAGCTGACCAACGGCAGCGCGGCGAAACTCTTCGGCGCCGTTCTCGGTCTCGCCGTGTCCACCACGCTGGTCAGCTACCTGGGCATCTTCCCGGCCCTGGCGGTCCTGCGCCGCAAGGCCCCGGACGTCCCCCGCCCCTACAGGGCGCCCTTCCCCCGCACCATCAGCACGGTCCTCACCGTGCTCATCCTGTTCGCCAGCGTGCAGCTGATCGCCCCCGGTTTCGGCGACCACTGGTTCGGCGCCGACTACCTCCCGGACGGCTGGACCCACGCCGAACGCTGGAAGTACCTGCTGACCGAGCTCGTACCGCTCCTCGGCTTCATGCTCCTGGGCGTCCTCTTCTGGGCCCTGGGCAAGCCGACCCGGACGGCCAACTCGGTCTCGCTCGCGAAGGAGTAGCGTTCCCGTCGATCACCGGAGAACCGGGAACCGACAGAAGGAACCGAACCGCCGTGCCCCTGCGCTGTGTTGTCCTCGACGACTACCAGAACGTGGCGACCGAACTCGCCGACTGGTCACCCGTCGAGGACACCGTGGAGGTCGTGAGCCTGCGCGAACACCTCGACGACGAGGGCGAGTTGGCCGCCGCCCTGGCCACCGCCGACATCGTCGTCACCCTGCGCGAACGCGTCCCCTTCCCCGCCTCGCTCCTCGCCCGGCTCCCCCGCCTGAAGCTGCTGATCGCCTCCGGCATGCGCAACACGGTCATCGACCACGCCGCCGCGAAGGCGCACGGCGTCACCGTCTGCGGTACGGCCAGCTCCTCGACACCGCCCGTCGAACTGACCTGGGCGCTGCTGCTCGGCCTCGCCCGCGGGATCGTCGATGAGGCCAACTCCCTGCGCGGCGGCGGCCCTTGGCAGCAGACGGTCGGCGCCGACCTGCACGGCCGTACCCTCGGGCTGCTCGGGCTCGGCAGGATCGGCAGCCGTGTCGCACAGGTGGGCCTCGCCTTCGGCATGCGCGTCACCGCGTGGAGCCAGCACCTCACGAAGGAGCGCGCGGACGAGGTCGGCGTGCAACTCGCCGCGTCCAAGGAGGAGTTGCTCGCGGACAGCGACTTCGTCTCGGTCCATCTCGCCCTGGGCGACCGCACCCGCGGTCTCCTCGGCCCCGCCGAACTCGCCCTGCTCAAGCCCACCGCGTATCTGATCAACACCTCGCGCGCGGCGATCGTCGACCAGGACGCCCTGCTCGCCGCGCTGCGCGAGGGCCGGATCGCCGGCGCCGGGATCGACGTCTTCGACACCGAGCCCCTCCCCGCCGATCACCCCATGCGCACGGCCCCGCGCCTGCTCGCGACACCCCACCTCGGCTATGTGTCGCGGGCCAACTACACGACGTACTACGGCCAGGCCGTCGAGAACATCCAGGCCTACCTGGCGGGCTCGCCCGTACGGCAACTGCCGTAGAAACCGAGACCCTTACGACAACTGCCGTAGAAACCGAGGCCCGTACGGCAGTTGACGCCTGACCCGCGCGTCACGCTGCCGCTGCCGGCCGCCGGTAGACGCCCTCGCTCCGGCGCAGGTGGTGGAGGTCCACGAGGTAGCGCCGGAGCGTCACATGGTCGACCTCGCCCTCGTCGCACCAGGCGCGCAGCTTCTCGTTGACCGTGCGCTCGGGGTACTCGACGCCCGGGGCGAAGGTCTGCTCGGCGATGTGCTGGAGCACCACCTGCTTGCGGGTCCACTGGGCGGGGAGGCGGATGAGGCGGCCGCCCCGGACGAAGGTCCGCAGGATCATGTCGGTGTGCTCGTCGCCGGTGACCGGGCCGGCCTCGACCGGCTCGGCGTCCTCGCGGGCCAGCTTCTTGAACAGGTCGTAGTCGACGCGGAGTTCACCGTCGTCCATGGTCTTCACCACGCCCTGTTCGCGCAGCCGCAGCAGGGCGACGGCCGTACCCCTCGGGGTCAGCCCCGCCACCTCGGCGACCTGCTCGGAGGTCTCGGCCCCCAGGGCCACCGCCGCGAAGGCGCGCACACGGTTCTGCTCGGCGAACAGACGGAACAGTTGGTCGGTTGCCATGTCCGGAGGCTAATGGACACCCGCCCGCGGGGGGCAGCGAATTTCCGCCGTCGAACATCCGCGCCCGGCGCTCGAAGCCGTGTTCAAAAAGGTGATCCCCGCGTCCGCGCCGTTACCAGCCATGCGCCGCCGCGTTGAACTCCAAGTGCGGCGGCGAGTCCTGCCGCCGTACTCATCGAACCAAAGGAGAACGTGATGTCTCGCATCGCGAAGGTGGCCGTCGTCGCCCTCGGCACGGGTGCCGTGGCGCTCGGTGGCGCCGGCCTGGCCATGGCGGACGCGGGCGCGCAGGGTGCGGCCGTCGGTTCGCCCGGCGTCCTGTCGGGCAACGTCGTGCAGGTCCCGGTCCACATCCCGGTCAACGTCTGCGGCAACACCATCAGCGTGATCGGCCTGCTGAACCCGGCCTTCGGCAACACCTGCGCCAACGTGAGCGGCCACGGCCACCCCGGCCACCCCGGCCCGGGCGGCTACGGCGGCAACGGCTACGGCCACTGATTCGACCGCACGCTTTCGGCCGCACGCGCGGACGGACGTACGCGAAGAGCCCCGGCACCTCAGGCGCCGGGGCTCTCCCCATGTCCGCACATCCACTACCGGTCAGGCGTACCGGTAGATCGCGCTGACGTCCTCCAACTGCTCCGGCGTCACGTCCCACGGCGGCATCCGCTCCTGCCGTGCCACGACCCGCCCCTCCTGGTCGTCGCCCGCGCCCGGCGGCTTCGCCGGAAGGTAGCGGGCGCCGCGGTGCCTGGCCTGCCAGCGCGACCACTGCAGGTCGATGAAGGCGTGGTGCAGCCAGAACACGGGGTCGTTGACGGAGGCGCCGCCGAGCATCACGCCTCCGACCCACTTGTGGACCCGGTTGTGGTTGCGCCAGGACGCGCTGCCGGCCCCGGTGCCCCACCCTTCGAGCCGGTTGCGGAACCCCGTGCGGCAGGTCGAGTCCCAGGGCGAGACGTCGTAGACGGGATCGGCGAGCGCCCCGTCCAGGTCGCTCTTCGTCGGCAGCGCGATCGGGGCGCCTGCCCGGCCCAAGTCCCTTGTGAGGTACGGCTCGTCGGTGATGTTCTCGGTGAGCTTCCACTTGCCCGCCGCGTACGCGAACGGCCCGGTCGTCACCTGGTGGTCGGAGCGCCGCCCGGTACCGCCGAGCAGGTCCTTGGTCCAGGGCGTGGAGGTCGCGGAGCGTTCGCGCGTCCAGTCCCAATAGGGCACCGTCACCGAGGAGTCGACCCGGCGCAGCGCCCGCTCCAGGTCCAGCAGGAACTGCCGGTGCCAGGGCAGGAAGGAGGGCGCCATGTGCGCCGAGCGCAGTCCGTACTCCCCGTCGGGCACGAAGTACTCGATGTGGGTGCGCACGAACTCGTCGTACTCGCCCCGCCGTTTGACCTCCAGCAGCGCCGCCACGAACCGCCGCTTCTCGGCGCTCGTGAGTGTGCTGACGTCCTTACGCGTGTACGCCATGGTCTCCCCCCATGTGCATCGGCCCGTTCGCCTCGCTCAGCTCCCGGCCCGGGCTCAGCTCGTCGACCGCCGCGCGGGTCGCCTCCAGAGCCGTCGGGTACGAGCGGTAGTGGTCGACCATGCTCAGCCAGGTGCCGTCGGCCCGCCGCATCAGATGCAGCGGCCGCCCGTCCACCGTCACCTCCCAACTCCCCCTCAGCACACCGTGGATACGACGGCCCCGGTACGTCTCGTCGAAAGCGGTGTCCCCGGGGTCCTCGCCGGAACGCGTGGGCCGCGAGGCCGCGACGACGGGCACGAGGGCCACGGCGAGCACGGCACCGAACGCCCCGCGCAGCGCCTCCCGCCGCGTCCCGCGCACCGGCCCGGGTCTGACCGGCTCCCGGCCCACGGGTACTCCACCGACGCTCACACTCATGGCCCAACTCCCTCGTCCGTACGGCTCGTTCGAGGGGCTAACCGATCGGCGGCCCGTGCGGTCACCCTCCGCAGTGCTCGGGCAGACGGAAGGGCCCGGGTCGCACCACCCGGGCCCTCGTCCGCTCCGGCCCTGCGGCCGCCTTCGTTCTTCCCGCGCTACGGCGCCTTCGTTCTCTCCGCGCTACGGCCTAGAGGCCGGCGCCCGTGACCAGGTCCGCGCCCGGCACGGTCTGCAACACCGGGGCCAGGACGCCCAGTTGGGGCGCCTTCAGGTCCGGGAGGCCGAAGTTGTCGGGGTTGGGCGGGGTCAGCGGCACGTCCAGCGCCAGGCCGGGGGCCATCGTGCGCAGGTCGGAGGCGGGCGTGCTGACGCCGACGTGGTCGAAGCCGTCACCGAGGACGTGCGGCAGCGGAGCGCGCAGGCCGAGGCCGGGCAGCCCGCCGTGGACCGGGAGTTGGGGCACGGCCCGCTCCGGGATGAGCCGGCCCTCGACGTACCGCGGGCCCTCGGGCGAGCCCGGCATGGGCACGGGCACCTCCCCGCCCAGCTTGGGGAGTTCCATGCCGAGGGCGCTCTCCGCACCCTCGAGCGGCACGGGCACGGGGACCGTGCCGATCGCGGCGGCGGGGGTCGCGACGGCGGCGCCGGTCGCGGCCGCCACGGCCGTGATGACGGCGGCGATGGTTCCTCGGGTGGTCGACTTCATCTCGAGTACGGTCCCTTTCGGAATTCGGAGGCTCTGCGTGCTGACCGGGTAACGAGGCCGGGCAGCGCATCAGTTCAAGATTCCCCCGGGTGCCGTAGTAATCAGCTTTCCGGAATTCCCGTGAGCGGGCCGGAAGTTGCTTCCCGTCAGCGGGCCGGAACCGGGATTCCCGCCCGCTGTCCGCTCGTCCGTCCGGTCGTCAGCCGCGCAGGCTGCGGGCGGGCAGGATGATGTGCGCGGCGGCGTTCAGGGTGTCCTCGGAGCCCGCGAACTCGGCCAGCGCCTCGGGGGTGACGGGCTTGCCCGGTTCGGCCTCGGGCCAGGGGCGGGTGGTGAACACGAGGTAGGCGAAGCCGCGTTCGCCGACCGCCGCGAGCCACTCGGGCGGCGGCACGCACTGGGCGTTGAGCTGCGGCATGTTGAGGACGGCCTGCCCGGACTCGATGAGCATCGTGATCGGCAGGCTGGGCTTGGTGGCGCCGTCGACGACGTTGCCGCCGACCGGGAGCCCGTTGTCGGTCAGCAGCCGTTCCACGGCGGCGCTGGCGGCCTCGGGGCCGTTCGCGGCGTCGCCCAGGGTGTAGGCGAGGAGGTAGGGCATGTCCCCGTCGGGGGCCTCGCCGCTCCACGCCAGGACGACGAGGGTGCCGAGGTCGGCGACGCGGAAGGGGCGCGTTTCGCTTGAGGTTGAGGTCACCGCGCGACCTTATCGACGGGCCGGAAGGCCACCGGACGCGTTCTCACCCGTCCGGCCGATGGCGCGGGCGCCCCGCCACACGAACGAGGGACGCCTCGCGACGCCCCTCGAACACCACCGGGGAGACTCAGCTCTGCAGCGGCAGACCACCGAGCAGCGGGTTGTGCTGGTTCAGCGCGGCGGTCGCACCCTTGAGGGTGTTGAGCGCGGAGCCCTTGTTCTCGGTGTCGAGCGCGTCCGACTGGTGCTGCAGCGGCATCACGTCGGCGGGCTGGAGCTGACCACTGGTGAGGGTGTTGACGGCGCCGGTGAGGCTGGTGGGCGTCACGTCGGCGGGGCTGTAGGCGAACGCGGGCGCGGCGGCACCGGCGATGGCGAGGGACCCGGCAACGACAGCGGCAGCCTTCAGGGACTTCATCGTGTTCCTTTCTTCGGCAACTCATGTCACCAGAGCGAATTCTGTCGCCGTGTGTAACGAGTTCCGGCCGGGGCGGAAACCCCGTGCGCAGAAACTTTCTGCTGCCCACCCGAATGCGGTGTGTGTCTCATCGGCGTTTCCCATCCTCATATGAAAAGGCCGTGGAACCGGAAAGGCCGCCGGGCCGACCCCCGTAAAGGGACCGGCCCGACGGCCGTTCTACGACTGCTCTACGTCTGCTCCGCGAGTGCCCTGCGACCGCTCGCGTCAGACGCCCGGAACCGCCGGAACCGCCGGTACCGCGGGCACCGCCGGAAGCGAGGACGTCGACGGCAGCGACGGCAGCGCGGGCAGACCCGGCAGGCTCGGTGCGGGCAGACCGCCGCCGAGCAGCGTGGCCGCGACCACGTTGACGAGGCCCGTCACCACACCGGTGACCGCCGGGACGACGCCGGAGACATCGCCGGAGGTGACCGCCGCGAGCAGCGTGGCGACCGCTTTCTGCAGGGAGGCGAGCGCGTCACCGGCGAGGTCGGCGGGCGCCTTGGCCTTGGAGTCGTCGGCGCTCTTGAGCGAGGGCAGCGCGGGCACGGCGGGAAGCGCGGGCGCCGCGGGCACGGCCGGGGCGGCCGGAACCGCGGGCACCGCCGGAGCGGCCGGCGCCGCCGCGGTGATCTTGGCGACGGCCGCGGTGACCGCGTCGCCCAGCGTCTTCGCCTGGTCGGCGGAGAGCTGGCCGTTGTCGGCCTTGAGCGCCTGGGTCAGCAGGTCGGTGACGGGGGTGAGCACGCTGCCGAGGCCGCCGAGGCTCTTGACCGGGGCGAGCAGCGCGTCAGCGTTGGGGACCGGCGCGCTCGACGCGGCGTGGACGTGCTTCCGCGCCGAGTCGTTGTCGGCCGCGACGGCCGCGGGGCCGGCGATTCCGATCAGGACAGTGGCACAGAGCACGGAGGACGCGACGCGCCGTGCGGGCAGACCACGCATGGGTGTTTCCTTTCGGTGGTGCTTCGGATCTTGAGCCCACCGTGAAAGCGCTCACCACCATCTGCAACCGGTCGGACGCGCCGGGTGACCATCCGTCAGCCGCCCGGTCGACGTCGTGCCTGGTGAGGGCCATGTCAAGACCGAAGCGCCGGACCGGGACCGCTACCGCCCATTCGGGGCAACACCCCCGAACGCCGACCGGCCGCCCCCCCGTGGAGAGACCACGGGAGAACGGCCGGACGAAGTGATGCGCGCGGACGTCAGTCGTTGACGCAGGTGTTGCCGAAGGCCGGGTTCAGCAGGCCGATGACGTTGACGGTGTTGCCGCAGACGTTGACCGGGATGTGGACCGGAACCTGGACGACGTTGCCGGACAGCACGCCCGGGGAGTGGGCGGCCGCGCCGTGCGCGTCGCTGTCGGCGGCGGCGATGCCGGCGGTGCCCGCCATGGCGGCGGCGGCAACGGAGGTCAGGACCAGGCCCTTCGCGATACGCGACATGGAGAGGTGCTCCTTGGGGTTGAAACAAACAGACGGGCGGGGATGCCCGGCGCTGTGTCAACGCGCGGCGCCCAAAGGGGTTGTGCCGCCAATGGGGTGATCTCCCGAGGGCCGAACTTCACCATTCCGACACACTTGTCGCGTTTCACCGGATTAATCCGGATAGCTACTACAGTTGCGCACCTCCCGAAGTACCCCTATAGCCATCAGATCGCACATAGGGGCCGTACTTCCCGAAAGGGCACCTCCGGTCATGCGCAATTCCCTGGGTCCGCTGCTGCGCCGGACGTCGACGGGCGCGCTCGCCCTCGTCACGATCTGGACCCCCGCCGCCTCCGGAGCATCCGCCCCGTCCACCGAGGCCGAGCGCGTCCCGTTCGCCCAGCGCTACCACGCGCTCCAGCACGGCGGCATCGTGCGCGCGGCCAACACCTCCATCAGCTGCCGCGCGAACTCGGTCGCCTGCCCGGCCGTACGAGAGGGACAGTCCGCGGTCAACGGCGACTTCGACATGTTCTACGTCGACGTCGACAGCGACCCCAACACCTACAACTCCTCCCGCGCGGAGGTCCGGCTGCCCGAGGGCGCCCGGGCCACGTACGCGCGCCTGTACTGGGGCGGCAACCTCCGCGTGGGCGAGCAGAAGCCGCCCAAGGACAACGGCCGGGTGCTGATCGCGGAGCCCGGCGGCGCGTACAAGGCGGTGCTCGCGGACACGGTCGTCGGACACCGGGTGGCGGGCGGCGCGGACGCGTTCCAGGCCTCGGCGGACGTCACGAAGCTGGTCCGGGAGAGCGGTTCGGGCCTCTACACCGTGGCCCAGATCAACACCGCGATGGGCAAGTCGGCGGCCGGCGCGTGGGGCGGCTGGACCCTGGTGGTCGCGTACGAGAAGCCGCAGGAGCCGCTGCGCCGGCTGGAGTTGTGGGACGGCTTCGGCGCACTGGACTCCCGTACCGGCGCGGAGATCCGGATGCGCGGCGTGCGTGCGCCCGCGCACGCCGGGGGACGCGCGGGCGTGGTGGCGTACAACGGGGATCGCGGCCGCACCGGGGATTCGCTCACACTCTCGACCGGTCGTACGAACGCCACCGCGCTCGGTGACGGTGCCAACCCCCGTGACGACGTGCTGAATTCCACGATCAGCGACCCGGCGACGGCGCCTTCGGAGCGTGCGCCCGCGTATGCGAACACCCTCGGCTACGACTCCGATGTGTTCGATCTCGGCAAGGCGCTGCGTCCTGGCGGTGACCAGCTGGCCTTCCGGCTCGTTTCCCAGCGGGACGCGGCGTGGTTCGGGGCGCTCTTCGTCGCCGTCGACGCCCAGCAGTGAGGCGCGTTCCCGCCCGCAGTCCCGAGCGCCACCCGTGAGCGAGGAAACCGCGCAATGCACCAGCCAGCAACCGACCCTCGGCCACGGGTCCTGCACCTCGCCCAGCCCGTGGACGCCGGGGTCGCCCGGGTCGTCCTGGATCTGACGCGGGCCCAGCTCGCGTCCGGCCTGCACGTCACCGTCGCCTGCCCCGCCGGCGGCGGCCTCGCGGACGGAGCCCGGGCGCTCGGCGCCGACGTAAGCCTGTGGGAGGCGACCCGCTCCCCGGGTCCGGCGCTCGTCTCCGAGGTACGGCGGCTCGCCCGGGTGGTCGCGGAGGTGCGGCCCGACCTGGTGCACGCGCACAGCGCGAAGGCGGGACTCGCCGGGCGGCTCGCGGTGCGGGGGCGGATCCCGACCGTGTTCCAGCCGCACGCCTGGTCGTTCGAGGCGGTCGGCGGGGTCACCGCCACGCTCGCCACCGGCTGGGAACGCTGGGGCGCGCGCTGGGCCACCCGGACGGTGTGCGTGAGCGAGGCGGAGCGTGCGACCGGGCTGCGGGCCGGGGTCCGGGGCCGCTGGAGCGTGATCCCCAACGGCATCGACACCGAGCGCTTCCACCCCGCGGCCGTGGACACCGTACGGGCCGGCATCGAGCAGCTCGCCGGGGTCGACCCGGCGGCGCCTCTGGTCGTCTGCGTCGGGCGGCTGTGCCGGCAGAAGGGCCAGGACGTCCTGCTGACGGCGTGGGACGAGGTGGTCCGGCGGGTGCCGAAGGCGCGGCTGGTGCTCGTCGGCGACGGCCCCGACCGCACCGCACTGCGCCAACTCGCCCCGGATTCCGTCCTGTTCGCGGGTGCCGTCCCCGATGCCGTGCCCTGGTACCAGGCCGCCGACCTGGTGGTCCTGCCCTCGCGCTGGGAGGGCATGGCGCTGGCCCCGCTGGAGGCGATGGCCTGCGGGCGGCCCGTCGTCGTCACGGATGTCGCGGGCGCCCGCGAGAGCCTGCCGCCCGGTCACGCACCCCGCTGCCTCGTCCCGCCCGACAACCCGGCGGTGCTGTCCGGGGCCGTCGCCGAGCTGCTGCTCGATCCGCTGCTGCGCGAGTCCCTCGGCCACCAGGGACGCCGGTACGTCCAGTCCACGCACGACGTGCGGCACTCCGCCGAGGCGGTCGCGGAGGTCTATCGCGATCTCCTCGGCGGCAAACCCGTCGTGCCCACCGAGTGCAGGGAGTCCATCCACTCGTGACCGCGGAAAGCACCGTCCCCTCCCCCGGCGGACAGCCACGGGACCACGGATTCTCTAACGTCTCGGTCATCCCCCGCCGCACCGGCGGCGGTTTCCGGTTCCCGGTCCGCCGCCCGCCCGCACGGCCGGCCTCGCCGCTGCCGCTGCTCGGCGCGGATCTCACCGCCGCGCTGGTGGGCGCTCTCGCGCTGACCGGCAGCCAGCGCAGACCGCTCCTGGTGGCCCTGTTGATCGCCGGGTCGATACTGCTGCGCCCGAACCTTCCCGGGGCCGTACCGCGCGTCCTCGACGAACTCCCCGCCGTCTGCGGCCGGATCGCCGTCGCCTGGCTCGCCCTCGGCACCCTCACCGCGGCCTACGCCCCCGACCGCGCCCTCTCCCCGCGCACGCTTCTCCTGGGCTTCGCCCTTCAGTCGGCGGCGAGTTGCGTGGCCCGCGGCGCGGTGCACCGACGCCGCCGCAAGGCCCTCCTCAACCGCCCCCGCGCCGCCCTGGTGATCGGCCCGGCGGCGACCGCGCAACGCGTGGCGGCGGCGGTGCTACGGCACCCGAAGTGCGGGATCGAGCCGATCGGCATCGTCGCCGAACACCCGGACGGCACCGAGGGGTTGCCCGTCCTGACCACCGGCGAGGAGGTCGAGCGGGCCCTCATCCAGAACGGCGTCCGGGCCGTCCTCACCGTGCATCCCTCGGTACGGTCCGAACGCGGGCCGCTGCTGCGGGCGTTGGCGGAGTCGGGCTGTGTGGTCTGGGAGGTCGACGCCGACTCGCCGTCGTACGAGATGCGTGACCAGCTGGCCGGATTCGCCTGCCGCAGGCTGGAGTTGGGGTCGCGTCGGTCCGGCAGCCTCGGCAAGCGGGCACTGGACGTGCTGGCGTCCGGCACCCTGCTCCTCCTCGTCAGCCCGCTGCTGCTGGTGTGCGCGGTGGTCCTCCGCCTCACCGACGGACGCGGTGTCGTCTTCCGCCAGGAGCGCATCGGCAAGGACGGCCGCCCCTTCACGCTGCTGAAGTTCCGCACGCACCGCCCGGTCGACGAGCACGAGGCGGCGACCCGCTGGAACATCGCGCGCGAGCCGCAGATGAGCCGCTTCTGCCGCTTCCTGCGCCAGACCTCGCTGGACGAACTGCTCCAGCTCTGGAACGTGTTCCGGGGCGACATGAGCCTGGTCGGCCCGCGGCCCGAACGCCCGTACTTCGTCGCGCAGTTCAGCCAGACCTACCCCGGCTACGCGGCCCGCCACCGGATGCAGACCGGCATCACCGGCCTCGCCCAGATCCACGGGCTGCGCGGCGACACCTCGATCGAGGACCGCTGCCGGTTCGACAACGCGTACATCGACAACTGGTCGCTGTGGCAGGACATCTGCATCCTGGCCCGCACAGTGACCGCGCTCGTACGTCCGACCGGGAGCTGAGCCGTGAACCACCGAGCCCGTATGAACGCCCCTGTCCCGCCCGTACGTCCGACGGGGAGCTGAACCGTGCCGCACCGCGTCCGCATGTTCGCCCCCGTCCTCCCGGTCATCGCCGTGATCGCCCTGCTCGGCCTGCCGCTCACCCCGGGCGAGGGCGGCGCGGGCCCGGCCGACGCGGTCTCCGGCCTGGTGGTGCTGTACTGCGGTATCCGGCTCCTGCGCGACCGCAGCCGCCCGCTGACCCCAACTGCCGTAGCGGTCATGGGACTTCCGGTCCTGGGCCTGTCGATCGCCGCGATGGGCGCGTCCTCCCCGGGCGCGGGCCTGAGCGGCCTGGGCCGCTACCTCCAGATCTTCGTGCTGGTCCCCGCGGCCGTCGTCCTCCTGATCCGCGACCGCCGCGACTTCCGCGTCCTGGCCTGGTCGTTCGTGTCCCTCGCGGTGTGGCAGGGGGCGATCGGCGTCAAGCAGTACGTCACCGCGACCGGCGCCTCCTACCAGGGCGAGGACATCCGCGCGGTGGGCACCTTCGGCCCGACCGACGTGATGGGCATGGCGACGGTGGTGTCCTTCGGCCTGATCTGCGCGCTGGCCCTGGCCCTGGGCCGAAATGACGTACGCCAACGGGCAGTTGCGACGTGTTGCGCCTTCGCCCTCCTGATCCCCCTCGCCCTCTCCTTCAGCCGGGGCGCCTGGATCGCGACGGCCGCGACCTGCGCGGTGCTCCTGGCCCTGGCGGGCCTGCGCCGAGCCCTGAAGGTGGCGGCGGCGGTGACGGCGGCGGGCATCGTCCTGGTGGGCGGCTTCGGCGTCGGTACGGCCATGCTCCAGGAGCGGATCGACAGCATCACCCAAGTCACCGACGCCCCCGACCAGTCGGTGATCGACCGCTACACGATGTGGGCCGCGGCCACGGCGATGTGGCGCGAACACCCCCTGACCGGCGTCGGTTTGAAGGGCTTCCCCGAACACCGCGACGGCAACGCCTCGTTGGCCCTGTCCTCAGGCAGCGACACGGAGGGCGCGGGCGCGGCCTTCCTCAAGCAGCCCCTCCTCTCCCCCCACAACATGTACCTCCTGGTCCTGAGCGAACAGGGCCTGATCGGCCTCCTCAGCCTCGCCGGCAGCTGGCTGGCCCTCCTGGTCTGCGCACTGCGCGGCCTCTTCCGAGTCCACCGCACCGAACTCCCGGGCCTGGACTGCGCGTTGGTCTCCACCGGCCTCCTGACCTGGCAGCTGATCGACTTCGTCTACGCAGACATCGGCGGCCCGTCAACAGTCCTCACGGCGGTGGTCTTCGGCTTGGCGGCCTGGTGGTCCTTGGTGGGCGCGAACATGGAGAAGCAGCCGAATGCGGCGATTCCGGTGCGCGCACCCGCCGAGGGAGCCCTGGCCCCATGACGGTGACGGGCAACACCCCAAGGGAGAGCGCCCCAAAGGGGCGCGGGGAACTGCGCGCCCAGCCCCAACGGCGCAGCACTCAACACCCCACCGAACCACCCCTGATCCCACCCCCGACCCCCTCACCAGAAGACGCCGCCCCAGACTCCCGCCGCTTCCTGGCCAAAGCCGCACTGATCACCGCCGTCCTCTCCATCACCGGCTCCCTCCTGGGCCTCGCCAGAGACCAGGCCCTGGCCCGCCTCTTCGGCGCAGGCAGCGAAACAGACGCCTTCCTCATCGCCTGGACGATCCCGGAATTCGCCGCCACCCTCCTGATCGAGGACGGTCTCGCCTTCGCCCTGATCCCCGCGTTCAGCATGGCCCTGGCCCGCAGAGCCCAAGGCACCCCGGGCGACCCGGTCCGCACCCTGGTGGCAACCACCCTCCCCCGCCTGACCCTGGCCTTCATCGCGGTATCGGCCCTCCTCATCGGCACGGCCCCCTACCTCGTCGAAGCCCTGGCCCCCGGCCTCCCGAACCCCGCGCTGGCCATCAGCTGCACCCGCCTCACCGCAACCTGCGTCCTCAGCTTCGGCCTGGCCGGCTACTGCAGCGCGGCCCTCCGCGCCCACCGCCGCTTCGTGGCCCCGGCGGCGATCTACGTGGCGTACAACATCGGCATCATCGCCGGGATGTACGCCTTCGGCGCCCACTGGGGCGTCCGCTCGGCGGCCCTCGGCGTGGCCGGCGGCGGCGTCCTCATGGTGCTGACCCAACTCCCGGCCCTCTGGCGCCAGTTGACGAGCCACAAGCCCACCACCCCGGACGCGGACACCGGCCCCGCCGAACCCCGCCCGATGAACCTCGCCCTGATGGCCACCGTGCTTCTCTTCGCACTCTGCCGCCAGTCCCAGGTCCTCATCGAGCGCTTCCTCGCCTCGCACCTCCCCGCCGGCGCCATCTCGCACCTGAACTACGCGCAGAAGGTCGCCCAGATGCCGATGGTGCTGTCGCTGATGCTGTGCACGGTCACCTTCCCGGTGGTCGCGCGGGCGCTCGCCGAGGGCGACACGGAGAAGGCCCGCAACCGCGTCGAGCGGGACCTCGCCCTCGCCGCCTGCCTCGTCCTGCTCGGCGCCGCCACGGTGATCGCCTGCGCCCCGCAGATCATCCAACTCCTTTTCCAGCGCGGGGCGTTCACCGCCCACGACACCGCTGCCACGGCCGGCGTGATGCGCGTGTACGCCCTCGGACTGCTCGGCCAGACCCTGGTCGGCGTCCTGGTCCGCTCCTACTTCTCGGCGGGCCGCCCCACCTGGTACCCGGTCGGCGCGATGGCCGCCGGCATCGTCGTGACCACCTGGATCGGCGCCTGGACGGTCGGCCCCTGGGGCGTCATCGGCATCGCCGTGGCCAACGCCACCGGCATCACCTTCACCGCCGTACTCCTGCTCTACGGATCGGGCCCGCGCAGTGTCCCGCTCCGCACCCGGCAGGTCCTGACCGAGCTCAGCCGGCCCGTGCGCGCGGCCGTGGTCGCCACGATCGCGGGGGCGTTCGTGGCCCACGCGCTGCCCTCGCCGCTGCTCGGTCTCACCGCCGGCTGCACGACCGTCACCGTCGTCTTCGTCCTGCTCGGCTGGGCCCTGGGCGCCCAGGGCTTCGCACCCGCACTGGAAACCGTACGCTCGATCACACGAAGGCTCATCCATGGCCGCTCCCGTTGATTCCCCGACCACCGGCAGACGCGCCACGGGCCCGGTCCCGTGGGTGGCGATGTACCACTCCGTGGGCGACTGCTCCGACGACCCCTACCGCATCACGGTCACCCCCGACCGCCTTGACCAGCAGCTGAGTTGGCTGCGCAGGCGCGGTCTGCGGGGCGTGTCCATGGCCGACCTGCTCGCCGCCCGCGCCCGGGGCGCGGGCCAGGGCCTGGTCGGTCTCACCTTCGACGACGGCTACGCCGACTTCGTCACCAACGCCCTTCCCCTGCTGGCCCGTTGGGACTGCGGCGCCACCCTCTTCGTCCTTCCCGGCAGGCTCGGCGGCGACAACGCCTGGGACCCGCAGGGCCCCCGCAAGCCCCTCCTCACCGCCGACGGCATCCGCCAAGCGGCCGCCGAGGGCGTGGAGATCGGCTCGCACGGCCTCACCCACGTAGACCTCACCAAGGCCGACGACGACACCCTGCACGCCGAAGTCGCCGAAAGCCGTTCCAGACTCCAGGAGTTGCTCAACTCCCCCGTCGACGGCTTCTGTTACCCCTACGGCACGATCGACTCCCGCGCCATGGACGCCGTACGCGAGGCCGGTTACACCTACGCCTGCGCCATCGACCCCGGCGACCTCAACGGCCCGCACGCCCTCCCCCGCGTCCACATCGGCCAGAACGACACCGCCGTACGCCTCTTCCTCAAGTACCGGCTGCACCGCCTGCGCCGCCGCCCGGTGGAGGGGCTCGCATGAAGGCCCTGCACATCATCACCGGCCTCGGCGTCGGCGGCGCGGAGCAGCAACTGCGCCTACTCATCCGCCACTTGCCGGTCGACTGCGACGTCGTGACGCTCACCAACCCGGGCGCGGTCGCCGACGGCCTGACCGCCGACGGAGTGCGCGTCCTCCACCTCGGCATGACCGGCAACCGCGACCTCGCCGCCCTCCCCCGCCTGGTCAGAATCATCCGCACCGGCGGCTACGACCTCGTCCACACCCACCTCTACCGCGCCTGCGTCTACGGCCGGCTCGCCGCCCGGATCGCGGGTGTGAAGGCGGTCGTCGCCACCGAACACTCCCTGGGCGACTCGCAGATGGAGGGCCGCGACCTCAGCGCCGGGGTCCGCGCCCTGTACCTCGCCAGCGAGCGGTTGGGCCGGTCGACGGTCGCCGTGTCCCCCACGGTCGCCGAACGCCTGAAGCGCTGGGGCGTGCCGGGCCCGCGCATCGAAGTGGTCCCCAACGGCATCGACCTGGACCGCTTCCGCTTCGACCCGGTCCAACGCCTGCGCACCCGCCAGCGCCTCGGCCTCCCCGAAGGCGCGTACGTCATCGGCGGCATCGGCCGTCTCGCCGCCGGCAAACGCTTCGACGTCCTGATCCGCGCCCTCACCCAACTCCCTTCCGACTACTGGCTGTTGCTGGTGGGCGGCGGCACAGAGGAGAACCTCCTGCGCCGTACGGCGCACGACTGCGGGGTCGCCGACCGGGTGCTGTTCACCGGCGAACGCCCCTACACACCCGACGGCACCCCGGGCCCCGACCTGCCCTCCCTCACCGCCGCGATGGACCTGCTCGCCTCGCCGTCCCCCGAAGAGGCCTTCGGCTTGGCGGTCGTAGAGGGACTGGCGTCCGGGCTGCCCGTGCTCTACGCCTCCTGCCCCGCCATCGAGGACCTCCCCCCGCAGGCCGCGACCGACGCCCGGCGGGTGCAGGGCGGCCCCGAGGTCTTCGCCCGCGCGCTGGCGGCGGCCCGCGCGCGGGGCCCGCGGCCGCGCACCGCCCCGGACGCCGCCCACCACTACTGCATCACCCGCAGCGCCGCCCACCTCATGGACGTGTACGCGGCCGCGGTCTCCACCTCGTCGCCGTCCCCCGCACCCCAGGGAGCCAGTTCCTCATGACCGAGATCCGACAGCACCTCCCCCTCAGCCGCGCGAAAGCCCTCCCGGCCTGGACCCTCCTCGCGGCCGGCGCCGTGACCGGCGGCCTGCTCGGCGGCGCGTACGGCGTCGTCAAGACCCCGACGTACACGGCCACCAGCTACGTCATCGCCGTACCGACCGACAAGGCCGACTCGTCCACCGCGCTCGGTTTCGCGCAGGCCTACGGCCGGGTCGCCACCCAGCTCGCGGTGCTCGGGGACGCGCAGGTGTGGGCGGGCGTGCCGGTGAAGACGCTCCAGTCGAGCGTGCAGACGGCGACCTCGCCGGACGCGCCGATGGTCGCCGTCACGGCCACCTCCTCGCGCGCCGACCTCGCCGCCGACATGGCCAACGCGGTGTCCCGCTCGCTGACCGTGCACGCGAACGACGCGAAGGCCTCGACCCACGTCGAACTCCAGACCTTCGCCCGCGCCATCAGGCCCGCCGCGCCCACCGCGGCCTCGGCCGCGGTGACCGGCCTGGTCGGCGCGAGCGCGGGCGGCCTCCTCGGCGGCCTGCTGTTGCTCGTCCGCCCGCGCCGCACGACCGACGAGACCGGCCGCCCCGCCTCCGTGCCCAGCCCGGCCACCGCGGCCGACGTCCTGTGACACCGGTGTACTCGGCCGAACTCGTCACCGACGCCCAGGAGTTCGCCGAACTCGCCCCGGCCTGGGGCCGGTTGTACCAGAAGTGCGGCGCGGCGACCCCGTTCCAGTCCCACGCCTGGCTGCACTCCTGGTGGCTGTCGTACGGCCGAACGGGCCGTCTGCGTCTGCTCGTTGTGCGCAACGGCCGCGAACTCGTCGCCGCGGCGCCCCTGATGCTCGTCCGCAGCCCGGTTCCCTCACTGGTCCCGCTCGGCGGCGCGATCTCCGACTACGGCGACGTCCTGCTGGACGACGACCACGGCGACCCGGCCGTCGCCGCGCTCACCGAGGGCCTCGCGTCCGCCGCCCGCACCGCGCTGATCGACTTCCGCGAGGTGCGCCCCGGCGGCGCGGTCGAGCGCGTCTACGACCGCTGGCGCGGCCCGCGCCGCCGCGTGCACGACTCGCTGTGCCTGGAGCTGCCCGCCGTACCGATGGCCGACCTGGTCGCCCGTCTCCCCTCCTCCAAGGCCCAGCGCGTCCGCGCCAAGCTCCGCAAGCTGACCGCGCTGGGCGTGGAGCGGCACGTCGTACAGCCGGACGGGGTGGACTCGGCGCTGCGGCGGCTGCTGGAACTGCACGAACTCCAGTGGCAGGGGCGGAAGGTGACGTCCGAGCATCTCCAGACCCGGTTCTGCGAGCACCTGGTGCGCTCGGTCGGGCCGATGGTGCGCTCCGGGGACGCCGTCGTCACCGAGTTCCGGCTGGACGAGGACGTGGTCGCCGTAGATCTGACGCTGTTGTCGCGGCGGCTCGCGGGCGGTTATCTCTACGGCGCGCATCCGCGGCTGCGGGAGCGGAAGGCGGATGTGGCGGTGATGCTGCTCGACGCGTGCGCCGAGCACACCGGCGCCGACGAACCGCGCACGCTCAGCCTGTTGCGCGGGGACGAGCCGTACAAGCACCACTGGCGGCCCGAACCGGTCGTCAACCAGCGGCTGTTGCTGGCGCGGAAGCGCACTGCCCCGCTGATGTCCGCGGTCGTCTGCGATGTCGCCGCGCGCCGGCGGGGCAAGGTGCTGCTGCGGAAATGGAGGGAACGCGGTGGCGACGGACCGTGAGCGGCCCGCCGCCACCTCTGGTTCAGCGGTCGCGCTGCCACCAGTCGAACTTCACGCACAGCTTCCCGCCGAGCCAGTACTCGACCCAGTCGCCCAGTTCCACGGGCGAGCAGTTGGCCGGGTGCGCCGGGGTGGGCGGTGCGGTGGGCGTGGCAGGCTTCGTCGGCTCCGGGGTGACCGGGGCCGTGGGTGTCGTCGGTGTCACCGGTGCGGTCGGTGTCGGGGTCGGGTCCTCGGTGCGGCCGAACAGGACCGAGCGGTAGACCTGGGACGACTTCGGGTTCTGGGAGCACTGCCACACACCGTGCGGGCAGTAGTCGGTGACCGTGTTGTACAGCGGCTTGTGCTCGTCCATCCAGGCGAGCATGCGCTTCATGTACTCCGCGTTGTCGCCGTTACGGAAGAGTCCCCATTCAGGATAGGAAATGGGCTTGCCGTGGGATTTGGCGAAGTCCACATGTGCCTGAAGTCCGTAGGGCTCTTTCACCTGTTCGTCGAACGTCAGCCCGGAAGGCTGGTCGTACGAATCCATTCCGACGATGTCGACCGTGTCGTCGCCCGGATAGCACTGCGTCCAGGGAACGGCGTCCCGGCCGCGGCTCGGATCGAAGTCGAACCGGAATTTCTGGCCCGGCACCGAGCGCATCGTGGTGACGATCCTGTCCCAGTACTTCTTCCAGGCCTCCGGGTCAGGACCGCAACGAGAGGTGTACGTGGTGCCGTTCATCTCCCAGCCGAGCACGATCACCGTGTCCGGCACCTTCAGGTCGACCAGCCGCTCGGCGAGGGCCTTGAAGTGCTGATCGAACTGACCGGCCGCGCCCTGCTGGAGCAGCTGCCGCACCTGCCAGTCGGGGACACCGTCCTCGTTGTGCTCCTGCATCGGCACGTTCAGGACGAGCATCCGGTCGGACTTCTCGGTCCGCCAGTCCGCCCACACGTCGAGGAGACCGGGGGCACCCTCGATGTCGCTCCATTGGTTGCCCGGCAGGTAGGTGTGGCCGACGCGCAGTTCGGCCCCGCCCAGCCAGCTGCTCAGCGCGGCCATGCGGGCCACACCGCGAGCGCCGGAGTCGAGGAAGGCACCGAAGGCCGGGCTCGTGGGCGCGGTGGGCGTGGGTGCGGTGGTCGGGGATGCGGTGGTTGTGGGTGTGGTGGTCGCGGGTGGGGTGGTCACGGGAGCAGGCGGATCGGTGACCCGCGTCACCCCCGCCGCGAACCCGGGACCCGACGCGAAAGCCGCCGACGCGGCGACCGTAGCCGCGATGAAGGCCAGCCGGGCGGTTCGGGACCGTCGCTGCTGTGGGGCCATGCCTGCTCCTCTCTCCACTCTGGTACTTCGGGCCGACTTTGCTTTTCCTTCTACTGACACTCAGTCATATGAATATGAATTACGCCACCGCCGTTACGGCTTCCGAGTTCCTCCATCGCCCGCACGGGTGAACCGAACCGAAGGAAACAGTCCGTGTCGCTGCTCGACATCCGTGTCCCCGCAGTTCTGTTGCGGATCGACCGGAATCCCTTTCACCACGGAACGCTGGGTGCCGTGCGTTCGCTGGGCCGGGCGGGAGTGGAGGTGCATGTGGTCGCCGACTCCGCCGGAAGTCCCGTACGCAGCTCCCGCTTTGTCTGCCAGATGCATCCCCCGCCGGCGCCCGGCGCGTCTCCCGGCGAGATCGCCGGCACGCTCCGGCGGGTGGCGGCGCGGATCGCGCGTCCCGCCGTACTGATCCCGATGGACGACGCGAGCGCCGTCGCGGTGGGCCGCCTCGGCGACGAACTCGCGCCCTCCTATCTGCTGCCGCAGCAGCCCGGCGCGCTGTCCGAACGGGTCGCCGACAAGGCCGAACTGGCCGCGGTGTGCGCGGGCGCGGACATCCCGCACCCGGTGACGCTGATCCCGGAGAGCCCGGCGCAGGCCGCGACCTTCGCGTGGCAGCTGGGGCTGCCGGTGGTCGCGAAGTGGAGCCGGCCCTGGCTGGTGCCGGCCGGGACCGGGCTGCGCAGCACGGTGGTGGTGCACAGCGCGCAGGAGGCGCGTGAGTTGTTCCTGCGCGCCGAGGAGGCGGGCAGCCGGCTCCTGTTGCAGGCGTTCCTGCCGCCAGGGCCGGACCGCGACTGGTTCTTCCACGGGTACGCCGACCGGTCCGGTGCCGTGCGCGGCGGTGGCACCGGTCGCAAGCAGCGGGCCTGGCCGCGTGGCGCGGGGCTGACGGCGGTGGGCCGCTGGACGCCCAACCCGCAGGTGCAGGCGCTGGCCGAACGGCTCACCGCCTCGCTCGGCTACCGGGGCATCCTCGACCTGGACTTCCGCCGCTGCGGCTCGACCGGCCGCTATCACCTGCTCGACTTCAACCCGCGGCCCGGCGCCCAGTTCCGGCTCTTCGCCGACTCCGCGGGCCTGGACGTCGTCCGCGCCCTGCACCTCGACCTGACCCACCGTCCGCTGCCGGACGGTTCGCCGCGGCCGGGGCGGGTGTTCGTGGTGGAGAACTACGCGCCGCTCAGCGCGCTGCGGCCGGCGCTCGGCGGACGCGAGCTGGCCTGGCACGCGCCGGACGACCCGGGACCGGGCCGCGCGATGTGGGGGCTGTGGGGCCGGCATGTGCTGCGCAAGGTGTGGGGGCGGCTGGGCGGTACGGCCCCGGCGCCGCGCACGGCGGAGGTGCGCGTGGTCCGGCAGGCGGGCGAGAGCAACCCCAACGGGCCTGTCGAACCCGCCGAGTTGACGAAGGTGACCGAGTTGAGCGATGACGAGAAAGCGAGCAGCTGCTGATGTACGACCTGCTGGTGGTGGGCGCGGGCCCGTACGGCCTGTCCATCGCGTCCCACGCCGCGGCCGCGGGGCTGAACCTGCGCGTCTTCGGCCGGCCGATGGCGTCCTGGCGCGACCACATGCCCCGGGGGATGTTCCTCAAGTCGGAGCCCTGGGCCTCCAACCTGTCGGATCCTGAGGGCCGTTGGCCGCTCGCCGGGTACTGCGCGACCCAGGGCGTGGAGTCCCGG
This sequence comes from Streptomyces sp. N50, assembly GCF_033335955.1. Lineage (GTDB taxonomy): Bacteria > Actinomycetota > Actinomycetes > Streptomycetales > Streptomycetaceae > Streptomyces. The sequence continues at coordinate 3,044,051 of NZ_CP137549.1, forward strand.
CACGGGGAACCGATCCCGGTCGAGATGTTCGCCGACTACGGCCTGTGGTTCGCGCGCAACGCCGTCCCGGAGGTGGACGAGCGGACGGTGGAGCGGATCGCGCCGGTGCCCGGCGGCTTCGAGGCGGTGACCGACGACGGCACGGTGCTGCACGCCCGGACCGTCGCGCTCGCGGTCGGCGTCATGCCGTTCGTCGAAATCCCGTCCGCGCTGCGGGGGTTGGGCCGTTCCCTCGTCTCGCACAGCAGCCACCACAGCGCGCTGGACGAGTTCCGCGCCAAGGACGTCACGGTGATCGGCGGCGGCCAGGCGGCACTGGAGACGGCGGCGCTGCTCGCCGAACAGGGCACGCGGGTACGGGTGTTGGCACGCGCCGACGAACTCTTCTGGAACGACGTACCGCCCGCGTGGGAGCGCCCGTGGTGGCAGTCGGCCCGCTCCCCGCACAGTGGCCTGGGCCCCGGCTGGCGCAACTGGTTCTACTCCGAGCGCCCCGACCTCTTCCGCCGCCTCCCGGAGTCGACCCGGGCCAGGATCGCAGCCAACGCCCTTGGTCCGGCGGGCGCTTGGTGGGTGCGGGACCGGTTCGAACCGGCGGTGGAGGTGCTGCTCGGCCATGAGGTCGCGGCGGCCGACGTGGTGCCGGGCGGGGTACGCCTGGAGACGGTGAGCCGGGTGGGCGGAACGCGCTCCCTGGACACCGAACACGTCATCGCGGCAACGGGGTTCACGGCCACGGCCAACCGACTCGGGCTGCTCTCCGGCGAGTTGAGGGGTTCCCTGGCCACGGTGGGCGACGGTTCCCCCGAGGTCGGCCGGGACTTCGAGTCCTCGCACCCCGGCCTCTTCATGGCGGGCCTGGTGACGGCCTCGGGCTTCGGCCCGGCGATGCGCTTCGTGCACGGCGCCACGTTCACGGCGGGCGCGCTGGTGCGGGGAGTGGAACGCCGGCTGCGCTCGGAGCCGCGCGGCGGCATGATCCCGGCACCGGGCCGACGGGGCGCGCCGGCCTTCGTACGGCGCTGACGGCGCGGGTGTGCCGGGCGGTGACGTCCGGCACCCCGTGCGTCTTACCTACGGGACGCGATCCGGCCTCGTCGGTAGAGGATCGTGCCACCCGCGATCAGCGCGGCACTGACACCGGACGTGGCCAGCATGGCCTCACTGCCGGTGTGCGCCAGAACGGGCGGCGGGGTGTGCTCCCCACCGGAGGGCGGAGGCGTGTGGTGCCCGCCCGTGGGAGGGGGCGGGGTGTGGCTGCCGCCGGTGGGAGGGGGCGTGTGATGCCCGCCCGTGGGAGGCGGAGGGGTGTGGTGCCCGCCGCTGGGAGGCGGCGGCGTGTGGTGACCGCCCGTGGGAGGCGGAGGGGTGTGGTGCCCGCCCGTAGGAGGCGGCGGGGTGTGATTGCCGCCGCTGGGGGGCGGCGGGGTGTGGTGTCCACCCGTAGGGGGCGGCGGGGTGTGGTGGTGGCCACCCGGCGGAGGCGGTGTGTGGTGATGCCCGCCGGACGGAGGCGGCGTGTGGTGATGCCCGCCGGACGGAGGCGGCGTGTGGTGATGCCCACCGGGCGGAGGCGGCGGAGTCTCCTCGCAGTCCTCCGGAGTGCCGTGGCCCGAGTGGTCGCCGGAGCCGTACCCCGAACCGCCCCCGGTGCCATACCCGGAGTCGCCCCCGTAGCCATGACCCGAGTGTCCCCCGAGCCGTAGCCCGAGTCGTCCCCATAGCCGTGACCAGAGCCATGACCGGAGCCGAGACCGTGGCCGTACCCATAGCCGGTGCCATAGCCATGACCGGTGCCGTAGCCGTAGCCGAAGTCGTCGGAGTCGTCGGCGTCATACGAGTCGGCGTACGACGGCTCGGCCCACCGGTGATGCTCGCTGTGCCGGTGCTCGTGCTTGCCGCCGGCGCACCCGTTGCCGAACGTCGGGTTGAGCCCGGACACCCCGTCGGCGGTGTTGCCACAGGCGTTGACCGGCGCGTCGATCGGGACGTCGATGCTGTTGCCGGACAGGACACCCGGCGAATCCTTCGCAGCGCCGCCGGTGTACGAATCGGCCAGGGCGGGGCTGCCGCACAGGGACAGAATGCTCGTCGCGGCGGCCGCCGCGACCATTCCCTTACCCAGGGTCTGTCGCAATCTCGTTGTCTTCCTGCTTGAAGTGGGAAAAGCCGGCCTTGGAAACCTGTCCAAGGCCGGCCATGAAACAGCCGGAACGGCTGGGGTGCTACGTCGTCAGTCGTTGACGCAGGTGTTGCCGAACGCCGGGTTCAGCAGGCCGATCACGTCGATCGAGTTGCCGCACACGTTGACGGGGATGTGCACGGGAACCTGGACCACGTTGCCCGAGAGGACACCCGGCGAACCGACGGCCGCACCCTCGGCACCCGCGTCGGCGAAGGCCGGGGCGGCCATACCGAGGGCCATGATCGCACCAGCGACAACAGCAGCGCTCTTCTTCATGAACGTTCCCTTCTCTGCGGTCATGCCCACCATGACCTGCAGCCTGTAAAACGAGGGATAGACGCAGGAAGAAACTCAAGAACGCGTGTCACCTGACAATTCACTCGATCGTCCGCACCGAATTGACGCGATGGGCGCACAGGTGCAGAAACGCTTCTCTTCAAGGGGAGTCAGGAAGAGGACGGCAATGTGAAACGGCCAGGGCGGCCCGCACGGAGATTTCCGGCGGGCCGCCCTGGCCGCTTTATTGACGAACGGTCAGCTGCCGATGGCGCCGTTGCCCGACAGCACCGGGATGTTGTCCGCGATGTGCGACAGCGGCTCGTCGCCCTTGGCCTGGGTCGAGTTCTCGGCGCACTGCTGGTTCTGCGGGGCCGAGAGGACCGGCACGTCCTGGAGGACGGTGACCGGCACCAGTACGCCCACGATCGAGGCCGCGTTGACCTTGGCCGGCAGGCCGACACAGAGCTTGTTCAGGTCGCCCTGGGCGAGCCCGAGCTGGGGGCTCATGTCGCCGGCCGTCTTGGCGTTGCCATAGGCCTGCTCGGCACCGTTCCCGTTGACCGTGGTGACGCCGTTGTCGTTTCCGATGGCCAGCGCCTGCGGGGCGGCCGTCGCCGATACGCCGACGACGGAAGCCGCGACAGCCGTCGCAGCCATTGCCTTCTTGAGCATTTCTGCGGTCCTTTCCTGGCAGAGACACAATTCCTGCTCCCCCATCAACAGAGGTCGGCCGGATTGGTTGCGTGTCTTCACCCGGTTGGATTCATCTGGGCCATTGGAGTGAATCGGAGCAACCATGCGGCCCGGTGCCAGTTGTTCAGGTCGCTCCGGTGGACGGGGTTACTCCAGAAGGGACCACGCAAGTGATCAAGAAGGTTATGGCTGCTGCGGCTGTCGCCGCTTCCGTCGTCGGAGCCTCGGCTGCCGTCGCCGCCCCGGCGATGGCGATCGGTAACGACAACGGCGTCACCACGGCGAACGGCAACGGCGCCGAGCAGGTCTACGGCAACCAGGCCACGTACGGCAACATGAGCCCCCAGATGGCGCTCATCCAGGGCTCGCTGAACAAGCCCTGCATCGGCCTGCCCGCCAAGGCGAACCTGGCCTCGCTGGTCGGCCTCGTGCCGGTCACCGTCGCGCAGGACGTGCCGATCCTCTCCGCGCCGCAGAACCAGCAGTGCACCGAGAACTCGACCCAGGCGAAGGGCGACGAGCCGCTGTCGCACATCCTGGACAACATCCCGGTCCTGTCGGGCAACGGCGCTGCGGGCAGCTGACCTCGCGGACACGCACAGCGGGCCGCCGATCTCTCGGCGGCCCGTTGGCCTGCCTCGCCGGGACGCGCGGAAGGCGGCCGAGGAGTTCGGGAAGCTGCGCGCGGCCCGTCCGCTGGTCCCCCGCGGACAGCAGCCCCTGCCGAGCGACCCGCCGCGGATCTCCCGGCGCGTCCCCGCGCGAGGAAGCCAACTTACTTACCCGCGAGCCGACTTATTGCTCCATTCAGGGCAAAGGCCGCAACCAAACCAGTCATCACTCAGTTGATCATCGCGCGGCTCCGCAACGGGAGTCCGTCCTCCGAAAGGGTTTGAACATGAAGAAGCTGTGGGCGACCGCGGCTGTTGCCGCCTCCCTCGCCGGTGCCACCGCCGCTGTCGCCACCCCGGCGATGGCGATCGGCAACGACGACGGTGTCACCACCACCCAGGGCAACGGCGCCGTGCAGAAGTACGGCAACCAGGAGACCAAGGGCGACATGAGCCCCCAGCTCTCCCTCGTCCAGGGCACCCTGAACAAGCCCTGTGTCGGCCTGCCGGTCAAGGCGAACCTCGCCTCGATCGTCGGCGTCGTGCCGGTCACGGTCCTGCAGGACGTGCCGATCCTTTCGGCCCCGCAGAACCAGCAGTGCACCGAGAACTCCACCCAGGCCAAGGGCGACGAGCCGCTGTCGCACATCCTGGACAACATCCCGGTCCTGTCGGGCAACGGCGCCACGAACAGCTGACCCCACCAGCACCACAAGAGCGGGCCGCCGAGCACATCGGCGGCCCGCTCTTCGCGTTACGGCCGTTTCGACTTCGCGTACAGGGCCTCGATGTCCTCCGCGTAGGCCGCCGTCACCACGTGCCGCCTGAGTTTCAGGGACGGGGTGAGCAGGCCGTTGTCCTCGGTGAACTCGCCCTCGACCAGGGCGAAGGCGCGGATCGACTCGGCGCGCGAGACGGCCTCGTTGGCGTGGTCGACGGCCTTCTGGACGTCGGCGCGCAGGCGGGGGTCCTCGACGAGGTCGGCGAGCGGGGTGTCGGCCGGGAGCTTGCGGACCACGAGCCAGTGGGCGAGGGCCTCGGGGTCGAGGGTGATGAGCGCTGCCACGAAGGGGCGGTTGTCGCCGACGACCAGGCACTGGCCGACCGGGGCGCGGCTGCGCAGGCGGTCCTCCAGGACGGCCGGGGAGACGTTCTTGCCGCCGTTGGTGACGAGGATGTCCTTCTTGCGGCCGGTGATGGTGAGATAGCCGTCCTCGTCGAGCGCGCCCAGATCCCCGGTCGCGAACCAGTCGTCCTTCAGTACGGCGTCGGTGGCCGCCGGGTTGTTCCAGTAGGCGCCGAAGACCACCCCGCCCTTGATGAGCACCTCGCCGTCGTCGGCGATGCGGATCGTGGTGCCGGGGACCGGGAGGCCGACCGTGCCGGGGCGGGGCCGCAGGGGCGGGACGACGGTGGCGGCGGCGGTCGTCTCAGTGAGGCCGTAGCCCTCGTAGACGATGATTCCGGCGGCGGAGAAGAAGAGGTTGAGGTCGCGGTCGAGCGGGGAGCCGCCGCTGATCGCGTAGCGCAGGCGGCCGCCGAGTTCCTTGCGGATACGGCGGTAGACCAGCAGGTCGTAGAGGGCCCACGCGGCGTAGAGGCCGGGGCCGGGGCCCTTGCCGGTGCCAAGGAACTTGTTGAGGTAGGCCTCGCCGAAGCGGACGGCGATGCGGTCGGCGCGGTCGAAGGAGGCGGCGCGGCCCATCTTCTCGGCGGTCGCGCGGCCGGCGTCGTGGATCTTCTCGAAGAGGTACGGCACGCCGACGAGGAACGTGGGCCCGAACTCCCGTAGCGCCGGGCGGAGTTCGTCGGGCTTGATGCTCGGGCAGTGGCCGATCTCGATGCGGGCCATCAGGCAGGCGATCTGGAGGGTGCGGCCCATGATGTGCGCGAGGGGGAGGAACAGGAGCGTCGAGGCGACCTGGCCGGTGACCTCCGTGAAGAGGGGGTGCAGCAGCTCGACCAGGTTGGCGGCCTCGGCGTGCAGGTTGGCGTGGGTGAGGACGCAGCCCTTGGGGCGGCCGGTGGTGCCGGAGGTGTAGCAGATCGTCGCGATCGTGTCCGGGGTGAGGGAGGCGCGGCGCTTGGTGATCTCGTCGTCGGGCAACTCCTTGCCCAGGGAGGCGAGTTCGGCCATGGCTCCCGCGTCCAGCTGCCAGACGCGCGGGGGTTGGGGGTGGCGGGCCGTGGCGGTGGTGACCGTGCCGGTGTTCTCGGCGGTCTCCGTGACGACGAAACGGGTGCCCGAGTCCCTGACGATCCACTCCACTTGGTCCGCCGACGAGGTGGCGTAGATCGGTACCGTCTGACCGCCGGCCGCCCAGATCGCGAAGTCGAGGACCGTCCACTCGTAGCGGGTGCGGGACATGACCGCGACCCGGCCGCCCGGTTCGAGGCCTGCGGCTATCAACCCCTTTGCCGTGGCGGTGACTTCGCTTGCGAAGGCGGTCGCGGTGACGGGGTGCCAGGTGCCGTGCTGTTCGCGGCGGAGGACCACGGTGTCGGGGGCCTCCGCCGCGTTGGTGAACGGGAGGTCTGCGGTGCTGCCGGCCGTCGGGCGCGGGGCGAGGGGCAGGGCGCCCGCCTCCCGTACGACGCCCCGCTCGTCCCTGGTGAGGTGGACCCGGGTGCGGGCCGCCAGGTCGGTGCGTTGCCGCGCCCGCTTCAAGTCCTTGCGTACGCCCATGACGACTGCTCCCGGTCGACGGTGAGACGGTGGCTGGGGCGTCAACTTACTCGCAAGTAGGGGAAGGTCAATGGGGTCTGTGCGGTTCCGGTGGGTTCAGTCCGTTCGGCGTGCCTCGTCGATCGCTTCGGCGAGCCCGCGTACGTCCTTGTCCTCCGTTTCCTTCGCCAACGTGTGGGCGCGGGCGGCGAGTTCGGTGAGGCCGGGGTTGCCGGGCAGCTCTTTGGAGCGGAGGGTGTCGGCGAAGTAGGCGGCCACGGCGGTTACTTGGAAGCGGGCGGACGCGCTGCTCAGGGAGTCGTGCAGGGCGTCGGTCTCCAGTTGGCCCGCATTCTCGTGCGGGGCGCGGGTGTTCGGGTCGAGCCAGCGGACGCTCGCGGTGGCGAGGTGGCCGTCGGCGCCGGGCCTGGTGCGGACGGCGTAGAGGGCGGTGACGGTGTGGCCGGGGCCGATCTCGCCGCCGTCGACGTTGTCGTTGCGGAAGTCGTCGTCGGCGACCTTGCGGTCCTCGTAGCCGATGAGGCGGAACTGGGCGACCGTCTCGGGGTCGAAGGCGACCTGGGCCTTGGCGTCGCGGGCGGTGAGGTCGATGTTCTGCGGGAGTTGGTCGACGAAGACCTTGCGGGCGTCGGCGTCGTCCGAGACGTACGCGGTGTGGCCGTCTCCCTTGTCGGCGAGTTTCTCCATCAGGGCGTCGCCGTAGTCGCTGCCGACGCCGACGCCGAAGAGGGTGATGCCGTGGTCGCGGCGTTCGTCGGCGATGCGGTCGAGGATCGAATCGGCGTTGGTGTCACCGGTGTTGGCGAGACCGTCGGAGATGAGGACGACGCGGTTGGTGGCGCCCTCGCGCAGGCCCTCGGTGGCGGTGGCGTAGCCGGTCTCGACGCCCGCGCCGAGGTTGGTGGAGGACTGGGTCTCCAACTCGTCGACGGCTTCGTGGACTTGGCCGCGGTGGCCGTCGAGGCGGGTCATCGGGAGGACGGTCTCGGCCTCGTCGCTGAAGGTGACCAGCGCGACGGAGTCGTCGTCGCGCAGTCGGTCCGTCATCTCGTCGAGGGACTTCTTGGCGAGGTCCAGGCGGCCCGTCTCGCTCATGGAACCCGAGACGTCGATGACGAACGTGAGGGCTGCGGGCGGGCGTTCGGCGCTGTCGTCGGCGGTGCGGGTGGCGAGGCCCACGCGGACGAGGGACCAGTTGGAGCTGTCGGTGCGGGCGCCGTCGACGGTGACCGTGAAGCCGTTGCCGTCGGGGCGGTCGTAGTCCTGGCGGAAGCTGTTGACGAACTCCTCGGGGCGGATCGTCGAGGGGTCGGGGCGCCGGCCGTCGGCGAGGACGCGGCGGGCGTAGCCGTAGGAGGCGGTGTCGACGTCGAGGGCGAAGGTCGAGAGGTAGTCGGGGGACGGGGCGATCTTGTCGGCGGGGGTGCCGGTCTGTTCGCCGTCCTGTTCGCTGCCGTTGTCACCGCCGGAGGTGATGGCGGGGGCCGGGGCCGGGAAGCCGGTGCGGTTCGTCGCGTTCGAGGTGTTGGAGTGGCTGCCTTCGCCCGCGCCGCAGCCGGTGAGGAGCAGGCCGCTCGCGGCGGTGAGGGCGAGCAGGGTGGTGCGCAGTCGCCGGGGGCGGTGGTGCGCGTGCTCCTGCCTCGGTCGTGTTCGGTGGGTCTGGTGGGTCTTCATCTCCCGTGCCCCCTCGGTCCGTTGACGTCGGCTTCTTGCGACTGTGACGGCGGAGGGGGCGGGAATGTGCGCTACGGGGAGTTGCGGAAGCGTCTCGAAGGGGTCGCGATCATGGCCCGTCGAGACCGGTGGGAGATCCTCCGGTGACCTAGGACACGATGTCCTTGCGGGCGAAACCCCGGAAGGCCAGGGCGAACAGCACGATGGCGTACGTAACGGAGACCGCCGTGCCCTGGATCATGCCGGACCACTCGGGATGGGGTTGCACGGCGTCCGCCCACGCGAACTGCCAGTGCGCGGGCAGGAAGTCGCGCCAGTGGCCGAGGGCCGTGACGGCGTCCAGGACGTTGCCGACGATGGTCAGGCCGACCGCGCCGCCCACCGCGCCGAGGGGGGCGTCGGTCTTGGTCGAGAGCCAGAACGCGAGCCCGGCGGTGACCAGTTGGGACACGAAGATGAACGCCACGACCACCAGCAGGCGTTGGGCCGCCGTGCCCGCGCCGATCGCGCCTCCGGTGGGCAGCTCCAAGGGGCCCCAGCCGTAGGCGGCGGTGCCGACGGCCAGGGCGACGACCGGGAGCAGGATCATCGCGGCGAGGCTGAGGCTCAGGCCGACGACCAGCTTGGACCAGAGGAGGCGGGCCCTCGGCACGGGTGCCGCGAGCAGATAGCGCAGGGAGGACCAGCTGGCCTCCGAGGCGACCGTGTCCCCGCAGAACAGGGCGACCGGGACGACCAGGAGGAAGCCCGCCGACACGAACAGGTTCACCGCGGCGAAGTTGGCGCCGGACGAGGTGGCCGTGTCCATCAGCGTCAGCTGGGAGCCGCGGTCGCCCGGGGTACCGCCGATCGCGAAGGCGGCGACCAGGATGAAGGGCAGCGCGGCGAGGATGCCGCCCATGACCAGCGTGCGGCGCCGCTTCAACTGCCGGACCAGCTCCACCCGTAGGGGCAGGGTGCGGCCGGCCCGGTAGCCGGAGGCCACCTCGACGGGCTCGGCGAGCGTGCTCATGCGGAACCTCCGATCAGAGTGAGGAAGGCATCTTCGAGTCGGCGGTGGGGGCCGAGGGAGGAGACCGGGATCTCCAGGCGGACGAGTTCTACGAGGAGGCGGGCGGCGGTGAGTGTTTCGGTGCCGTCGATCGCGAGAGTGCCCGGGTATGCGGGGGCTTGTAGGTTTTCTTCTGCTGCGCCGTTGGGGCTGGTCGCGCTCTGCGGCGGAGCCGCTGATGGATGCAGCCCCGCGCCCGTTTGGGGCGTTGCCGCCAGGCGTACCAGGAGGGCGCCGTCTGTTCGTGTTGCCGACTCGACCCCGGGCAGGGCTGTCACCTTCTCCACCAGGGAGTCAGGAATGTCGGTCGCCAGGCCGACCAGGAGGGTGTCTCCGGCGCCGATGATCTCGGCGACCGGGCCCGCCTGGACGAGGCGGCCGCGGTCCATGACCACCAGGTGGGTGCAGGTCTGTTCGACCTCGGCGAGGAGGTGGCTGGAGACGATGACCGTGCGGCCCGCCTCCGCGTAGCGGATCATCACCTCGCGCATCTCGCGGATCTGGGGCGGGTCGAGGCCGTTGGTCGGTTCGTCGAGGATGAGGAGGTCGGGGAGGCCGAGCATGGCCTGGGCGATGGCGAGGCGCTGGCGCATGCCCTGGGAGTAGGTGCGGACCGCGCGGGCGAGCGCGTCGCCGAGGCCCGCGATCTCCAGGGCCTCCTCCAAGTGGGCGTCCTCCGACGGCCGTCCGGTCGCCTGCCAGTACAGCTCCAGGTTCTCGCGGCCGGAGAGGTGCGGGAGGAAGCCCGCGCCCTCGACGAAGGCGCCGACCCGGGAGAGGACGGGGGCGCCCGGGCGGATCGCGTGGCCGAAGACCCTGATCTCGCCGGCGTCCGGCTTGATCAGGCCCATCAGCATGCGCAGGGTGGTCGTCTTGCCCGCGCCGTTCGGACCCAGGAGGCCGAGCACCTGGCCCTTTTCGACGCGGAAGGACAGGTCCCGTACCGCGTACCGGTCCGCCGACTTCGCGTACCGCTTGCTCAAGTCGGTGATCTGGAGCGGGACTTCGGACAGTTCGGGGGCGGGGGGTGTCGACGTCGTGCGCCTGCGTCCGGTCAGGAGCAGGGCCAGGGCGATCGCCGCGCCCGCGAGCGGGAGCCACCACACCCAGGACGGGAGGGTCGCCGCCGCGGTCGTGACACCGGGGGCCGTCGGCACCTTGAGGTCGCTCTTCAGGGTGACCGTGTACGTCGCCGGGGCCGCCGGGGAGGCGTAGCCCAGGTCCGTCGAGGCGAGGACCAGGCGCAGGTGGTGGCCGCTCTGGACGTCGTAGTCGATGGCCGGGAGGGTGATCGTGACGTCCTTGCCGGACTTGGTGCCGTCGACCCTGAGGGGGGTCACCAGCTGGGAGGGCAGCACCTGTTGGGTGCCGCCGGGGCCTACGTCGTAGACCTTGCCGAAGAGGACGGTGTCGTCGCTGGTCGACTTGACGTGGACGGTGACCGTGGGCGAACCGGTGATGCGGAGGCCGGTGGTGAGGGGGGCCGAGTCGAACGCGGCGTACTGGCCGGGGAAGTCGAGGGAGACTCCGATGCCCAGGGAGGACAGTTGCGAGAGGCCGCCTGTGCTGCCCAGGCCCGGCAGGGCCGAGATGGCGGGTGGGCTGGCGCCGGCCGGGTTGGTGAAGGACTGCTCGCGGCGGCCGGTCAGGGCGATCGTGCGCGGGTCGCTCTCCAGGCCGGGGTACGCGCTGCCGCTCGCGCCGCGCAACAGGGCGGCGCCGTCCGTGGAGTCGACGCCTCCGGTGCGGGTGACGCGGAACGCGGGGCCGGTGTCGGTGTTCTTGTCGTCCTTCAGGTACCGGTCGAACCAGGACGTCACGCGCGCCTGGACGCGGCTCGTCTCCATGTCGCCGCCGTCATGGCCGCCCGCGATCCAGTCGACGTCCACGGGGGCGCCGTTCGCGCGGATCGCCTTCTCGGCGGCGTCGGCCTGGCCGAGCGGGAACAGAGAGTCCGTCTGGCCCTGGAGGAGGAGAGTCGGGACGTTGATATGGGTGGCTACGGCGGACGGGGAGCGGGCTTCGAGGAGGGCGCGGGCCTGGGCGTCCGGTGTTCCGGACTCGGCGACCCTGTTGTACATCTGGCACAGCGCGGGCTCGAACTTGGCGCAGCCGCCACCGGAGTTGATGAAGATGCCGGCCCAGAGCTTCTTGAAGACGCCGTTCGGGAACAGGGCGTCCGCGAGGTTCCAGTACGTGATCGCCGGGGCGATCGCGTCGACCCGGTCGTCATAGCCCGCGGCGAGGAGGGAGATCGCGCCTCCGTAGGAACCGCCTGCCATGCCCACGCGCGGGTCGCCCGGTTTGTCGAGTTCGACGTCCGGTTGCTTCGCCAGCCAGTCGATCAGCTTCGATACGTCCTTGACCTCGCCGGACGGGTCGTTCAGGCCGATCTTGCCGGTGGACCTGCCGAAGCCGCGGGCCGACCAGGTCAGCACCGCGTACCCGTCCCCGGCCAGGTCCTCGGCCTCTTTCCGTACGTCGTCCTTGCTGCCGCCGAAGCCGTGCGCGAGGAGGACGGCGGGGCGGCGGCCGGTGCCGCCGGACGTGAAGTACGAGGTGTCGAGGCGCACTCCGTCCACGGCCATGACGCGGTCGGAGCGGTGCACCGGAGGCGGGTCGTCGGAGGCAACCGCCGTCCAGGTACCGGCGCCCGCGAGCACGACCACGGCGGCCCCGGCGGCCAGCAGGCGCCGGGGCCCTCGCAGCAGCCCTCGCAGGGCGGGCAGTCGAAGATCCATGCCTCAACGGTACGGCCCGCGACTGACAACCGAGGCAGCCCCCGGGCCGAACCTCCGCCCCTCCCCGGGGAGTACGGGCCCCTTCCCGCATACCGCGTCCGTGGTACGAAGTCCCATGGCCAGCATCGACAGCCCCGCGATCCGCCGTGCGACCACCGTGGCCGAAGTCACCGCGGCGGAGCACCTCTTCGACGGTCCCGTCCGCACCGGGTGGGCCGAGCGTTTCCTGACCGCCGACGGACACCATCTCTTCCTCGCGTACGACGGGGAATCGGTGGTCGGCTTCGTCAGCGGCGTCGAGACCGTCCACCCCGACAAGGGCACCGAGATGCTTCTGTACGAACTCGCGGTCGCGGAGCCGTACCGGCGCGGGGGGATCGGGCGGGCCCTGGTGCGGCGGCTCGCCGCGCTCGCGCGGGAGCGGGGCTGCTACGGGATGTGGGTGCTCATCGACACCGGGAACGACATCGCCCTCGCCACCTACCGCAGCGCGGGTGGCAAGGACGACGGGTCGTGCACGGTGGTGACGTGGGACTTCACGTAGTGAAGTCGACGGGTGACGGCGATGGGTGAACTCGCCTACGCCTGCTGGTCCTCCGGGATCGACACCAGCCAGCGGGTCTCGCGGCGCGGGCGCAGGTAGAACGCCCAGTAGAGGGTGGCCACGGCGACGATCCCGCCCGTCCACAGGAGATAGCTCGTCTCCTGCTGGGTGAGGATGTAGGCCAGGACCGCGATCAGGAGGAGCGGGATCGACGGCCACAGCGGCATGCGCCACGCGTGCGTGTGGCGGTGGTTGCCGCGGCGGGAGAGCAGGGCGGCCACCGCGACCAGCAGGTACATGCCGGTCACCGAGACGCCTGTCACGCCGTACAGGGTGTCCAGGTTGACGAAGCAGAGGATCGCGCCCGGGATGCCCACGGCGAGCGTGGCCACCCAGGGGGAGCCGAAGCGGCCGAGCTTGGAGAAGACCGTGTTGACCGGCTGGGGCCAGGCCTTGTCCCGGGCGGAGGCGAAGAGGACCCGGGAGTTCTGGATGACCATGACGATGCCCGCGTTGATGATCGCGAGGGCTACGCAGAGGCTGACGAAGGTGCCCACCGCGGAGTTGGACCACGCCGTCACCATCGACCCGATGTCGCCGCTCGTCAGCGTCGAGAGGTCCGACGCTCCCATCGTGATCGCCACCACCGGGACCAGGATGATCACCGTCGAAATCGCGAGGGTGGCCAGGACCGTGCGGGCCACGTTGCGGCGCGGGTTCTCCAACTCCTCGGAGAGGTAGACCGCCGTCGAGAAGCCCTGCGTGACGAAGAGGGCTATCGCGAGGCCGGACACCACCAGCATCGCCGTCACCGTGTCCGTGTGGCCGTGCGTACCCGCTACCTGCATCGAGGTGAGGCTGCCGATGCCTCGCTGGCTGTGCGTGAAGCCCAGCAGCGCCACGACCCCCGCCGCTATGACCTCCAGGACCAGGAAGATGCCCGTGATCCACGCGTTGGCGCGCAGGTCCAACAGGCCTGCCAGCGTGGCCAGGAGCATCACGCCCGCGCCGGTCATGGACGGGTTCAGGTGGGCGATCGGGGCCAGGTAATCCGCCGTACCCATCGCTATCACCGGCGGGACGATCATCACGACCAGGAGGGACAGGACGAAGACCAGCCAGCCCGCGAGCCTGCCCGCCAACGTCGACACCATCGCGTACTCGCCGCCCGCGCTGGGGATGAGGGTGCCCAGCTCCGAGTAGCAGAACGCCACGGCGATGCAGAGGACCGAGCCGATCGCGATCGTGAGGGCGGTCGCGGTGCCGAGCGAGCCGAACAGGTCGGGGACGACCACGAAGAGCGTGGAGGCCGGTGTCACGCAGGAGAGCGTGAGGAGCGTGCCGCCGACGATGCCGATGGAACGCTTCAGCTGCTGCGGGCGCCCGGAGGTGTCCGGCGCCTCGGCTGTGGCAGCTCCGGCGGCTTCGGCGGTGGGGAGGGTGTCGGTCACGCGCTGATGGAACATTGACGAAACCGTCACGTCAATGGGTGTTCACCTACGGAATCCGTTGATCCAGAGCGAGTGGAGTGTCTTGTTCAGCACTTCGACGCAGTGCGGGTCCCGGTTCGGCTCGGTACGGGAACCGCAGCCGTCGTAGGCGAAAAAATGGGGCCGTCCGCGATGCGGACGGCCCCGTTCAGGGTTTCTCAGTGGTTGCGCGGGAAGCCGAGGTCCACGCCGGACGGGCCGTCCGCCGGGTCCGGCCAGCGGGTCGTGACGACCTTGCCGCGGGTGTAGAAGTGCGTGCCGTCGTTGCCGTAGATGTGGTGGTCCCCGAAGAGGGAGTCCTTCCAGCCACCGAACGAGTGGTAGCCCACCGGGACCGGGATCGGGACGTTGACGCCGACCATGCCGGCCTCGATCTCCAGCTGGAAGCGGCGGGCGGCGCCGCCGTCGCGGGTGAAGATCGCGGTGCCGTTGCCGAACGGGGAGCTGTTGATCAGCGCCACGCCCTCGTCATACGTGTCGACGCGCAGGACGCAGAGGACCGGGCCGAAGATCTCGTCCTGGTAGGCCTTCGCCGTCGTCGGCACCTTGTCGAGCAGGGAGATGCCGATCCAGTGGCCGTCCTCGAAGCCCTCGACCGTGTAGCCGGTGCCGTCGAGGACGACCTCCGCGCCTTCGGCCGCCGCGCCCGTGACGTAGGACGCCACCTTGTCGCGGTGGACCGCGGTGATCAGCGGGCCCATCTCGCTCGTCGGGTCGTTGCCGGGGCCGATCTTGATCTTCTCGGCGCGCTCGCGGATCTTCTCGACCAGCTCGTCGCCGATCGAACCGACCGCCACGACGGCCGAGATGGCCATGCAGCGCTCGCCCGCGGAGCCGTAGGCCGCTGAGACCGCCGCGTCCGCCGCCGCGTCGAGGTCGGCGTCCGGGAGGACCAGCATGTGGTTCTTGGCGCCGCCCAGGGCCTGGACGCGCTTGTGGTTCGCGGCGGCCGTGGTGTGGATGTAGCGGGCGATCGGCGTCGAGCCGACGAAGGACACGGCCTTGACGTCCGGGTGCTCCAGGAGGCGGTCCACGGCCACCTTGTCGCCGTTGACGACGTTGAAGACGCCGTCGGGGAGGCCTGCCTCCGCGAGCAGTTCGGCGATCTTCAGGGACGCCGACGGGTCCTTCTCGGAGGGCTTGAGGACGAAGGTGTTGCCGGTCGCGATGGCGATCGGGAACATCCACATCGGCACCATGGCCGGGAAGTTGAACGGCGTGATGCCCGCGACCACGCCCAGCGGCTGGCGGATCGAGGAGACGTCGACGCGGCTGGCGACCTCCGTCGACAGCTCGCCCTTCAGCTGCACGGTGATCCCGCACGCCAGGTCGACGATCTCCAGGCCGCGCGCGACCTCGCCCAGCGCGTCGCTGTGCACCTTGCCGTGCTCGGCGGTGATGAGCTCGGCGATCGCGTCGCGGTTGGCGTCCAGCAGCGCGCGGAACTTGAAGAGGATCGTGGTGCGCTTGGCGAGGGACGAGGTGCCCCAGGTCGCGTACGCGTCCTTCGCCGCAGCTACGGCCGCGTCGACCTCCTCGACCGTCGCGAAGGCGACCTTCGTGGTGACCGCGCCGGTCGCCGGGTCGGTGACCGGCCCGTACGTGCCCGACGCGCCTTCGACGGTCTTGCCGCCGATCCAGTGGTTGACGATCTTCGTCATGACCGAGAACTCCTTCACAGATGGCGGCGTCGAGTGGAGACGTGCCGTTCGTACAGCTCACGTGCCTTGACCGCGGACGATCGGGTCGCGGTCGCGGCCACAGGTACATCCCACCAGGCCTGCGCGGGAGGCGCGCCCGACACAGTGTCTGCGGTTTCGGTCTCCACGTAGACACATGTGGGAGTGTCGGCCGCCCGCGCCACGGCAAGCGCTTCACGCAGGTCGCTGACGGTCTTCGCGCGCAACACGCGCATGCCGAGGCTGGCCGCGTTGGCGGCGAGGTCGACGGGCAGCGGGGCGCCGGTGTAGGTGCCGTCGTCGGCCTGGTGACGGTAGGCGGTGCCGAACCGCTCGCCGCCCACCGACTCGGACAGGCCGCCTATCGACGCGTACCCGTGGTTCTGTATCAGCAGGACCTTGATCGCGATGCCTTCCTGTACGGCGGTCACGATCTCCGTCGGCATCATCAGATACGTGCCGTCGCCGACCAGCGCCCACACCGGCCGGTCCGGCGCGGCCAGCTTCACGCCGATCGCGGCCGGGATCTCGTAGCCCATGCAGGAGTAGCCGTACTCCAGGTGGTACTGGTCGAACGACCGCGTCCGCCACAGCTTGTGCAGATCACCGGGGAGCGAACCCGCCGCGTTGATCAGGATGTCGGACTCGTCGACGATCTCGTCCAGCGCGCCCAGGACTTGGGGCTGTGTCGGTCGTACGTCGGGTTCCTCCGCCTCGTAGCAGGCGTCGACGCGCTGTTCCCAACGCTCCTTGTCCTCGCGGTACTCGGCGATGTACGACGCGGTGACCCGGTATGCGTCCTGGCCCAACTCCCCTGCCAGCGCGGTGAGTCCGTCGCGGGCGTCCGCGATCAGCGGCTGTCCGGCGAGCTTGTGGCCGTCGTAGGCACCGATGTTGAGGTTAAGGAAGCGGACGCCGGGGCGTTCGAAGAGGGTGTGGGAGCCGGTGGTGAAGTCGGTGTAGCGGGTGCCGATACCGATCACCAGGTCGGCCAGGCGGGCGAGTTCGTCGGCGGTCGCGGTGCCGGTGTGGCCGATGCCGCCGACGTCCTGGGGGTGGTCGTGGTTCAGGGAGCCCTTGCCCGCCTGCGTGGAGGCGACCGGGATGCCGGTGGCCGACGCGAACTCCGCGAGGGCTGCCTCCGCGCGGCTGTGGTGGACTCCGCCGCCCGCGATGATGAGCGGCCTCTTGGCCTCGCGAACTGCCCTTACCGCTTCGGCGAGTTCGGCCGGGTCGGCGGCCGGTCGCCTTACGTGCCAGGTGCGTTCGGCGAAGAACTCGTCCGGCCAGTCGTACGCCTCGGCCTGAACGTCCTGCGGGAGAGCGAGAGTCACGGCTCCGGTCTCGACGGGGTCGGCGAGTACGCGCATGGCTTGGAGCGCCGCCGGGATCAGGGCCTCGGGGCGGGTGAGGCGGTCGAAGTACTTCGACACCGGGCGCAGGCAGTCGTTGACCGACACATCGCCCGCGTACGGGACTTCGAGCTGCTGGAGCACCGGGTCGGCGACGCGGGTGGCGAAGGTGTCGCCGGGGAGGAGCAGGACCGGGAGGTGGTTGATGGTGGCTAGTGCCGCGCCGGTGACGAGGTTCGTGGCGCCGGGGCCGATGGACGTCGTAACCGCGTGTGCGGACAGGCGATTTGACTGACGGGCATATCCAACTGCCGCGTGGACCATGGACTGTTCGTTGCGGCCCTGGTGGAACGGCATCTCGTCGGAGTACTCGATGAGGGCCTGGCCGAGGCCGGCCACGTTGCCGTGGCCGAAGATGCCCCAGGTCGCGTCGATCAACCGCCGCCGTACGCCGTCGCGTTCGGTGTACTGGACGGACAGGAACCGTACGAGTGCCTGTGCGACCGTCAGCCTCGTCGTCGAGGTCATCGGTAACCACCTGTGCTTTCAACGTGGTCCGGGTGGAAGCAGATCCGCCACTCCCTCGTTCCACCCGGCCCCGCCATGACGTTCAGGTAGTACATGTCGTGACCCGGCTGGGCGATCGACGGGCCGTGCCAGCCATCGGGCACGAGCACGGCGTCGCCGGAGCGGACCTCCGCGAGGACGTCGGATCCGCCCTCACGGGAGGGGAATACGCGCTGATAGCCGAAACCGTTCGGGCCGTCGATCTCGAAGTAGTAGATCTCCTCCAACTCGGCTTCCTCGCCCGGCCGTTGTTCGTCGTGCTTGTGGGGCGGGTACGAGGACCAGTTGCCGCCGGGGGTGATGACCTCGACGGCGATCAGCTTGTCGCAGTCGAAGGCGTCGGCCGAGGCGAAGTTGCGGACGCGGCGCAGGCAGGTGCCGTCGCCGCGTCGTTCCACGGGAACCTCCGGCGCGGGGCCGTAGCGAGCGGGGAGTCGTCGCTCGCACTTCGCTCCTGCCAGGGCGAAGCGGCCTCCCGCGCCGGAGGCGATTTTGACCTGGGCGTCTCGGGGCACGTACGCGAAGTCGGTGACTCCGGCGAACACGCTTTCCCTGCCCAGGAGTTGGAACTCTTCGTCCGCAATTCGCACGGTACATCCACCGCTGAGCGGAAGCACGATCCACTCGCTGTCACCGGTGGTGAAGTGGTGTGTCCCGCCCGGCTCCAGCTCGACGACCCGCAGACTGCTGTGGGTCCAGCCGGCCCGCTTGGGGTCGATGTCCACGGCGTACTGCGGGTTGGCGGCCGAGCCCTTGGGGACGTACAGCTCGGGGACGTACACCTCGGGGACATCCGGCTCGGCGGTCGTCATAACGCGGCCCTCACAGCAGTCCTACGGCGGTGTCCACGGCGGCGGCGACATCGCCGTCCGGCGGGTAGAGCAGCGAGCGGCCGACCACCAGGCCGCGCACGGTGGGGAGTTGGAGGGCGCCGCGCCACTTCTCGTAGGCGCCGTCCTGGTCGTCGCCGACCTCGCCGCCGAGGAGGACGGCGGGGAGGGTGGAGGTCTCCATGACCTGGGCCATGTCGTCCGGGTTCTCGGTGACGGGGAGCTTGAGCCAGGTGTAGGCCGAAGTGCCGCCCAGGCCCGAGGAGATGGCGATGGACTTGATGACGGCCTCGGCGGAGAGGTCGTTCTTCAGTTTGCCCTCGTCGGTGCGGCGGCTGATGAACGGCTCGACGAACAGCGGGAGTCGACGCGCGGCCATGTCGTCGATGGCGCGGGCGGTGGACTCCAGGGTGGTGAGGGAGCCGGGGTCGTCGTAGTCGATGCGCAGGAGCAGCTTGCCGGCGTCGAAGTTGAGGCGCTCGATGTCCTGGGCGCGGTGGCCGGTGAAGCGGTCGTCGAGTTCGAAGCTCGCGCCTTGCAGCCCGCCGCGGTTCATCGAGCCCATGACGACCTTGCCGTCGAGGGCGCCGAGGAGGAGCAGGTCGTCGAGGATGTCGGCGGTGGCGAGGACGCCGTCGACACCGGGCCGGGACAGGGCGAGGCAGAGGCGTTCGAGCAG
This sequence comes from Streptomyces sp. N50, assembly GCF_033335955.1. GTDB lineage: Bacteria > Actinomycetota > Actinomycetes > Streptomycetales > Streptomycetaceae > Streptomyces. The sequence goes on from NZ_CP137549.1 coordinate 3,063,112, forward strand.
TTCGGCGCGGTTGGCCATGGCGAACTTGTGCTCGCCGACGCCGAGCGCGCCGCGGGCCGGGTGGTCGGCGGCGACGATCATCAGCCGGCCTGCGTCGTTGAGGAGGGGCCTGCGGACGCGCCGGGCGGCGGCCTCGGCGATCGCCTCGGGGTGGCGGGCGCGGACGCGGACGAGCTCGGAGATGTCGACGCGGGGGCCGGTGCCTGTGCCGGTGCCGGTGTTGCCTTCGTGGCCGGAGACGTCGTCCCCGCCGTCCTGGTCGCCGTGCGCGTGCGTCACACCGTCCCCGCCTTCGTACTGGCCCTCGTACTCGCCCCCGTGCTCGGCGCCCGTCACACGACCCGCCCTCACAGCACCGCTCCGGCGGCGATCGCGCCCTCGACCTCGGCGACCGTGGGCATCGCGGAGGAGCACTCCAGGCGGGAGGCGACGATCGCGCCGGCCGCGTTGGCGTGCCGCATGATCTTCTCCAGGTCCCAGCCGGACAGCAGGCCGTGGCAGAGCGAGCCGCCGAAGGCGTCACCGGCGCCGAGTCCGTTGAGGACGGTCACGGGGAGCGGGGGCACCTCGGCGGTCGTACCGTCGCGGTGCACGGCGAGGACACCCTTGGGGCCCTGCTTGACCACGGCGAGTTCGACACCGGCGTCCAGGAGCGCGCGGGCGGCGGCGTGCGGTTCGCGTACGCCGGTGGCGACCTCCACCTCGTCGAGGTTGCCGACGGCGACGGTGGTGTGGCGCAGGGCCTCCTCGTAGAAGGGGCGGGCCGCGCTCGGGTCCTTCCAGAACATGGGGCGCCAGTCGAGGTCGAAGACCGTCGTACCGGACTTGGCGCGGTGGGCGAGGGCCGCGAGCGTGGCCGTACGGCTGGGCTCCTCGCTCAGGCCGGTGCCGGTGATCCAGAAGATACGGGCCTCGTGGATCGCGTCCAGATCCAGGTCGTGGGCGTCGATCTCCAGGTCCGGGGCCTTGGGCTGCCGGTAGAAGTACAGCGGGAAGTCGTCCGGCGGGAAGATCTCGCAGAATGTGACCGGGGTCGGGTACTCCGCGACGGGCGTGACCCAGCGGTCGTCCACGCCGAAGTCCCGCAGCGCCTCGTGCAGGTAGGTGCCGAAGGGGTCGTCGCCGGTGCGCGAGACCAGGGCGACCTCGCGGCCCAGCCGGGCGGCGGCGACCGCGACGTTCGCCGCCGAGCCGCCGAGGAACTTCCCGAAGGTCGTCACCTGGGGCAGCGGCACGCCCGTCTGCAGCGGGTAGAGGTCCACCCCTAGCCGCCCCATGGTGATCAGGTCGTACGCCATCGACTTCCCTTCGCGCCCGCGCGAGCGGTCCCCCTGAGGACCGGATGCGGAGCGGCTTCGTTTCGGCTCTCCACGGTTTGTAGTCCCGGTGGCCGAGCCCTGTCAATGTTTTGTCCAGACATTCGGACGAGACATGAACAGGTTGAGGGTAAGGGCTTGCACAGTGACGGCCGTGTCCGGCGTGTCCGGTTGTTCGTCGGGTGCGGGTCCGACTGTGGCCGAGCGCGCAGTTCCCCGCGCCCCTTACGGGGCGCCGCAGTCCCGTAGGACTATCAGTGGATGTCTGTTGCTGCCGTGCACATCCGGCGTGGGCACGGGGCCGACGGGTCCTGGGAGACCGCGCTCGCCGTGCCCCATGCCCGTCTGCGGCCCGGGGTGATCAGTTATCGGGGGATGCGGCTGGACCTGGGGCGACCGCGGGCTCGGCTGGAGGCGCCGATCGGGGCGGCCACGTTGCTGCTCGGGTTCGAGGGGTCGGTGCGGATCTCGCGGGCGGGGCGGCCCACGGCGACGCTGGGGTCCGTGTTCTGTGGGCCTACGACCACTGCGGCGCTCGGTGAACACAGTGGGCGGCTCGCGGGAGTTGAGGTACTGCTGATGCCATGGGCGGCGTTCACGCTGTTCGGCACGGCTCAGCACGAATTGGCCGACCGGGTGGTGGACCCCGACGAACTCCCGCACGTACTGGGCTCCCGCTGGGCCGGGCTCGGTGAACTGGCCGCCGCGCTCGCCGCGTTGCCGACCTGGGAGGCCCGATTCGGGCTGCTGGACGACGTGTTGACCCGCTGGTCGGCTGCCGGCACGCCGAGTTCTGAGCGGGTGGTGCGCGCCTGGTCGGAGCTGGTGCGGACCCGGGGCGCGGTGCCGGTGACCCGGCTGGCGGAGGAAGTGGGCTGGAGCGTACGGCAGTTGGAGAACCGCTTCCGGGAACAGATCGGCCTCGGCCCCAAGGCGGCGGCACGGGTGCTGAGGCTGCAACGGGCCCGGCGACTCCTCGCATCCGGCCACAGCCAGGCGGAGACGGCGGCGGTCTGCGGCTTCTACGACCAGGCGCACCTGAGCGGCGAGTTCAGGGCGATGACGGGGTGTACGCCGGGGCAGTTCGCGGTGGCGCGGGTGAGTCCGGCGGTGGCGCGGACGGGGATGCCGGCCGGGGACCGGATGACGGGCGAGGCGACGAGTCTGCTGCTCGCGCCAGGCCGTGGTGCGGATTTTTCCAAGACCGGCCGGGCGCGTTGATGCAGGCTGAGCGCCTGGCCGGTTGATCCCTGGGGACACGAGGGTCCTCAGCGGGTCACCGGCCCGACGGGGGATACGGGGGCAGCGGGCCGGACCTGTCGCAGCGGGTCCGGCCCGCCTTGGGTGTGTGGGTGGGAGGGGGGATCCGGGGCGCCATGAGTGTGTGGGTGAGCCGGGGATCCAGGGCGCCTTGCCGGGGCTGGGACGGGGAATCCGGCCTACCTCGCTCGGGGCCGACGCGGGGGATCCGGGCCGGCTCGGCCGGGGCCGATGCGGGAGATCAGGCCCACCTCCGCCGGGGCCGGTACGGGAGACCAGGCCCACCCGCCACCTCGCCCCAGCGTGCCCGGCTCGCCTCCCCACCGCGCACACCCGTCCCACCACGCCCCCACCACACCCCCACCCCACACGTCAACGCGCCGCGCCCCCGCGCCCGCGTGCGCCTTTGCGTCACCTCTGTCACAAAAGCCCCCCTCGTGTCACACATATCGCGTGTACGCGGGTTTTGCGTCACACCCGGTCGACAGGCGCTTCCCGTCCCTCACTGTGTGTCGTTCACCCGGCACAGGCTTGTGATCGCCAGCGCAGCGCACGGCTCCCCCGACGGCCGCCCCCGGCCGCCGCCGCGGCGCGCGCAGGGAGGTGCACTCATGACCGACCGACGGCTCTGGTCGTACAAGGAAATCGCGGCCCACATCCGGGTCCAGCCCGACACCGTCCGCTCCTACCGCAAGCACGGCCTGCTGCCTCCGCCCGACCACGTGGAGAGCGGCAAGCCGTTCTGGTACGCCGACACGGTCCGGGCGTGGGTGGCCTCCCGGCCGGGGAACCGGGGGCGTAGGGACGACTGACCCGAGCGGGTACGCCGACGCGGTACCGCGCGCCCGGTACCGCGTCCGACCCTCCGGTCACGTCCGCAGGCGCTCAATTCGGTTGCCGGTATGACCGGCCGCGGCCGATCCCTCGATGAACCTCTCCGCCAAACCCGTCCTCACCGGTGAGAAGACCGTCCTCCGCCCCTTCACCGCGTCGGACGCCGATCCGATGTGGCAGTTGATCCAGGACCCGGAGGTCGTCCACTTCACCTTCGAGCCGTCCACCGAGCTCACCTTGGAGCGGCTGCGTTCCCTCTACGGTGCCCGGGCCACCCTGCCCGACCGCCTCGACCTCGCCGTCACCGACCCCGCCACCCGCAGCTGCACCTTCCGCACCCTGATCGGCCCCCGTGGCCGCGACCGGGGCATCGGCACCGAGGCGACCCGCCTGATCCTCGGGTACGGCTTCGAGCAACTGGGTCTGCATCGCGTCCAGTTGGAGGTCTACGGCCACAATCACCGGGCCCGGCGGGTGTACGAGAAGGTCGGGTTCGTGGTCGAAGGCGTGCGGCGCGAGGCCCGGTCGAGGGACGGGGAGTGGGTGGACAAGGTCGTCATGGGGCTGCTCGACCGTGAGTGGAGCGCGCATCGGGGCCACCCCGAGGGAGTCACCTCCACGGCTCGATGACCGTCACCCCCGCTCCCGGCGCCGTGCCCATCGCGGCCAGTGCCGCCGGTGTCTCGTCCAGGGTGATGGTGGCGGTGGCGAGGAGGTCGGGGCGCAGTGCTCCCGACCGGACCAGCTCCAGCATGGGCGGGTAGGTGTGGGCCGCCATGCCGTGGCTGCCGAGGAGTTCGAGTTCCAGGGCGATCGCGCGGGCCATGGGGACGGGGGTCGTGCCCGACGGGGAGGGGAGGAGGCCGACCTGGAGGTGGCGGCCCCGGCGGCGCAGGCCGTTCACCGAGGCCGCGCAGGTCGCCGGGGAGCCCAGGGCGTCCAGCGACAAGTGGGCGCCGCCGCCTGTCAGTTCACGTACCGCCCGCGCCGTGTCCGGGGTGTGCGTGCCGTCCACGCACTCCGCCGCCCCGAACTTCCTTGCCAGCGCGAGCGCTTGGGGTGAGATGTCCACCGCGACGACCCTGGCTCCGGCGGCCGCCGCGATCATCACCGCCGACAGGCCCACTCCCCCGCAGCCGTGCACCGCGACCCACTCCCCCGGCGCGACCCGGCCCCGCTGCACCACCGCGCGGAACGCCGTCGCGAACCGGCAGCCCAGCGAGGCCGCCGTCGCGAAGGTCATCTCGTCCGGCATCGCGACCAGGTTCACGTCGGCGTGGTCCAGGGCGACGTACTGGGCGAAGGAACCCCAGTGGGTGAAGCCGGGCTGGGTCTGGCGCTCGCAGATCTGCTGGTCGCCCGCGGCGCAGGCGGGGCAGGTTCCGCAGGCGCACACGAAGGGGACGGTGACTCGGTCTCCGGGGTGCCAGTTGGTGACCCGGGGGCCTACCTCCTCGACCACGCCGGCGAGTTCATGGCCCGGGACGTGGGGCAACGTGATGTCCGGGTCGTGGCCCTGCCAGCCGTGCCAGTCGCTGCGGCAGAGGCCGGTGGCTTCTACCCGGACGACTACTCCGTGGTCTGCGGGGTGGGGGTCGGGTACGTCTCGTACGTTGGCGAGTTCACCGTATTGCTCGAACACCACCGCTTTCACTTGGGCTCCCATCGCCGTTCTTGTCTACGGGTACGTCGTGGCTGGGCGCGCAGTTCCCCGCGCCCCTAAGTGGGTTCTCTCCTCCCTCGTTGACACCGAATCGGTCGTGGAACCTTCGCAGCGGGGCCGGCGCCCACCAAGTCGCCCGCCCCGTCAGCTTCATCACCGCCGGGACCAGCAGGCTGCGGACGATCATCGCGTCCATCAGGACCGCCAGCGCGATGCCCAGGCCGAGCATCTTGGTGTTGGTGACCCGGGAGGTGCCGATCGCGACCATCACCACCGCGAGGATGACCGCGGCGGCGGTTATCAGGCCGCCCGTGCGCTGGAGGCCGTGGCGGACCGCCTCGTTGTGGTCGCCCGTGCGGTCGTACTCCTCCTTGATGCGGGAGAGCAGGAACACGCCGTAGTCCATGGAGAGTCCGAAGGCCACGCAGAACATCAGGACCGGGAGGGTGGTCTCTATGGAGCCGGTGCTGGTGAAGCCGAGGAGGCCGGAGAGGTGGCCGTCCTGGAAGACCCAGACCACCGCGCCGAACATCGCCGTGAGGCTGAGCGCGTTGAGCAGGACCGCCTGGATCGGGATCAGGACGCTGCCGGTCAGGAGGAAGACCAGGAGCAGGGTGACGACGGCGATGAGGGCGGCCGCCCAGGGCAGGCGGGTGGCTATCGCGTGCTTGGAGTCGACCAGGACGGCCGCCGTGCCGGTCACCTTGGTGGTGAAGGGGGCGTCCGTGGCGCGCAGGTCGCCGACCAGGCGCTGGGCCGCGGCGTCGACCGCCTCGCCCTTGGGCAGCACCGTGAAGTACGCCGAGTCGCCCTTCACCAGGGGGCCGTCCACCCGTGCCACCTCTGGGAGTTGGGCGATCCGGGACTTGTAAGCGGTGTACTGCGCCGGTGTCGCCCGGCCCTCGGCGAGCACTTCGAGGCCGCCGCCGGGGTTGCCCGGGAAGCCGTCCCGGATGTGCTGTTGCACGACGTGGGACTCGGCTCCCGCAGGGAGTTGGCGGTCGTCCGCTGTGCCGAACCTGACGCCCAGGAAGGGCAGTCCGAGGAGGACGAGCACCGCCGCGGTGGCGAGGGCGAAGAAGGGGGCCCTGTGCATCACGAGGTTCGCCAGGCGGGCCCAGCCCGTGCCCTCCTCGCCGGAGACCTTCGCCGGGCGGCCTCGGCGGAACAGGCGCCGTAGATCGAGGGAGTTGACCCGGTGGCCGAGCAGCAGGAGGGCCGCCGGGAGGAGGATCAGGGCGGCCGCCGCGGCCAGCAGGACCACGGCGATGCCCGCGTAGGCGAAGGAGCGCAGGAAATACATCGGGAAGACCAGCATCGCGGCCAGGGAGACCGCGACCGTGAGGGCGGAGAAGAGCACCGTGCGGCCGGCCGTGCGCAGGGTGGTGGCGATCGCCGTCAACGGATCGGCGCCGGTGGCCAGTTCCTCGCGGAAGCGGCGGACGATGAAGAGGGCGTAGTCGATGGCCAGTCCGAGGCCCAGGGCCGTGGTGAGGTTCATCGCGAAGACCGAGACGTCGGTGAACTCCGTGAGGCCGCGCAGCACCGCGTTCGTCCCGAGGATCGCGACGATGCCGATGCCCAGGGGCAGCAGGGCCGCGATCGCGGATCCGAAGACCATCACCAGCAGGAGCAGGGTCACCGGCAGGGCGATCATCTCGGCGCGGGCCAGGTCCTCCTTGATGATCGTCTGCATCTCGTGGCGGACCGCGACGATGCCGCCGACCTTGACGCGCACCGGGCCGTGCGTGCCCCGGAGGGTGGGCGCGATGCGGTCCAGGGTGTCGTTCGTCGCCTTCTCGTCGCCCGTCAGGTGGGCGGCGATCAGCGCCTCGTGGCCGTCCTTCGCGCGCAGGGCGGGTGACTTGGTCCGCCAGTACGAACCGACACCTATGACGCCCTGCTCGCTCTCCAGCCGGGCGGTGAGGCGGTCGGCCTCGGCGGCGACCGCCGGGTCGTCCACCGAGGCGCTGCCGGAGTCGACGAGCAGCAGGAGGTTGGGCTGCGAGGCCGGGAACTCGCGCTCCAGCGCCTTGGTCGCGTACGTCGACTGGGCGGTCGGGTCCTCCCAGCCGCCGCTGCCCAGCCGGTCGGCGACCCCGCTGCCCGCGACCACGGCGAGCGCGGTGAGCACCAGGGCCACGAGCAGCGACAACCGGGGGCGGGCGGTCACGAAACGCGTCCATCCCCCGAGCCGCGGTGGGCTGTTGACTTCGGTCATCGTGCGGTGCTCCCCTTCACCTTGACCCGGCCTCCGCGCAGAGCGGTGGCATGGGTCGGCACTGCAATAGAATGGGAAACACGAGATACCGCTCGCGTTTCGCCGGAGCACCAGAATGCGAGCGACCACTCGCGTTTGTCAACGCCGTTCGGAGAGCTGGGGATAACTCGTGTCCGTGGACCAGGAGAAGGCCGGCCCCCGCCGCCAGGCCCGCGGCGAGCGCCGCATCGCCCAGCTGCTGGAGGCCGCCGCGTCCGTCTTCTGCACGACGGGCTACACCGCATCCAGCACCAACGCCATCGCCCGCGAGGCCGGCGTCTCACCGGGCACGCTCTACCAGTTCTTCCCGAATAAGGAAGCGATCGCGATCGAGCTGGGCGACCGGCTGCTGCACGAGATGCGGGACATGTACGGCGAGGCGCTCGCGCCGATCGACCCGTCGACCCCGCTGGAGGAGGCGGTCGGCGGGGTGGTCGACCGTTTCACCGCCTTCAACTGCCGGCACCCGGTGTTCTTCGCCCTGATGCACGGCCCGGACATCCCCGGCCGGCTCGCCGAGGACCACGACGCGCTGCACGCGAACCTGCTCACCGAAATAGAGGCGGTGATCGCGGCGTTCCTGCCCGCCGCCCCCGCCGCCGACGTCACCCGCACCGCCCGCATGTGCCTGGGCCTCTACAAGGCCGGCCTCGAACTGGTCCTCTCCCACGAGGGCGCCGAGCGCGAGGCCTACGTCCGGGAGCTGAAGAACGTCCTGATCCGCTATCTGGCGCCGATGGTCGCGGAGGCGCGGAGCTCGGCCTGACGGACGGCGAGGACAGCGAGGACAGCGAGGACAGCGAGGAACGGCCTGAACGGCCGTCCCGGACTGCGGTATGCCGCTTACCTACCATAAAGTGCCGGTAAATCTGCCCTGTAGAAGTACGAGGGGATTTGCCGTGACCTACTCTCCGCCGCCCGGTGCGCCCCGGGCCCGCATCCCCGGGCCGCAGCAGCCACCGCCGACGTACCCCCAGATCCGTACCGGACTGTGGAAGCACTGCCTGGGCGGCGGGCTGGCGCTGTGGGTGCTGACCGCGCTGGTCACGTACGCGACGAAGAACACCACCCTCCTGCCGACACTGATCCTGCTCGGCAGCTTCCTGGTGCCGGTGACCTTCGTCCTGTGGGCGTACGAGCGGCACGGGCGCGACCTGGGCGTCAGCGTGATCCTGGGCTGCTTCCTGACCGGCGGCACGCTCGGGGTGCTGGGTGCCTCGGTGATGGAGTACTACCTGCTGCATCCCTCCTTGTGGATGTTCGTCGGCGTCGGCCTCATCGAGGAGGCCGTGAAGCTCGGGGCACTGATGTTCGTGCTGCGCCGGCAGCCCCGGCTGCACGGGATGCGCGCCGGGCTGGTGCTCGGCGCGACGGTCGGCTTCGGGTTCGCCGCCCTGGAGAGCGCCGGGTACGCCTTCAACGCGGCCGTCTCCATCAAGGGCATCGACCTGCGGGCACTCCTGGAGACCGAGATCCTGCGCGGGGTCCTCGCGCCCTTCGGGCACGGCCTGTGGACGGCGATCGCGGGTGGCGTCCTGCTCACGTACCGGCAGTTGAACGGACGCTTCCGTTTCACCGCCCCGGTCGTCGGCACGTATCTCGGCGTCTCCTTGCTGCACGCCCTGTGGGACTCGACGCACGGCATCGCGATCTGGCTGGTGGCACGCCTGTCGAGCACGGGCCTCGACAAGCACCTGTTCGCCCAGGGCTACATCCCGAGCCCGACCGACCAACAGGAGCATCTGTTCACGCTGTTCTCGGTGGGCGGGATGGTGCTCGTCGCCCTGTACGGCATCACCTGGGCGCGGTCGCTGGCCCGGCGCGATCCCTCTTGGAGAAATACCCCCTAGGGGTATACTCTGAGGACAGAGTGAGCCACCGTGGGCCACTCCGACCTCACACGCCTCCACGAGGAGAACGACATGACCGCCCAGACCGACACCCAGGGTTCCGTCACCACCGTCTACAAGGTGAGCGGGATGAGCTGCGGACACTGCGAGGGCTCCGTCTCCGGCGAGATCTCCCAGCTGCCCGGCGTCACCTCGGTGAAGGCCGTCGCGTCGACCGGCGAGGTCACGGTCGTCTCCGCCGGCCCGCTCGACGACGAGACCGTCCGCGCGGCGGTCGACGAGGCGGGCTTCGAGCTCGTCGGCCAGGCCTGACCGGCATCAGCCCGAGCGACACCCGCACGACGATTCTGCTTTCCGACCGGGCCCTGCCGACCAGCTGATACTGGCTCCGCGCGGTCCGGTCCGATGTCTGGAGTCCGGACATGACCAGTACCACCACAGCGACACCCATAGCCGCGGACCCCGAATCGGCCGCCGCCGAGGTCGAGTTGCTCATCGGCGGGATGACCTGCGCCTCCTGCGCGGCCCGCGTCGAGAAGAAGCTCAACCGCATGGACGGCGTCAGCGCCACCGTCAACTACGCGACGGAGAAGGCGAAGGTGAGCTACCCGGCGGGCATCCAGGTGGCCGACCTCATCGCGACCGTGGTGAAGACCGGGTACACCGCCGAGGAACCCGCCCCGCCGGAACCGGAGACGGAAGCCCCGGAGGACGCGCCGGATCCCGAACTCGACTCCCTGCGCGAGCGGTTGACCGTCTCCGCCCTGCTTGCACTGCCCGTCGTGCTGCTCTCGATGATCCCCGCCCTCCAGTTCGACGACTGGCAGTGGCTCGCGCTCACCCTCGCCGCGCCCGTCGTCGTCTGGGGCGGACTCCCGTTCAACAAGGCCGCGTTCACCAACGCGCGGCACGGCGCCGCGACCATGGACACCCTCGTCTCGGTCGGCACGCTCGCCGCGTTCGGCTGGTCGCTGTGGGCGCTGTTCTTCGGCGACGCGGGCATGGCCGGCATGCACGACGAGTTCCGTCTCACCGTCTCGCGTACGGACGGCGCCTCGACGATCTACCTCGAAGTGGCCGCCGGAGTGGTCGCGTTGATCCTGCTGGGCCGCTATCTGGAGGCCCGCTCCAAGCGCCGTGCGGGCGCGGCCCTGCGCGCGCTCATGCAACTGGGCGCCAAGGACGTGGCAGTTCTGCGCGACGGCCGTGAAGTACGGCTGCCCGTGGCCGAGTTGGCGGTCGGGGACCGTTTCGTCTTACGGCCCGGGGAGAAGATCGCGACCGACGGCACCGTCGTCGAGGGCATCTCGGCGGTCGACGCGTCGATGCTGACCGGCGAGTCGGTGCCGGTGGACGTGGCACCGGGTGACACGGTCACCGGCGCGACGGTGAACGCCGGCGGGCGACTCGTCGTAGAAGCGAGCCGGGTCGGTTCGGACACCCAACTCGCGCGGATGGCGCGGCTGGTGGAGGACGCGCAGAACGGCAAGGCCGAGGTGCAGCGGCTCGCGGACCGGATCTCCGGGGTCTTCGTGCCGGTGGTGCTGCTGATCGCGGTCGGCACCTTCGGGGTGTGGCTCGCGGTCACCGGCGATGTGGCCGCCGCGTTCACCGCGGCCGTCGCCGTGCTGATCATCGCCTGCCCGTGCGCGCTGGGCCTGGCCACCCCGACCGCCCTCATGGTCGGCACCGGCCGCGGCGCCCAGCTCGGCATCCTGATCAAGGGCCCCGAGGTCCTGGAGTCCACCCGCCGCGTCGACACGGTCGTACTCGACAAGACCGGCACCATCACCACCGGCCGCATGACCCTCCAGGAGGTCCACGTCGCCGACGGCACCGACGAGCGGGAGCTGCTGCGGCTCGCGGGCGCCCTGGAGCACGCCTCCGAGCACCCCGTCGCGCGGGCCGTCGCCGCGGGCGCGGAGGAGCGGGTCGGACCCCTGCCGTCCGCCGAGCACTTCGAGAACGTGCCCGGACGCGGCGTACGCGGCCGCGTGGAGGGCCGCGAGGTGGCCGTGGGGCGCCTCTACGACGATCTCCCGGAGGAGTTGGCCCGCGCCAGGTCCGAGGCCGAGAGCGGCGGACGTACGGCCGTGGTGGTCGGCTGGGACGGAGCCGCGCGCGGAGTCGTCGCGGTCGCCGACGCGGTCAAGGAGACGAGCGCGGAGGCCGTACGGGAGCTGCGGGCCCTCGGACTCACCCCGGTGCTGCTGACCGGCGACAACCGCGCGGTCGCGGAAGCCGTGGCCGCCGCCGTCGGGATCGCCCCCGGGGACGTCATCGCCGAGGTGCTGCCCGAGGACAAGGTCGCTGTCGTACGACGGCTGCAGGGCGAGGGACGGAGCGTCGCCATGGTCGGCGACGGGGTCAACGACGCCGCCGCGCTCGCCACCGCCGATCTCGGGCTCGCGATGGGCACCGGGACGGACGCGGCGATCGAGGCGAGCGATCTGACACTGGTGCGCGGGGACCTGCGGGTGGCCGCGGACGCGATCCGGCTGTCCCGGCGGACGCTCAGCACCATCAAGGGCAATCTCGTGTGGGCTTTTGGATACAACGTGGCGGCGCTTCCGCTGGCCGCCGCGGGGATGCTGAATCCCATGATCGCCGGGGCCGCGATGGCCTTCTCGTCGGTGTTCGTGGTCTCCAACAGCCTGCGACTTCGGACATTTCGCTGAAGTTCCGCAAAGTTACCGGGAGTTACGGGAAGCTGAAGTAAGAGTCCCCCTAGAGACCGAGGACGGCCTCACATAAGCTCTTCACAAGGCTCGCGCATCATCCTTACGCTGGGGTCCCGACCACGACATCGGGGCTCTTGCGCATCTAACGGACATATGCAAGAGACGCAGATCACAGTGGTGTGAACGTAACCATCGAAGGGCTTCGAAGGTCTAAGTTGACGATGTCAGCAAGCGTCTTGGGGGGCGCGAACTGGCATCTGAGGATGTCTTGGGGGACTTCCTCAGAGATGCGTTGCCGGGGCACGTGCAACGGGGAGCTTTGAGCGGCCCTCCCGACGTGCGATGTCCCGGCAGATCGCACACATCACTGGCTCCACCCAGTAGTACGAGGAGTTTTGCTCGTTCTACTCAAACGAAGCTCAGCTTCATCGAGCTTCGGCAGTACGCAGTACAGCGATTCAGGCGCTGGTTCTCAAAGACGCCCGGCCGGATCCCGTGGGGGGAATCCGCACCGGGACATGGGAAGGCGCCCTGTACGCCGGCCCGTGGGGGGACCGTCGGCAGGGCGCCTTCTTCCCACCCCTTTTTAAGGCTCGGTTCGCCTCCGGGGCGCCAAAGTCCGTGTCGAGACCACGACCGTGCTCGACCCTGCGGGCCTCCGCGCGCTCGCGGTCTCGACACGGACGCGCCCCTTCGGCTCACTCGCCGACGTGAGGCGAGGGAGTCGAAGGGGCGGCTGCTGCAACACCGGTGTTTTTGGCTTTTAGGGGCGCGGGGAACTGCGCGACCAGCCCCCACCGGGCCCGCGGCAAACACACAACGGACCCAGCGGAGCTACTCGCTTCAGCGACCCTCAACCGGGATGAAGTCCCGCTCGACGACACCGGTGTAGATCTGACGCGGGCGCCCGATACGCGAACCGGGCTCCTTGATCATCTCGTGCCACTGGGCGATCCAGCCCGGGAGGCGGCCCAGGGCGAACAGGACCGTGAACATCTCGGTCGGGAAGCCCATGGCCCGGTAGATCAGGCCGGTGTAGAAGTCGACGTTCGGGTAGAGGTTGCGCGAGACGAAGTAGTCGTCGGAGAGCGCGTGCTCTTCGAGCTTCAGCGCGATGTCCAGCAGCTCGTCGGACTTGCCGAGGGCGGAGAGGACGTCGTGCGCCGCCGCCTTGATGATCTTCGCGCGCGGGTCGAAGGACTTGTACACCCGGTGGCCGAAGCCCATCAGGCGGACGCCGTCCTCCTTGTTCTTCACCTTGCGGATGAAGGAGTCGACGTCGCCGCCGTTGGCCTGGATGCCTTCCAGCATCTCCAGGACCGACTGGTTGGCACCGCCGTGCAGCGGGCCCCACAGCGCGTTGATGCCGGCCGAGATCGAGGCGAACATGTTGGCCTGCGAGGAACCGACCAGGCGGACCGTGGACGTGGAGCAGTTCTGCTCGTGGTCCGCGTGCAGGATCAGCAGTTTGTCCAGCGCGGAGACGACGACCGGGTCGAGGTCGTACTCCTGCGCCGGGACCGAGAAGGTCATGCGCAGGAAGTTCTCGACGTAGCCGAGGTCGTTGCGCGGGTAGACGAACGGGTGGCCGATCGACTTCTTGTACGCGTACGCCGCGATCGTCGGAAGCTTGGCGAGCAGACGGATCGTGGAGAGGTTGCGCTGCTTCTCGTCGAACGGGTTGTGGCTGTCCTGGTAGAAGGTGGACAGCGCCGAGACGACCGACGACAGCATCGCCATCGGGTGGGCGTCGCGCGGGAAGCCCTTGTAGAAGTTCTTGACGTCCTCGTGCAGCAGGGTGTGCTGCGTGATGTCGTTCTTGAACACGGTGAGCTCGTCGACGGTCGGCAGCTCGCCGTTGATGAGCAGGTAGGCGACCTCCACGAACGTGGAGCGCTCGGCCAGCTGCTCGATCGGGTAGCCGCGGTACCGGAGGATGCCCTGCTCACCGTCGAGGTAGGTGATGGCGGATTTATAGGCGGCGGTGTTCCCATAGCCGCTGTCCAGCGTCACCAGACCGGTCTGGGCGCGGAGCTTCCCGATGTCGAAGCCCTTGTCGCCGACGGTGCTGTCGATCACCGGGTAGGTGTACTCGCCGTCGCCGTACCGCAGTACTACAGAGTTGTCGCTCACGTCATCCCTCACCGACGTTGTGCCTCTTCTTCGAGGTTGCCCTGACTGTCTCTACCATCCCCCATTTGGCGCAGGAGAGTGCACTCGGGGTCGACCATTGGGCCTATTGGCGGCACTCAGTGCCGCCAACCTGTTCATCCTGCCCCCTCTACCCCGGCATCTGGAAGTGCTGTGTGACCTTCCTGACTCATTTGATCGATCATTTTTTGTGATGAGTCCGACGGCGGGCCCGAACACCTGCGCTCACGGGCCCGAGAGCCTGAAGTCCAGTGCCGTGCAGCGCCTGCCCGCCGACACCGTGCGGACCGCCTGGCCTATCGCCTTGCGTGAACCTACGAGGACGACCAGTTGTTTGGCCCGGGTCACGGCCGTATACAGCAGGTTCCGCTGAAGCATGGTCCACGCGCTCGTGGTGACCGGGATCACGACGGCCGGATATTCGCTGCCCTGGGAGCGGTGGATGGTCACCGCGTAGGCGTGCGCCAGTTCGTCGAGTTCGTCGAATTCGTACGGAACTTCTTCATCCTCGTCCGTCAGCACCGTGAGGCGCTGATCCACCGGGTCGAGTGAGGTGACGACGCCCACCGTGCCGTTGAAGACGCCGTTCTCGCCCTTCTCGTAGTTGTTGCGGATCTGGGTGACCTTGTCGCCGACCCGGAAGACCCGGCCGCCGAACCGCTTCTCGGGGACGTCGGGCCGGCCGGGCGTGATCGCCTGCTGCAGCAGGCCGTTGAGGTTGCCCGCGCCCGCCGGTCCCCGGTGCATGGGCGCGAGGACCTGCACGTCCCGGCGCGGGTCGAGCCCGAACTTGGCCGGAATGCGCCGCGCCACCACGTCGACGGTGAGCCGGCCGACCTCCTCCGTGTCGTCCTCGACGAAAAGGAAGAAGTCCTTCATGCCGTCGGTGACGGGGTGCTGCCCGGAGTTGATCCGGTGCGCGTTCGTGATGACGCCGGACTGCTGGGCCTGTCGGAACACGCGCGTGAGGCGTACGGCGGGGATCGGGCCGCCGTCGGCCAGCAGATCGCGCAGCACCTCGCCGGCGCCGACGCTGGGGAGCTGGTCCACGTCTCCTACGAAGAGGATGTGGGCTCCTGGGGGCACTGCTTTGACGAGCTTGTTGGCGAGGAGCAGGTCGAGCATGGAGGCCTCGTCGACGACCACCAGGTCCGCGTCCAGGGGGCGGTCCTTGTCGTACGCCGCGTCGCCGCCGGGCTTGAGTTCCAGGAGGCGGTGGACAGTTGAGGCTTCGGCACCGGTGAGTTCGGCGAGGCGCTTGGCCGCGCGGCCGGTGGGGGCGGCGAGGACGACCTTGGCCTTCTTGGCGCGGGCCAGCTCGACGATGGAGCGGACCGTGAAGGACTTGCCGCAGCCGGGGCCGCCGGTGAGGACGGCGACTTTTTTCGTCAACGCGAGCCGGACGGCGGCTTCTTGCTCGGGGGCGAGCTCCACGCCCGTACGCCCCTTCAGCCACGCCAGCGCCTTGTCCCAGGCCACGTCGTGGAAGCCGGGCATGCGGTCCGCGTCCGCGCGCAGGAGGCGGCGGAGCTGGGCGGCGAGGGAGAGTTCGGCGCGGTGGAAGGGGACCAGGTAGACGGCGGTGACGGGGTCGGGGCTGCCGTCGAGTCCGGGGACTTTTTCGCGTACGACCCCGGGGTCGCCCGACTCCTCGTCCGGGAGGGCGAGTTCGGCCAGGCACTCGATGACGAGGCCGGTGTCGACCTGGAGGAGCTTGACCGCGTCGGCGATCAGGCGCTCTTCGGGGAGGTAGCAGTTGCCCTGGTCGGTCGCCTGCGAAAGGGCGTACTGGAGGCCTGCCTTGACGCGCTCCGGGCTGTCGTGCGGGATGCCGACGGACTGGGCGATCTTGTCGGCGGTGAGGAAACCGATGCCCCAGACGTCGGAGGCGAGGCGGTACGGCTGGTTCTTCACTATCGAGATCGACGCGTCGCCGTACTTCTTGTAGATGCGGACCGCGATCGACGTCGACACCTCGACGGTCTGGAGGAAGAGCATGACCTCCTTGATCGCCTTCTGCTCCTCCCAGGCGTCGGCGATCTTCTTGGTGCGTTTGGGGCCGAGCCCCGGGACCTCGATGAGGCGCTTGGGCTCGTCCTCGATGATCTGGAGGGTGTCCAGGCCGAAGTGCTGGGTGATGCGGTCGGCGAAGACCGGGCCGATGCCCTTGACGAGGCCGGATCCGAGGTAGCGGCGGATGCCCTGGATCGTGGCGGGGAGGAGGGTCGTGTAGTTCTCGACGGTGAACTGCTTGCCGTACTGGGGGTGCGAGCCCCAACGGCCCTCCATGCGGAGGGATTCACCGGCCTGTGCGCCGAGCAGCGCGCCCACGACGGTGAGGAGGTCGCCGCCGCCCCGGCCGGTGTCGACGCGGGCGACCGTGTAGCCGTTCTCCTCGTTGGCGTAGGTGATGCGCTCCAGGACGCCTTCGAGGACGGCGAGGTGTCGCTCGCCCGTCGCGTTCCCCGCCTGATTGGACATGGTCCGACGGTACCGGGCGGGTGTGACAACGGGCTGGGGAGTCCGGCGGCCCCGCGACATCGCCGCCTATTTCACAGACTCGGCCCCGGCCTCCGCGCCGCGACACCATGGTCTCCAGCACGACTTTGCGTGACGCGCGAAAACCCCGACTGCCGGGCCTTCAAGAAAGGCCCGGCATCTCCTGGCACGCCCCAGCCTCACGGGACGGAATTCAATCCACGGGATGGAACTCCGGGAGAATTCGACCACCAGAATGGTGGGAATTTACGCGGTTCCGTCCTTGTAGACGGGGTGGTAGTCGGTCGAACCGCTGACCTTCACGACCCACACGCGGACGGGAGTTCCTTCCTTGATGTCGCCGGTCACATAGCCCGAGCAGTAGTCGGCGGTATGCCCGCGGGTGCTGACCTTGCGGTCGATGTCCCCGTCGCGGCCTATGTCGAGCCTGACCTCGATGCCCCAGCCGTCCGACGCGATGTCACAGGCCGCGATCGCGTCCCCGGGTGCGTCACCGTAGCCGATCGAGTCGGGGCCCGGGTCGTAGTTCCACACGCCGTACCCGCCGCCTTCGTAGGCGCCATAGCTCCAGTACGCCGCGGACGCGGAGTTGGCCGTGACCAGTCCCAATCCGAACGCGCTCAGTGTGATGCAGACAGCCCGCATCTTGCCCAATTTCACGCTGTTCCCCCATTCTTTATTGCCCAAACCCGACCGTTCCTGATCTCAACAGACCACGGCGGCCCCCTAATTGGCAGATTGAGCCTAGCAGATTGCGATCTTGCCGCTATATGGGATTTCCGGATCAGTGGTTGTCGGTCGGGGAGCACGCGTCGAAAGTCGCGAGGTGAGCACCCGCTCTCGGCGGCCCGTTCTCAACCAGAAGGCGGCCGGGGCGCCGAGCGAGGCAGGTTGCCCTCCCGCATCACCGCGCGCTCGTACCGCGCCACCTCGCGCAGCGTGGAGCCCTCCCGACCGGTCCACCGAGCCACGGGGTACCGCGCACCTCACCGCCGGTCACGATTGGGTTTCGGCCACTCGCACCCCCTTGCCTCATCCGTATGTAATCGATTCCAATCCTCCGTGTAATCGATTCCACAAGGAGGTGGAACGGCGATGGCGAGCATCAAGGACGTCGCCGCCGAGGCCGGGGTTTCCGTGGCCACGGTGTCGCGGGTGCTGAACGACCATCCGTCGGTCAGTGACGACGCACGCACGCGTGTGCTGGCCGCCGTAGAGGCGCTGGGCTACCGCCCGAACGCCGTCGCCCGTTCGCTGCGCACCGACCAGACCCGCACCCTCGGGCTGGTCATCAGCGATGTGCTGAACCCGTACTTCACCGAGCTGGCCCGCTCCGTCGAGGAGGAGGCCCGGGCGCTCGGTTACAGCGTGATCATCGGTAACGCCGACGAGCGGCCGGAGCTGCAGGACCACCACGTGCGGACGCTGCTGGACCGCCGTATCGACGGACTGCTCGTCTCCCCCACCGACGGCGGCTCCCCCGGCATGCTGGACGCCGCCCGCGCGGGTACCCCGATGGTGTTCGTGGACCGGTGGATCCCGGGCCTGGACGTGCCCGTCGTGCGGGCCGACGGGCGGGCCGCGATCCGGGATCTCGTCGCGCATCTGCACGGGCTCGGGCATCGCCGGCTCGCCATCATCTCGGGGCCTGCGGCTACGACCACTGGTAGCGAGCGCGTCGCCGCTTTCCGGGACGCGCTCGGTGAGTACGGGATTCCGCTCCCCGACGCCTACATCGGCCAGGGCGACTTCCAGGTCGAGAGCGGGCGGCGGGTGACCGAAGGGTTCCTCGATCTGGCCGAGCCGCCCGAGGTCGTGTTCGCCGCCGACAACCTGATGGCCTTGGGCGCCCTGGACGCCGTACGCGCGCGTGGGCTGCGAGTTCCGGAGGATCTCGCGCTGGCCGCGTTCGACGACATCCGGTGGTTCGTGCACACCGATCCGCCGATCACCGCGATCGCCCAGCCGACCGGAGACCTCGGGCGGGCCGCAGTACGCGCCCTGGTCGACCGGATCGAGGGACGGGCGCCCCAGTCCGTCACCCTTCCCGCCCGGCTCGTCGTGCGCCGCTCGTGCGGCGAACCCGGTGAGCCCGAAACCTCGTCATCCCCTGTTCGAAGGAGCACGTCGTGAGCAACCAGGACGAGTTGCTGCGCATCGAGGGCATCCGCAAGACCTTCCCCGGTGTCGTCGCGCTGGACGGCGTCGACTTCGATCTGCGCCGGGGTGAGGTCCATGTGCTGCTCGGTGAGAACGGCGCGGGCAAGAGCACCCTCATCAAGATGCTCTCCGGTGCCTACCGCCCCGACGGCGGCCGGATCGTGGTCGGCGGCGAGGAGGTGCGTATCCACAGCGCGCAGGACTCCGCGCACCTCGGGATCGCCACCATCTACCAGGAGTTCAACCTCGTTCCCGATCTGACGGTCGCCGAGAACATCTTCCTGGGGCGGCAGCCGCGTCGCCTCGGGATGATCGACCGGAAGCGGATGGAGGCCGACGCCGCCGTTCTGCTGGAGCGGGTGGGGGTCGATGTCTCTCCCCGCGCGCGTGTCCGTGAACTCGGTATCGCGCGGCTCCAGATGGTCGAGATCGCCAAGGCGCTCAGCCTCGACGCGCGCGTGCTCATCATGGACGAGCCGACCGCCGTGCTCACCTCCGAAGAGGTCGAGAAGCTGTTCGCGATTGTGCGTCAACTGCGCGCGGACGGGGTCGGGATCGTCTTCATCACTCATCATCTTGAGGAAATCGCCGCCCTTGGTGACCGCGTCACCGTGATCAGGGACGGTCGGTCCGTCGGGCAGGTGCCTGCCTCCACCCCGGAGGACGAGCTCGTACGGCTCATGGTCGGGCGCTCCATCGAGCAGCAGTACCCGCGTGAACGGCCGGACGCCGGCGCCGCGTTGCTCTCCGTCGAGGGGCTCACCCGGGACGGGGTCTTCCACGACATCAGCTTCGAGGTGCGGGCCGGTGAGGTCGTCGGCATCGCCGGGCTCGTCGGGGCCGGTCGTACCGAGGTCGTACGGGCTGTCTTCGGGGCCGACCCCTACGACCGGGGGGCCGTCACCGTCTCCGGTGGACTCATCCCCAAGCATGACGTCAACGCGGCCATGGCGGCCGGAATCGGGCTCGTCCCCGAGGACCGCAAGGGGCAGGGGCTCGTCCTGGACCAGTCGGTCGAGGAGAACCTCGGGCTCGTCACCATGCGGGCCGCCACCAAGGGTGGTCTTGTCGACCTCAAGGGGCAGCGGGTCGCCGCCGCGCGGATCGCAAAGCAACTGGGCGTACGGATGGCCGGACTCGGCCAGCAGGTGCGGACGCTGTCCGGGGGCAACCAGCAGAAGGTCGTCATCGGCAAGTGGCTGCTCGCCGACACCAAGGTGCTGATCCTGGACGAGCCGACGCGCGGCATCGACGTCGGCGCCAAGGTCGAGATCTATCAACTCATCAATGAACTCACGGCCGCCGGCGCCGCCGTCCTCATGATCTCCAGCGATCTGCCCGAAGTCCTCGGCATGAGCGACCGGGTGCTGGTCATGGCCCAGGGGCGCATCGCGGGCGAACTCTCCGCCGAACAGGCCACGCAGGACTCCGTGATGGCGCTCGCCGTCAGCACACCCAGCACACCGAACCAAGCAACTACCGCTGTGGAGGGCCACCGTGGCCACTGACACGCATCTGAGCACGCCGGGCGCGAGTGGCGTCTCGGGGATCCGCCGACTGCTCCTGGACAACGGCGCGTTGACCGCGCTCATCGTCCTGGTCATCGCCATGTCGGCGCTGTCCGGCGACTTCCTGACCACCGACAACCTCCTCAACGTCGGTGTCCAGGCGGCCGTGACCGCCATCCTCGCCTTCGGCGTCACCTTCGTGATCGTCTCGGCGGGCATCGACCTGTCGGTCGGTTCGGTGGCCGCCCTGTCCGCCACCGTCCTCGCCTGGAGCGCCACGCAGCACGGCGTCCCGGTCTTCCTCGCCGTCGTCCTCGCGATCGCCACGGGTATCGCGGCCGGTCTCGTCAACGGCTTCCTCATCGCTTACGGCAAACTCCCGCCGTTCATCGCGACGTTGGCGATGCTGTCGGTGGCGCGCGGTCTGTCGCTGGTGATCTCGCAGGGTTCCCCGATCGCCTTCCCGGACTCGGTCTCGCACCTCGGTGACACGCTCGGCGGGTGGCTGCCGGTGCCGGTCCTCGTGATGATCGTGATGGGGCTCATCGCGGCCTTCGTCCTCGGGCGGACGTACATCGGCCGGTCCATGTACGCGATCGGCGGCAACGAAGAGGCCGCGCGGCTCTCGGGGTTGCGCGTCTCCAAGCAGAAGCTCGCGATCTACGCCCTGTCCGGCGTCTTCGCCGCCGCCGCGGGCATCGTCCTCGCCTCCCGGCTCTCCTCCGCGCAGCCGCAGGCGGCCGACGGTTACGAGCTGGACGCGATCGCGGCGGTCGTCATCGGCGGCGCCTCCCTCGCGGGCGGCACCGGCAAGGCGTCCGGCACCCTCATCGGCGCGCTGATCCTCGCGGTGCTGCGCAACGGCCTCAACCTCCTTTCCGTGTCCGCCTTTTGGCAGCAGGTCGTCATCGGTGTCGTGATCGCGCTGGCCGTCCTGCTGGACACCGTGCGCCGCAAGGCGGGGGCAACTCCCGCCTCCGGTACGGGCGGTGGCATCGGCGGAAAGGGCAAGCAGGCGACCACGTACGCGCTCGCGGCCGTCGTCACCATCGCGATCGTCGGCGCGACCTCCTTCCTGCACAACGACTCCTCGACCTCGTCCAAGCCCAAGCTCGGGCTGTCGCTCTCCACGCTCAACAACCCGTTCTTCGTGCAGATCCGGTCGGGC
Source organism: Streptomyces sp. N50 (assembly GCF_033335955.1). Lineage (GTDB taxonomy): Bacteria > Actinomycetota > Actinomycetes > Streptomycetales > Streptomycetaceae > Streptomyces. The sequence continues at coordinate 3,084,462 of NZ_CP137549.1, forward strand.
GCGCAGGCCGAGGCGAAGAAGCTGGGTCTGGACCTGACCGTCACGGACGCGCAGAACGACGCCTCGCAGCAGGCCAACCAGCTCCAGAACTTCACCAGTTCGAACTACGGCGCGATCATCGTCAACCCGGTGGACTCGGACGCGGCGAGCAACTCCGTGAAGGCCGCCGACAAGGCGAAGATCCCGGTCATCGCCGTCGACCGGGGCGTCAACAAGGCGGCCGTGGACACGCTCGTCGCCTCCGACAACGTCGTGGGCGGTGAACTCGCCGCCAAGACCGTCGCCGAGAAGCTGGGCGGCACCGGCAAGATCGTCATCCTCCAGGGCCAGGCGGGCACTTCGGCGGCGCGTGAGCGGGCGGAGGGCTTCGCCAAGGGGCTGAAGGCCTTCCCCGGCATCCAGGTCGTCGCCCAGCAGCCGGCCGACTTCGACCGCACCAAGGGCCTCGACGTGATGTCGAACCTGCTCCAGGCGCACCCCGACGTCCAGGGCGTCATCGCCGCCAACGACGAGATGGCCCTCGGCGCGATCAAGGCGCTCGGCTCCAAGGCAGGGAAGTCGGTCTCGGTCGTGGGCTTCGACGGCACGCCGGACGGCCTGACCGCCGTCAAGCAGGGCACGCTGTACGCGTCCGTGGCGCAACAGCCCAGCCAGCTCGGCAGAATTGCCGTGGACAACGCGCTGCGCGCCGCTCAGGGCAAGAAGGTGGAGACGACGGTGAAGGTGCCCGTGAAGGTGGTCACCAAGGAGAACGTGGCCGGGTTCACCGGCTGACGACGACCGGATCCACACTCCAAGTCACCACTGTGGGGAGTCAATTGATGTACGACTACGACCTCCTGGTCGTGGGATCGGCCAACGCCGACCTCGTGATCGGCGTCGAGCGGCGGCCGGGCGCCGGCGAGACGGTCCTCGGTTCCGACCTGACCGTCCACCCCGGCGGCAAGGGCGCCAACCAGGCGGTCGCCGCCGCCCGGCTGGGAGCCCGTACGGTCCTGCTGGCCCGGGTCGGCGACGACGCGCACGGCCGGCTGCTGCTCGACTCGCAGCGGGCCGCCGGGGTCGACACGGTGGGCGTCCTGGTCGGCGGCGCGCCGACCGGGGTCGCGCTGATCACCGTCGACCCGTCCGGCGACAACAGCATCGTGGTGTCGCCGGGGGCCAACGGAAAGCTGTACCCCGTGGACGTCCAGGCCGCCGGGTGCCTCTTCCAGGCCGCCCGGGTGGTCTCCGTGCAGCTGGAGATCCCGCTGGAGACGGTCGTGGAGGTCGTACGGAATCTCGCGGACGGCAGCCGCTTCGTGCTGAACCCGTCGCCGCCCCGGCCGCTTCCGGCCGAAGTCCTGGCCGCCTGCGACCCGTTGATCGTCAACGAGCACGAGGCGAAGGTGATCCTCGGGGACGCGTGTGTGAGCGAGCGGCCCGAGGACTGGGCGCGGATCCTGCTGGCGAAGGGGCCGCGTTCGGTGGTCGTGACGCTGGGCGCGGAGGGCGCGCTGGTGGCGTCCAAGGACGGGGTCACCCGGGTGCCGTCCGTGAAGGTGGACGCCGTGGACACGACGGGCGCGGGCGACGCGTTCACCGCGGCGCTGGCGTGGAAGCTGGGTGCGGGGCTGTCGCTTGCCGAGGCGGCGGAGTACGCGGCCCGCGTCGGGGCGGTGGCCGTGACCCGTAAGGGTGCCCAGGACTCCTTCCCCACGGCGGACGAGGTCGCCGCGCTGTGAAGAAGGCAGGGATTCTCAACCGTCATCTCTCCGGCGCGCTGGCCGAGTTGGGGCACGGGGACGGGGTGCTGGTGTGCGACGCCGGGATGCCGATCCCGAAGGGGCCCCGGGTGGTGGACCTGGCGTTCCGTGCCGGGGTGCCGTCGTTCGAGGAGGTGCTGGACGGGCTGCTGGCCGAGCTGGTGGTGGAGGGCGCGACGGCGGCGACCGAGGTGCGCGGCGCGAATCGAGCGGCCACGGCCCTGCTCGACGCCCGCTTCCCCGACGGTCTGGACCTCGTCTCCCACGAGCGGCTCAAGGAGCTGTCGGCGGACGCGCGGCTGATCGTCCGGACGGGCGAGGCACGGCCGTACGCGAATGTGCTGCTGCGGTGCGGGGTGTTCTTCTAGAGACCGTTCGGGACCATAAATTCGAGGGGGCCCGGTCCGTCGACCGTGCCCCCTCGGGTTTTCCCCTCCAGCATCAGAACCCCTCGTGATCCCCCCAGATCCCCCTCCAAGAGTCCTGATGCCAAGTACGACCCACGTACTACGGGGAGGGTTGTACGACATCTTGAGAATTCTTCAAGACGGGCTCCGGGTGCCGACCAAACCGGGCGGACGTAGCGTTTCAGACATGAGCGAAGACTCGGCTACGACCTTCCAGGGCGCCGTCCTCGACGAGCTGGGCGGCGACAAGGTCCAGGAGATCGCGGGGCTGCTGGGCACGGACGAGGCGGGCGCGCGGGAGGTCGTCGGGACGACGGTCTCGGCGCTGTCCGGCGAGGCGGCGGCCGTGGAGACGCCTCAGGAGGCTCCGCTCCAGGGCGTGGCCACGCTGGGCGGTTTCGCGACCGGCGGGCTCATGGCCGGGGTGCTGGCGAAGGCGGCCAAACCCGTGGCGAACGCGGTGGCCAAGAAGACGGGTCTGCCGCCGGCGACCGTCGCACGGGTCGTCGAGATGCTGGTCCCGGTGGTGCTGACGGTGCTCACGAAGCGGGCGGCAAAGAAGAAGTAACCCGCGCGGTGCGGGTGTCGGCCGGTCGGTACGGCATACTCCTGACCTCCTGCCCCACCCCGGATCGAACGGGGTGGGGCAGGGATCAGGGGTGTGTCAGGGGTGCGGCCGTCGTCAGCGGACGGTGACCGAGACCGCCTTGGACACGGCGGCGCCGTCCTTGACGCGCAGGACCTGGACGCCCTTCTTCTGGAACTTGTCGGTCAGCTTGTAGGCGCTGTGGTTGACCTTGGCGGTCACCGGCAGGGACTTCCAGGTCGCGCCGCTCTTGACCTGGAGCGTCACCTTGCTGCCCTCCTTGAGACCGGTGGACTTGCCGGTGAAGGTGACCACGTCACCGAGCTTCACGGTGCTGTGGTTGGCCTTGAGGGTGATGCTCGCCGGGGCGGGCGCGGCGACGGCGGAGGTGGCGCCGACGGCGACAAGCGCCGCGGAGGCCACGGAGACGGCGGCGATACGCACGTTCACAGTTAACTCCTTGTTTGTTTCTCGAATTACTTCTCTTATGCACCTCTCAGGCTTCTCTCATACAAGAGAAAGCCCGGAAGACCGCGCTTCCGGGCTTTCTCCCGGCCCCGCGGCGAGCACGATCCTACAGACATGACCTGGGGAGATACGGTTCCGGAAAGCTCCGAAAAACCTAAATCGACAGGCTAGTCACAGGAATAGCGCGCACCGCACGGACCCTGATCTGCATTTATAAAAACGAGCTGTGTGAAGGTGACTCTCACATTCCGAGCACGCACCGGACCCGCTACCGGATCACGTGCTCCACGAACCGCGCCGCCGTCTCCGCCAGCACCTCGCGACCGTCCCGCGCCCACAGCCCGTCGTTGAACAGTTCGACCTCGATGGACCCGGTGTATCCGGCGGCCTCGACGTACGACAGCCACTCCCGCATGTCGATCGCGCCGTCGCCGATCTGCCCGCGGCCGTTGAGCACGCCCTCGGGCAGCGGGGTGGTCCAGTCGGCGAGCTGGAAGGTGTGGATACGGCCGCCCGCGCCCGCCCGGGCGATCTGCTCGGGCGCCCGGTCGTCCCACCAGATGTGGTACGTGTCCACCGTGACGCCGACCTGCTGGGCGGGGAAGCGCTCGGCGAGGTCGAGGGCCTGGGTGAGGGTCGAGACCACGCACCGGTCGGAGGCGAACATGGGGTGCAGCGGCTCGATGGCCAGCCGTACGCCCCGCTCCTCGGCGTAGGGCCCCAACTCCCCCAGCGCGTCGGCGATCCGCTCCCGCGCGCCGTGCAGGTCCTTGGAACCGGCGGGGAGACCACCGGACACCAGGACGAGGGTGTCGGTTCCCAGCGTTGCCGCCTCGTCCACGGCCCGGCGGTTGTCGTCGAGGGCGCGGGCGCGTTCGTCCGGGTCGATCGCGGTGAAGAAGCCGCCCCTGCACAACGTTGTCACCGTGAGCCCCGCGTCGCGGACCAGCTTCGCGGTCGCCTCCAGGCCGTACGACTGGACCGGCTCGCGCCACAGCCCGACGCCGGGGACGCCCAACTCCAGGCACGCGTCGACCAGTTCGGGCATGGCGAGCTGCTTCACCGTCATCTGGTTGATGGAGAAGCGGGAGAGTTCGGCGGCGCTCACTGGTTCACTCCGTACAGGGCGAGCAGGTTCTTCATCCGTTCCTCCGCGAGCTTCGGGTCGGGGAACAGGCCCAGGCCGTCGGCGAGTTCGTAGGCGCGGGCGAAGTGCGGGAGGGAGCGGGCGGATTGGAGTCCGCCGACCATGGTGAAGTGCGACTGGTGGCCCGCGAGCCAGGCCAGGAACACCACGCCGGTCTTGTAGAAGCGGGTCGGCGTCTGGAAGAGATGGCGGGACAACTCGACCGTCGGATCGAGGAGTTCACGGAACCCGGCCGTGTTCCCGGTGTCCAGGACGCGGACCGCCTCCGCCGCCAGCGGGCCGAGCGGGTCGAAGATGCCGAGCAGGGCGTGGCTGAAGCCCTGGTCGTCGCCCGCGATCAGCTCGGGGTAGTTGAAGTCGTCGCCGGTGTAGCAGCGCACACCCTGCGGCAGTCGGCGCCGGATGTCGATCTCCCGCTGAGCCTCCAGGAGCGACACCTTGATGCCGTCCACCTTGTCGGGGTGGGCCGCGATGACTTCGAGGAACGTGTCGGTGGCCGCGTCCAGGTCGGACGAGCCCCAGTAACCCTCAAGTGCCGGGTCGAACATGGGGCCGAGCCAGTGCAGGACGACGGGCTCGGACGCCTGACGGAGCAGGTGGCCGTAGACCTCAAGGTAGTCCTCGGGCCCCTTCGCTACGGCCGCGAGCGCGCGGGACGCCATCAGGATGGCCTGCGCGCCCGACGCCTCGACGAGCGCCAACTGCTCCTCGTACGCGGCCTGTACGTCGGCCAGGGACGCGGGGCCTGTGAGCTGGTCGGTGCCGACACCGCAGGCGATACGGCCGCCAACCGCCTTGGCCTCGGCGGCACTTCGGCGGATCAGCTCGGCCGCGCCGGCCCAGTCCAGGCCCATGCCGCGCTGGGCGGTGTCCATCGCCTCGGCGACACCGAGGCCGTGCGACCAGAGGTGGCGGCGGAAGGCGAGGGTGGCGTCCCAGTCGACGGCGGCGGCCGAGTCGGGGCTCGTGTCGGCGAAGGGGTCGGCGACGACGTGCGCCGCCGAGAACACCGTACGAGAGGTGAAAGGGGTGCCGGAGGTGACGGCGAGGGGTTCCTGTCGGGGCTCGTACGCCCTCAAGACCCCGCTGTTGTCCGGGAGTTGGATGGTCACAGGGTGATCTCCGGAACGTCGAAGCGGCGGCCCTCTGCGGACGACTTCAGCCCCAGCTCGGCGAGTTGGACACCGCGGGCGCCGGCCAGGAGGTCCCAGTGGTAGGGGGCGTCGGCGTAGACGTGGCGGAGGAACAGCTCCCACTGCGCCTTGAAGCCGTTGTCGAAGTCGGTGTTGTCGGGGACTTCCTGCCACTGGTCGCGGAACACTTCGGTGGCGGGCAGGTCGGGATTCCACACCGGCTTCGGAGTGGAACTCCGGTGCTGGGCACGGCAGTTGCGGAGCCCAGCGACAGCGGACCCCTCGGTCCCATCCACCTGGAACTCGACGAGTTCGTCGCGGTTGACGCGGACGGCCCAGGAGGAGTTGATCTGGGCGATGGCGCCGCTGTCGAGTTCGAAGATGCCGTAGGCGGCGTCGTCGGCGGTGGCGTCGTAGGGCTTGCCGTTCTCGTCCCAGCGCTGCGGGATGTGGGTGGTGGCGATGGCCTGGACGGACTTGACGCGGCCGAACAGCTCGTGGAGGACGTACTCCCAGTGCGGGAACATGTCGACGACGATGCCGCCGCCGTCCTCCGAGCGGTAGTTCCACGACGGGCGCTGGGCACTCTGCCAGTCGCCCTCGAAGACCCAGTAGCCGAACTCGCCCCGGATGGAGAGGATCCGGCCGAAGAAGCCGCCGTCGATGAGCCGCTTGAGCTTGAGCAGGCCCGGGAGGAACAGCTTGTCCTGGACGACGCCGTGCTTGATGCCGGCGGCGTCGGCGAGGCGGGCCAGTTCGAGGGCGCCCTCGAAGTCGGTGGCCGTCGGCTTCTCGGTGTAGATGTGCTTGCCCGCGGCGATCGCCTTCTTGAGCGCCTCCTCGCGGGCCGAGGTGACCTGGGCGTCGAAGTAGATCTCGACGGTCGGGTCGGCGAGGACCGCGTCGACGTCCGTGGAGACGTTCGCCGGGTCGAGGCCGTGCTGCTCGGCAAGCGCCTTCAGCGCGTGCTCGCGGCGGCCGACGAGGATCGGTTCCGGCCACAGGACCGTACCGTCGCCGAGGTCTAGACCACCCTGCTCGCGCAGTGCGAGGATCGAGCGGACGAGGTGCTGTCGGTAGCCCATGCGCCCGGTCACGCCGTTCATGGCGATACGCACCGTCTTGCGTGTCACGTGTTTCCCTTCGTCCACGCACGTTTCCACGTACGTCCCAAGAACGCAGCAAGCGCTTTCTATATATGCAGAAGCTAGCCTTTGCCCACTGGTCTGTACAAGACCGTGATGGGGTCGAGTTGTTCGAGGGGGCGAACGACCGGGGCAGGTGGCCTTATGGTCTGCTCGGACGGGGGCTTCCTTTGAGCAGCCTATGTACAACGGCGTACGACAAGATGCGCGACCGGAGGACGAACAACATGACGGTGACCCTGGCGGACGTGGCGGCCCGCGCCCAGGTCTCCCCCGCGACGGTGTCGCGCGTACTGAACGGCAACTATCCGGTCGCGGCCACCACGCGCGAGCGGGTGCTCCGGGCGGTCGACGAGCTGGACTACGTGCTCAACGGTCCCGCGAGCGCGCTGGCCGCGGCCACCTCCGACCTGGTCGGCATCCTGGTCAACGACATCGCCGACCCCTTCTTCGGGATCATGGCGAGCGCGATCCAGGGCGAGATCGGGGGGCCGGGGGGTCGCGCGGGCGGGGAACGGCTGGCGGTGGTGTGCAACACGGGGGGCTCCCCGGAGCGCGAGCTGACGTACCTGACGCTGCTGCAACGGCAGCGGGCGGCGGCGGTCGTGCTGACCGGCGGCGCGATGGAGAACGCGCCGCACGCGGCGGCGGTCGCGGCGAAGCTGCGGAAGCTGGGGGAGGCCGGGACGCGGGTGGTGCTCTGCGGGCGGCCGCCGGCGCCGGACACGGGGGCGTTCGCGCTGACTTTCGACAACCGCGGCGGCGGACGTGAACTGACCGAGCACCTCATCGGCCTCGGCCATCGCCGGCTGGGCTACATCGCGGGGCCGGAGGAACGGACGACGACGCGGCACCGGCTGGAGGGTCACCGGGAGGCGCTGGCCGCGCACGGGATCGTGGAGGATCCGCGGTGGACGGTTCATGGCCGCTACGACCGGCGGTCGGGGTACGAGGCGACGCTGGAGCTGCTGCGGCGGGATCCGTCGCTGACGGCCGTGGTCGCGGCGAACGACTCCGTCGCGGTGGGGGCGTGTGCGGCGCTGCGGGAGTCGGGGCGGCGGATTCCGGACGACGTCTCGGTCGCCGGGTTCGACGATCTGCCGTTCAGCGTGGACGCGGTGCCTTCGCTTACGACTGTGCGGTTGCCGTTGTCCGAGGCGGGGGCCCGGGCGGGGCGGATCGCGATGGGGCGGGAGGAGCCGCCGCCGGGTGGGATCGCCACGGTTCGGGGGGAGTTGATGGTACGGGGGTCTTCTGGGGTACCGAGGAAGTAGGTGTCCTGAGCCGGGTTCGAGTGTGGCCGTGGGGCTGCCCGCTCGCTTCTGAAGCGGGCAGCCCTGAAAGACGGTTGCCCAGGTACGCAGAACCCCGGGCCCGTCACCCCCTCACCCGGCGCGGCACCGAGAAACGCGCTCGCGTCTCGCCAGCACGCCGGGTCGGCTCAGCGTCTAACGCCGAGTGGGGTGACGCGACTGCAGATTGGCGGCACGCCGGGTCGGCCTAGCGACTGACGCCGAGTGGGGCGGCGCGACTGCAGATTGGCGGCACGCCGGGTCGGCTTAGCGACTGACGCCGAGTGGGACGCCGCGACTGCAGATTGGCGGCACGCCGGGTCGGCCTAGCGACTGACACCGAGTGGATGACACGCCCACCGGGTGGGTGGGGCGCAGCGTCGGCCTGGCGGCTAACGCCGAGTGGTGCGTGTCTGTGTGCGTGGGGATGCGTGGGGATGCGTGGGGGGTGCGTGGGGGTGCGGGAGGCTGTGTCCTTTTCTAACCACTCAAATGCCGATTAGGAGGTTAGTTCACGGACAGCTTCCCCGCCCCCCCCGGCCGCCAGACCCGGCTCGGCCGTATGTCCGCCGCTCGATCTCAACCGCGAAGCCGCACACCTGCACCACCGCACACCCGCACACCCGCACACCCGCTCCACCGCACCACCGCACCACCGCAGAGACGAGACACGAGACACGAGCGCACACCGCCTGCCACCCCACCAGCCGCAAGCCGCTGAGGCCGCTGAGGCGACGGGCGACAGGGCGACGGGGCGTGCTGCCGATCCGCAGCCGCGCCGCCCCACTCGGCGTTGGCCGCTGAGCCGACGGGGCGTGCTGGCGAGACGCGAGCGCGTCCCCTCCGCACCGGTCAGCCTCGTAATCGCCGTAACGGGTCGTCTGCCTGGGTAACCGTCTTTTCGGGTCGCCCGCTCGCTTCTCCAACGGGCTGGAGCGGCCCTAGTCAAGGGTGGAGCGGAGCGGAATCGGCGCAGCCGACGTGACCGCAGGGAGCGCCCTTTACTCGGGCCGCGGAAGCCCGACACTGGCCAAGAAGCGGGCGACCCAACGCCCACTTGCAACGCCCGCCTTGCGCGACAGACCAGACCGCCTCGCGATGAGCCTGCCTATGCCTATGCCTATGCCTGTCCACCGGGTCCGATCCGGTACGTACCCGGTGTCTGACCCATCGTGCGGCTGAACGTGTCGATGAACGCGCTGGTCGTGGACCACCCGCACTGGCGACCCGTCTCGCTGACCGTCGCCCCTTCCGCCAGGAGGACCATCGCGTGGAAGACGCGGACGTTGGTACGCCATTGCGGATACGTCATGCCGAACTCGGTTCTGAACAGGCGGGCCAGGGTGCGTTCGCTCACGCCGATACGGCGGGCCAGCCAGGTGGCGGTACGGGGCTGCCGTAGGTCCTCCGTCACCAGTGAACACGCCTGCCGCAGCAAGGAGTTGGTGGGCGTGGGCAGCGTCAGCGGCTCCACCAGGGCGCGGCGGAGCCGGTCCCGCAGGACCGCGCGCAGGCGGCGTGACTCCTGCCGCGGGAGGTCCGGTTCGCTGCACGCGATGATCAGTTCGCGCACCAGGGCGTCCACGGCCACCACGACCGGGGTCTCGGAGTCCAGCAGCACGTCGTGGGCGGCGAAACCGATCGTGTGCACGGAGCTGTGCCCATGCACCCGGTGCTGGTGCCACATGCCCGCCGGGAGCCATACCGCACGCGCACTCGACGCCACCCAGGACGCCTCGCCCGTCTGCACCGCCAGCACACCGGCACTGACGTAGAGCAGCTGGTGGTAGCCGTGCTGGTGACGGCCGATGACGTCACCCGCGAGGTGGGCGTGGGTGGTGTCCCTCGGCTCCGTCCCCGCCTCGTCCACCGCGTCCGGCTGACCGTTTTCCGACATACCTCGGCAGAATAACGGAAGCGCCGCACCTGGCCGTCCTGCCAGCGTGAGGACATGCCCACGACACCCCCCGCTCCCTCCCCGCCCGCGCTGAAGACCCGCCTCGCCTCCGGGATGCGCGGTGTCGCGCTCGACACCCGTCCGCTCCAACACCCGGTCTTCCGGCGCCTGTTGATCGGGCAGAGCGCGGCCTACGTCGGGACGATGGTCACCGACGTCACCGTCCCGGTGCAGGTGTACGAGCTGTCCCGGTCGTCGCTGTTCGTGGGGCTGACGGGGGTCGCCGGCCTCGTACCGCTCGTGGTCTTCGGGCTGTACGGCGGTGCCGTCGCGGACCGGTTCGACCGCCGCACGCTGTACCTCGCGTCGGCCTGTCTGACCTGGGTGATCACGCTCGCCCTGCTGTTCCAGGCGGTCGCGGGCGTGCGTTCGGTACCGCTCATCCTCGGCCTCGTCGCCGTGCAGGCCGGCGCCTTCGCCGTGTCGTCCGCGGCCCGGGGCGCGATCATCCCCCGTATCGTGCCGACCCCTCTGGTGCCCGCCGCGAACACGCTGTACTTCACCGCCGGCAACGTCGGGCAGGTCGCCGGGCCACTGGTCGCGGGCGTCCTGATCTCCCTCCCGCACGGCTACAGCTGGGCGTACGGCGCCGACGCCGCGCTGTTCTCCCTCCTCCTCCACTCGGCCCTGCGCCTCCCCTCGGTCAAGCCGACCGGCGAGGGAGCCGCCACCACGGGCGGGCTGCGCTCGGTCCTCGACGGGCTGCGGTTCATCGCCGTCGCGCCGGTGCTCTGGATGTCCTTCGCGGTCGACATCGCGGCGATGACACTGGCCATGCCGACCGCGCTGTTCCCGGAGGCGGCACAGACGCGGTTCGGCGGCGGGGTGGGGCTGCTGTACTCGTCCATCGCGATCGGGTCGGTCGCGGCGGGCCTGTTCAGCGGCTGGATCGGACGCGTACGCCGCCAGGGCCGGGCACTCGCCCTCGCCGTCGTCGTCTGGGCGGCCGCGGTCGCCCTCGCGGGTACGGTCCACCAACTCCTCGCCGCGGCAGCCCTGTTGGCGGCCGCCGGAGCGGCCGACCTGGTCAGCGCGGTCTACCGTCAGACCATCCTCCAGACCTACGCCCCCGACGCCCTGCGCGGCCGCCTCCAGGGCGTCTTCACCGTCGTCGTCGCGGGCGGCCCCCGCCTCGGCGACCTGCGCGCCGGCGCCATGGCCTCCACCACCGGCCTCGGCCTCGCCTGGACGGGCAGCTCACTGCTGTGCGTGGTCGTCGTCATCGCGGGAGCCCTGCTGGTCCGGCCGTTCTGGCGGTACGACGTGACCGCGGCGCCGCAACCGTCCTCGCGGCCGTAAAACCCCGGGACGCGTCAACTCACGTGCCCGGCACCGGCCTACGATCCCCTCATGCCTCGTGCCCTCATCCTCGGCGGAACCGGACTCGTCGGACGGGCGACCGCGCTGCGGTTGCTGGAGGCCGGCTGGCAGGTGGACGTGACCGGGCGGGACCCGGCACGGATGCCGGCCGAACTGACCGGCGCCGGTGGGCAGTTCATCGCGGCGGACCGGGCCGACCGGGGGCAGACGCAGGCCGCTCTCGGAGCCGGTGCCGATCTGCTCGTCGACTGTCTCTGTTTCACCGCCGCCGACGCACGGTCGTTGCTGCCGCTCGCCGCCAACTCCGCTTCCACGGTGGTGATTTCGAGTCGCGCCGTGTATGTCGACGCGGTCGGCCATCACGTCAACTCGGATGTCCCGCCGCACTTCACCGCACCGATCACCGAGACCCAGCCGACCCTCGCCCCGACCACCGACATCGACTACCGCTCGCGCGAAGGCTACGGCGCCAACAAAGTCGCCGCCGAACAGGTCGTGCTGGAGAGCGGGTTGCCCGTCAGCGTGCTGCGGGCCTCGCAGATCCACGGGGTCGGGGCGTCCCCGGCGCGTGAATGGGCCGTGGTCAAGCGGGTGTTGGACGGCCGTAGGGTCCTGCTGCTGGCCGATCGGGGCGCCGGGGTCGTCCACACCACCGCCGCCGCGAATCTCGCCGCGCTCATCGAGACGGTCGCCGAGCGGCCCGGCACCCGCGTCCTCAACTGCGCCGATCCGGACGCGCCCGCCGCGCTGGAGATCTGCCGGGCGATCGCGGAACACCTGGGCCATGAGTGGGAGGAGGTCCTGCTGGACGACACGGCACCGGCCGGCCTGGGCCGCACCCCCTGGGACTCCCCGCACCCGATCCTCCTCGACACCTCCGCCGCCACGGCACTCGGTTACCGGCCGGCCGGTACCTGCGCGACCACGATCGCGCCCGCACTCGACCGGCTGGTGGAAGCGGCCAGGAACGGCCGACCACCCGTCGACGACGGTTACTTCGCGGAGTACTTCGACTACGCGGCCGAGGACGCCTTTCTCGCGGGCCGGGTCGGGCGGCCGGGGCGGTAACGAGGGAGGGCGAGGGCGGGGAAGGGACAGGGAAGAGGGGACGTCCGCCTTGTCCCGGTGTCCTTGATGACGGCTGGAGATCCCGGATCCGCCACTCCCCCGGCGCCGTTGTCAGTACCTCCCCCTATCGTCCCGCCATGACCTTCCCCCTTCCCGCCGAACCGCCCCTGCCCTCCGGCCGCTTCGAGCCGCGAGGAGACGTGGAGGTGTGGTTCTCCGACGAACTGCCCGACGATCTCGTCGAGTTGTGGCCCCGGCTGCTGGAGTCCGCCGACGTCACGGGGCTCTATCCGTTCATCTGCTGGCGGGATGATCCCCACCGGCCCGAGGACCTGAGTGAGGTCGACGCGATCCGGCTCGATGCCGTGCTCGCGGCGGACTTCGCCGAATATCGCCGCCGGCGGCTGCCGTACTGGTCCAATCCGGCGGCGGCCGACGTGTTGCCGGACAGCGTGCCGGACGACGTCCGGGAGTACGTCGAGCCCTGGCCGCACGACCCGGGGCCGCCCTTCGAGAGCTGGCCCGGGCTCGCGGCGGGCGGGGCCGACACGGGTGCCGGGGTGAGCGCGGCGCAGGCCGCCCAGCGGGCCGTAGAGGAACTGCTCGGGGACGAACCCTTTGTGCACACCTGCCAGTTGGCCCTCGTGCCCGCGCGCCGTAGCGCCGATGTACCGGCGATCGTCGGGTGGGCGGCCGAGGCTCCGCTTCCCCTGTTGACCGCGCTGCTGCGGAGTTGGGAGGAGCGGTTCGGGGCGCGGGTCGTTTCGGGGTTCGGGGGTGCGCTGACCGTGTCGGTGGCCCGGCCGCCGCTCGATGTCCCGCACGCGGAGCAACTCGCCCTGGAACACGTGCTGTCGACCGCGGACAACATCGTGGACGATCCGCCGACGCCGTTCCCGGAGTACGCGAACGGGCTGGTGGGGCGGCATCAGTGGCGGTTCTGGTGGGACTAGTCCGCTGCTCGGGCGGCCGCGTCCGCTGTCGGGAACCATGGACGCGCGGCCCTTCCCGGTACTACCGTCAGAACCGCAATACCTCTGACTGAGTCAACTACCCTGAGCGAGCACCGGGGATCGATCATGACTGTCCAGGACATCCGCGCCTTCAACCGCTTCTACACGAACGTCATCGGCGCCCTCGACTACAGCCGCCACCTCTACGCCCCGTTCACCCTCACCGAGTCCCGCGTCCTGTACGAACTCGCGCACTCCCCTGGCACGGACGCCGCCGATCTCCGTGCCGAACTCTCCCTCGACGCCGGGTACTTGAGCCGGATCCTGAACCGGTTCGAGCAGGACGGGCTGGTCGAGCGGGCGCCCTCGGAGCGGGATCCGCGGCGGCGGCAGGTCACGCTCACCGTGCGGGGGCGGGAGACCGCCGCGCTGCTGGCGGAGCGGGCGGACGAATCCGTCGGAGCGCTGCTCGCGACCGTGCCGGAGGCCGACCGGCCGCGGCTCGCCGAGGCGCTGCACACCGTACGGACCATCCTGTCGGAGGACACGGAGAGTTCGGGGGGCTCGGGAGGCTCGGACGACGTACGGCGGTCCCGGCCCGAGGACGTCGTGCTGCGGGAGCCCGGGCCCGGGGACCTCGGCTGGATCGTGCAGCGGAACGCCGCGCTGTACGCCGCCGAGTACGACTTCAACGCCGACTACGAAGGGCTCGTGGCGCGGATCGTCGCCGATTTCGCCGAGGATCACGATCCGCATCTGGAGCGGGTGTGGATCGCCGAGCTGGACGGGCGGCCGGTGGGGTGCGTGATGTGCGTGCGGGACGACGCCCCGGGTACCGCCCGGCTGCGGCTGCTGCTCGTCGAGCCCGACGCGCGCGGGCTGCGGATCGGGGATCAACTCGTCGCCGCTGTCGTCGAGTTCGCGCGCGGGGTCGGTTATCGCGACCTCGTGCTGTGGACCAACGACATCCTCGGCGCCGCCCGCCGCATCTACCAGCGGCACGGTTTCGTCCTCAGCGCCGAGAAGCCGCACCGCTCCTTCGGCCAGGATCTCGTCGGCCAGGACTGGCGGCTCGACCTGCACCAGCGGCAGTAGTGAGCGGTGACGAGTAGGGTCCGTGGCATGAAGCTCGCCTTCTCCACCCTCGGTGTCCCCGGCCTCCCCGTGACCGATGTCCTGGACCTCGCCGTCACGCACGGTTACCACGGCGTCGAGTTGCGCGCGCACCCCGAGGAGCCCGTGCACCCCGGTATCGACGCCGCCCAACGGGCCGACGTGGTCGCCGAGTTCAAGGCGGCCGGGGTCGAAGTCCTGGGCCTCGCGGGGTATGCGCGGGTGGCGGCACCGGGCGACGACGCCCCCGTACTCGCCGAGATCCGTGAACTGCTGGAACTGGCACGGGACTTGGGCGCGCCCTTCGTCCGCGTCTTTCCCGGCGGCGGCACCGAGCAGTCCGTGGAGGAGGCCGACGCCACGGCCGCGCGGCGGCTCGGTACGGCGGCGGAGTGGGGCGCCGACCTCGGCGTACGGGTCCTGCTGGAGACCCACGACTCGCACCGCACCGGCGCGGACGCGCTGCGCGTGCTCGGCCCGGTCGGGCACCGGCAGGCCGGGGCGCTGTGGGACGTGATGCACACCTGGCTCGGTGGCGAGCAACCGTCGGAGACGATCGCCGCGCTGGGCCCGTATCTCGGATACGTGCAGGTCAAGGACATCGCCTCGGCCGCCGACACCACCCCGCTGCCGCTCGGCGCCGGTGTCCTCCCGCTCGCCGAGTGCGTCGAGGTCCTCGCCCGGCACGAGTGGGACGGCTGGCTGTGCTGGGAGTACGAGAAGCGGTGGTACGAGGCCGCCGCCCCGCTCCCCGGACTGCTGGCCGCCGGTCACGATCACCTGGCGCGGCTGCTCAACGACTCCGCGTAAACGACTGGCGGCCCCGGCTGCCTGCGGCTTAGGGTCCCCCGGTGCCCCCTCACCCCGCCCCGCGCCCCGTCATGCCCTCATGAGCCCCGCACTCGCCCGTACGTTGATCGACGTCCGGCCGCTGCGGACGTCCCCGGTGTACCGGCGGCTGCTGATCGGGCGGACGGTGTCCACGCTCGGCAGCTTCATGACCATGGTCACCGTCATGTACCAGGTCTGGGACATGACGCGCAGCACGGTGTGGACCGGTGCGGTCGGCGTGGCGCAGGCCCTGCCGATGATCGGCTTCGGGTTGTTCGCGGGCGCCTGGGCGGACCGGACCGACCGGCGCCGCGTCTATCTCACCGGCACCGCCGGGTCCGCCGCCTGCTCCCTCCTGCTGGCCGTGCAGGGCT